>MFZT01000001.1:0-2726 GCA_001789515.1 Candidatus Roizmanbacteria bacterium RIFCSPHIGHO2_02_FULL_43_11
ATTTTATGCCGATAAAGGAATCGTTTCTAATTATGGATATAGTGGTTTGGATAATACAACAACTACGGGCACATCTAATTATCTGCAAGGATCGGCCTTGACTACCGGTACATTACTCGACTTACGAGCACCACAGTTGACAACAGGAAATCTTGTCTATGGTCAATACAAAGATGCGGCAACTGGAAACGTTATGCTTTTTGAAAATGTAACAGGAACAGACTTACTTGCTCTTGACGCTGAAGGATATATGACTTTAGGCGGTGACCTTCGCCTTGCTGATACCTCAACGTTAGAAGTAGGGGGCCTCACTGGCGTTGCCTATAATACGTTTGCCAATAGTGGCGAAGCCCCGGAAAATGGAGCTATAACTGCAGATAATGATTTATATATTGGTGGTGACCTGGAAGTTGACGGAAGCATTATTGGTACCATTAATCCCGGTTTTACCACCGGATCAGTTGTCTTTGCCGGCTCATCTGGAGAACTGGCTCAGGATAATGCAAATTTCTTTTGGGATGATACAGCTAATGAGCTTGGAATTGGGACTGTTGCTCCAAACGGCACACTAGACGTTACGGGCACTATCACAACAGCAAAAAACATTGTCGATGTAAATAGCACCTTTAATGCAACGACTAATTCTGACTGGACAGCAGTAAATATGGACACCGTTCATGGCCTTACAGGATTTGCCGGTATCAACATTGATACCATTGGTCTTCGCAATAATGTTGATGTAAATACCGGCAATGCGTCAAACGGCTTCACCCAAATTACCGGCGAATACACAACTATTGATGTTACAGAGACTTCAGGCGCAAGCAATGTGTACGGCAACCGCATCGTCAACACCTGGAACTCAAGTGGCACCGCAGATAATGTCTACGGTGTGAGCACCGCTATTACCGAATCCGCCGGCGCGATAACCAACGCCTTTGGCTATTACTCAAACCTCTCAGGTTCCGGAGCAAACGATAGTTATGGCGTGTATCTAGATGGCGCTGAATATGGATTTTACAATGCAAGTTCAAGTAGCAGTTATGCTCTTTACTCAAACGGCGGAACGGTCTTTCTCAACAGAGGGATCGATCAAATTGGTCTCCAGATTCGGGGCCACTCATCTCAAACAGCAAACCTGTTGATTGCAGAAAATTCCTCAGGAACTGATCTTGCCTGGATTGACGAATCCGGCAATCTCCGCGTTGGGAGTGCAGCGCCGGATACGGGTAAGCTGAATATCACTGGTGCCTATACTGGCAAGGCTTTGGCTATCCTTGATGAAACCGGAGATCAAAATATCCTCACCGCTTCTGCCTCCGGCACCACGGTTGCCAATCTTGATAGATCAGGCAACCTCTCCATTGAAGGAGCCATTAACGATATCTCAGGAAATCTCGTTCTTAACGATGCGGTTGATATCGGCTCCGCTACCACCGGTCTTAACATCACCACTGCAGGACTTATTACAGACACAGATGGTAATGTCGTGATTGGAGATACGGTTGACTTGGGAAGTGCAACAACAGGGGTCAATGTTACCACCGCTGGTGCACTCTCAGATACAGATGGCAACTTAGTATTGAATGATACCGTTGATTTGGGTTCTGCAACCACAGGTTTGAATGTGACAACTGCTGGGGCAATATCAGATAGTGATGGGAATATTAGCCTTAATGACAGTACTGATATCACCGGTAATTTAGATGTCTCAGGAACATTAAATGTTGGAACATCTAATGCTTTTGCTGTTGCTGCTGATGGCAGTATTGTACAAGCAGCAACTTCTACTACCGGTACTGCCTACTCATTATCTGCAGGAAGCTTAACCACAGGGTATGGAATGAATCTAGCTGCAAATGTCTTGTCAACAGGTACGGGACTATATGTAAACTCTACCTCTACTGCACTGGGTACCAGTGTTCTTGGTGGTTCTCTTGCCTATCTTGACTGGAGTCCGGGATCATCAACCACCGCTACAACAGACTTGTTTAGACTTAATATTGGTGCTAATGGTAATGTCACTAATTTGTTTAACATCACTGACAACGGCACGTCCGTATTCCGTGTTGCAGAGAATGGAATTGAGTCAGCAGTACCACATAGCTTCTCAGCAGCTGGGGATGTTGATATTGCTTATGATCTGTTGTTTAGTAACCAGACAGCAGCATATATTAAGTCCTTAGGTCCTTTTCAGATTGAAGCAGGAGAATCTGCAGAAAGTAATCCGTTAACACTTAAGACTTACAACAGTGGCAACATCCTCCTTGATGCCGGAGGATCTACAACTGCTACAGGTACCATCTCATTCTATGACTCTAATATTAAAGGTGCTACCACTACCACCGCTATCCCATTTGCCAATGCTTCGGCAGACATTAATACCTTTAGAACAAACTTTACTGATGAAACAATTGTTGATGCTATTAACGAAACGTGGACAGCAGCCATCGGTGGAGGAGCAGACAGTGTCTGGACTGATAGTGGTACAACCATATATACAACAGATACTACTGATGAGGTGGTTATTGGTGGTTCTTCTCCCCTATCCTCTTCCAAGCTCTCCATAGATGGCGACACCGACCAAATTCAACTTATTGTTCAAGGCAACGGAACACAAACCACCAGCCTTGCAGTGTTTGAAAACTCTTCTGGTACTGATCAGTTGACAATTAGTAATGCTGGGAACTTGGCTATCGAAGGAACATTATCTGATATATCAGGAA
>MFZT01000001.1:2732-5346 GCA_001789515.1 Candidatus Roizmanbacteria bacterium RIFCSPHIGHO2_02_FULL_43_11
TATCACGACGGCTGGGTTGATTACGGACACGGACGGCAATATTGTTCTCGGAGATGTTGTTGATCTCGGCTCTGCTACTACAGGAATTAATATTGCCACCACCGGGTTAATTACTGATACCGATGGTAATGTGGTTATTGGAGATACGGTTGACTTAGGATCAGCAACAACTGGAATTAACATCACTACTGCCGGCCTCATTACCGATACTGATGGAGCTGTTATCGTAGGAGATGCCTTCTCTGTTACAGGAAACACCACCATTGGTGATGCTTCCGGTGATACCGTAACTTCTAATGCTGACGCATGGACATTTGCCAATGATACGACCATAGCTTTATCTGGAGGATTAAATGGACTTAATATTGACTCAAATACACTTTCAATTGATGCAGCGAGTGACTATGTGGGTATTGGAACTGCAGCCCCCGGAGCGAAGCTTGACATTGCCGGTGTAACTACTGGAAATGCTTTCAGAGTTAGTGGAGGAGCTTCAGGATGGACAACACAAAATGTGTATGTTAATGAGTACGGCACTCTTGCATCAGCAGGAAAAACCGATGTTGCAAATAATCTTCTTTTTGGAGCAACTGCAACTTCCGGAGATACTTATGCCCGGTTCGGTTTTGGATTTGATACCGGTACTCCATTTATGGGCTTTGGGCCAGGAACTGCAGCAAGAGATATTTTCTTAAGAAGAGAATCAGGTGATTTGGCGTTTACTTTTGGAACAACTCCATCAGAAAAAGTAAGAATTACAAGTGGTGGTAATCTTGGCATCAACACCACAGGCCCTGATGCTAAACTTGATTCTCTAGCCACCTCAGGCGAACAACTTCGCCTAACCTATACCGATGGTTCTGTCTATTCCGGCTTTACTGTCAATTCCGCAGGTGATCTTAACATTGATGGTACGGGTAATGATATCACTACACCAGATAGAGTAACTGTCGGCTCCTCTACTGCCGGCGTTGGAAAATTAAATGTCACAGGAGCTGAAACCGGTAAAGCGCTTGCCATCTTCAATGAAACTGGAGACCAGAATATCCTCACTGCTTCAGCATCAGGCACCACCGTAGCTAATCTTGATAGATCAGGCAACCTCTCCGTAGAAGGAGCGATTAATGATATCTCAGGAAACTTGGTGTTAAATGATACCGTAGATATTGGTAGTGCAACCACAGGTCTCAATGTCACCACAGCAGGGTTAGTAACAGATACCGATGGAAACGTAGTTATCGGAGATACGGTTGATCTTGGAAGTGCAACAACCGGAATTAACATTGCAACTACCGGGTTAATCACTGATACCGATGGGAATGTGGTCATTGGAGATACCGTTGACTTAGGTTCTGCTACCACAGGTCTTCGTGTAGATACGTCAGGTAATGTGATAGATATTGATGGAAATATTGTATTGAATGACACAGTGGATATAGGTTCTGCATCAACGGGTTTGAATGTAACAACAGCCGGTGCTATCTCTGACATAGATGGTAATGTAGCAATTAATGACAATACCGATATCACCGGTAACTTAGATGTCTCTGGAACATTAAATGTTGGTACTTCTAATGCTTTTGCAGTTGCTGCTGATGGCAGTATTGTTCAGGCAGCTACTTCTACTACCGGTACTGCATATTCATTATCAGCAGGAAGCTTGACTACAGGATATGGAATGAATCTTGCTGCTAATGTATTGTCAACAGGGACAGGACTTTATGTTAATTCAACTTCTACCGCTCTTGGAACATCGGTACTGGGTGGATCTCTGGGATATTTTGATTGGAGCCCAGGATCTACGACTACTGCGACAACAGACTTGTTTAGACTTAACATTGGTGCTAATGGTAATGTCACAAACCTTCTTAATATCACCGATGCCGGTAGCTCTATATTCCGTGTTGCTGAGAATCAAGTAGAGACAACAGTCCCAACATTATTTTCATCAGCTGGAGATACCACGTTCGCATATGACCTTATATTGTCTAATCAAACAAGTTCTTCCATTCAATCACTCGGGCCATTAACTATTGACGTTGGAGAATCATATGAAAGCAATCCTCTTACCTTAAAGACATATAACTCAGGCAACATCCTCCTTGATGCTGGAGGATCAACCACCAATACAGGAACAGTTAGTTTCTATGATAGTAATATTAAAGGTGCCACCACCACCACGGCTATTCCATTTGCCAATGCCAGTGCTGATATTAATACATTTAGGACTAATTTCACGGATGAGACGGTAATAGATGCATTCAACGAGGTATACACCATTGCAACAGGAGGCGGTGCAGACAGTGTGTGGACTGATAGTGGCACTACCATATATACTACAGATACTACTGACGAAGTAGTCATTGGTGGAAGTTCTCCCCTCTCCTCTTCCAAGCTATCTATTGATGGAGATGCAGATCAAATTCAGTTGATTGTTCAAGGAAATGGAACACAGACGACATCTCTGGCAGTGTTTGAGAATAGTAGTGGTGCTGATCAGTTAACGATTAGTAATGCCGGCAACCTAGCTATCGAAGGAACATTATCTGATATATCCGGTAACCTTGTGCTTGATGATGTTGTTGACTTAGGATCAGCAACGACCGGGCTTAAC
>MFZT01000002.1:0-1542 GCA_001789515.1 Candidatus Roizmanbacteria bacterium RIFCSPHIGHO2_02_FULL_43_11
TTCTCGCTCGTGAGAGAATTTTCAAGAATAACTGGTTTGACATGGGGCTCCTCCTCATGCGTGAGAGGCTCAGAGATCTGCTCATCATAGCCAAATGCAATCATGATATCCCGTGCTTTTTCCTCTAAAACAAACAAAGATGATTGCAAATCCTTCGGTGGCGCCGAAGTGGGAATATGCTCAGGAATTGTGTCATAGCCATGAATACGAATAACCTCTTCAATAAGATCAGCCTCCTGTTCCAGATCGGTACGAAAATACGGAATCTCGGATTGCAGCTGATCTTCAGAAAGTTCAACAGTGGGAATTTCGAGCCTGTTTAGTATGTCAAGAGCAGTATGATGTGGGATGTTGACACCAGTAAGTGCATGTAAATGCGGTATGGAAAGTGTGACTAACTTTTTCGCCTGCAGTGCAGGATACGCATCATAACTGCCAGTTATTCTCCCGCCTGCGTGTTCAAGCACAAGGTGCACAGCGCGTCTTAAAGCAATGTCAACAAGTTCGGGGTGAAGAAATTTTTCCAGGCGTGTTGATGATTCCGTGCGGATGGTGTGGCGTATTGACGATCTTCTAACTCGAGCCTGGTTATAAACAGCAGCCTCTAAAATAATAGCTGTCGTTGAGTTACTGACACTTTTTGCTTCCCCACCCATCATAGTGGAAGAGATGGGACCATCAGAATCAGCTAAAATGATATCATCCTGAGCAAAATTGATTTTCTTCCCGCCAAATAGAGTGATGCGTTCCCCTTCCATAGCTTCTCGCACCGAAATAGTATGATCACTGACAGCATTTGCATCAAACGCATGCATGGAAAGCCCAATCTCAATCATCACATAATTTGTGATGTCAACGATGTTATTCAGCACCTTCACCCCACATGCTTCAAGACGATCCTGCATCCACTTTGGAGACTCCTTAATAGCAATGCCCTCAATAAGCACAGTTCCCATCCGGTAACAGAGAGCAGCATCTTGAATATCAACGCGCACATCACCATGAGACTCTGGAAGACTTTCCAACATCTGGGGCATCACAAGCGTCTTTTGCATTACCGCAGCCAGCTCTCGAGCAAGTCCTACAAGGGATAGACAGTCCGGTCTATTCTGTCTAACCTCTAGGTCAAGGACGTCATCCCCTTTCACCTTCTGGACAGGTCGATTCTGCATGTAACCTATCGCCGTAAAATATTTTGCAATGGTGTTGATATCTTCTGATATCTTTATATACTCTCCAAGCCAGTTAAATGGGACATTCATAAAAGTGCATCCTTAAAAACAAGAGAACCGTTATATAACCTTCGAACATCATTGATACCATATTTAAGCATGACAATCCTGTCGAGTCCAAGTCCAAAAGCGAAGCCGGACCATTTATCTGGATCAAGCCTGCAGCTTCGAAAAATATTCGGATGAATCATCCCTGAACCCAATACCTCGATCCACCCACGATATTTGCACACCTGGCAACCGTCACCCTGGCAAAAGTTACACTGGATATCCAATCCTGCACCAGGCTCTACCTCGGGATAATATTTAC
>MFZT01000002.1:1642-1938 GCA_001789515.1 Candidatus Roizmanbacteria bacterium RIFCSPHIGHO2_02_FULL_43_11
TCCCTGATACTGATAAAAGAACGAATTATTTGTTGCATTTGCTGTTTCATTTCTATAAACCTTTCCTGGCACAACAATCCGGAGCGGCGGTTTTTCACTGGTTAGGGCCCGCGCCTCAACAGAGGAGGTATGCGTTCTAAGAAGCCATGTGGGTTCCTTAATATAAAGTGTGTCTTGCAGGTCTCGAGCCGGATGATCCTCCGGCAGATTCAGTCGTTCAAAATTATACTCGCTTGTCTCAATTTCAGGACCTTCATAAACGCTATATCCGTGGTATCGAAAAAATGTATTGATCT
>MFZT01000002.1:2011-3140 GCA_001789515.1 Candidatus Roizmanbacteria bacterium RIFCSPHIGHO2_02_FULL_43_11
AATGCTTTGAGGCTTTAGCTCAACCCATTTACTTTTTAGTTCGTTTTCGATTTCTGCTTTTAATGCATTAATTCCTTGACCAAAAGATTTCATTCCCTCACCCTTAAAACCCTTCATCTTGCTAAAATGCTGATTGATCTTGCCCTTGCGGCCGAGGTACTCAATTTCCAGATCGTCAAGTTGCTCTCGAGATGCTATAGAGGAAAGCTTGGTGGAGAATGTTTTGCGTATATTCTCTAAATCGTTCATGTACAGATTGTACCAAGGAAACCAATCAACTGCATGTTATTCAAAGTCAATCACCCTAGAGCACTAAACTAGTGCTGGACAATTTTCGTAATTTCCTTAAAGATTTCAGGTTTTTCTGTAGCGAAATATGCGAGAATTTTACGATCCAAATCCACATTCCTGTCTTTCAACTGCCTTATAAACCTACTATACGTAACCCCCTGCTCGCGTAGCGCTGCGTTCATGCGGGTAATCCAAAGGGACCGGAAGTCTCGCTTGCGAAGTTTGCGGCCTGCGAAGGCATACTCTCCTGCGTGTAACACAGCCTCCTGAGCCACCTTAAACCTACGGCGGCGCGCCATTGAAAAACCTTTTGCCATTTTTAGGACCTTTTTGTGTCGTTGTTTTGTTCGGACGCTCCCTTTAATTCGTACCACGGTTTTTAGTTGAAATTAGGCGAACTAGTTTTAACTAGTTGAACTAGTTTTAACTATATGTGCCCCACCATTCTATGCTCTCTATACTTCTATCCTTCCATACCTCTATCCTTCTATTCTCCTACGCAGCACCCATCATCTTTTTAATCTTCATCTTCATTCTGCCGGTTACTTCTCGTGGTATTGATTGAGCCCGCAATCGCTTATTTGACTTGCTCGAGCGAATATGGCGTACGCCATGGCCACGATGTAAAACCTTTCCTGTTGCAGTAATTTTAAACCGCTTTGCTGCCGATTTTCGCGTTTTTTGTTTACCCGTCATGGTCCCTAGAAAATTTGAAACCTGCTCACTTTTTACGCACAACAACCGCCATGATAATTCTTCCCTGCAATTTTGGCTCAACAGCAAGAGAAACCTCTCCCAGCTTGCTGATAAACCCACGTATTCGCTGGTGTGCCATATC
>MFZT01000002.1:3163-3438 GCA_001789515.1 Candidatus Roizmanbacteria bacterium RIFCSPHIGHO2_02_FULL_43_11
TAAGCCTTAGTTTAGTGCGGACCTGATAGCCTTCAGCTAAAAACTCCTGTGCCTTCTTTACCTGTCGCTCCAAATCACCTTCGCCAATGAACAGTGACAATTGAATATCCTTAGTACCACCTTTTTTCTGGCCTTTCCGGCTCTCCTTGTTTTTTTTCTCCTCCTGATAGAGAAATTTGTGATAGTCGATTGCCTTTACAACAGGTGGTTGGGCATGTTGTGCTACCAGGACAAGGTCAACATTATGTTCCTGTCGATATGCAAGGGCTTGCAAG
>MFZT01000002.1:3451-10568 GCA_001789515.1 Candidatus Roizmanbacteria bacterium RIFCSPHIGHO2_02_FULL_43_11
TAATTTGCTCTCCATGGGCATCTATAAGCCTAAACTGCTCTCCCTGTATCCTCTCGTTAATAACGTGCTTAATTTGAATGCTTTTAGGCCTTCTTATTACTGATCTCATAGAGGATATTATCTTTAAAAGCGGAAAGGCTCATGAGGCCCTGATCAACTCCCTCTCGTGTGCGTACAGAAACATATAATTGTGCACCATCTGAGGCTGATTTCTGCGCTTCAGTATCGCCAATTATACACATGTATGGAATTTTTTGCAATGTGTGATGACGAATTTTTGCTGAAACTGTTTTATTGTCAGAGTCAAGGTCAGCACGAATACCGGCCTCCTGCAGCTGCGAATGAACCTTCTCTGCAAGATCAGCATGTTTTTCGCTGATCGGAATCACAGCCACTTGCACAGGCGAAAGCCACGTTGGAAACGCGCCCGCATAGTGCTCAATCAGAACGGACATAAAGCGCTCGATTGATCCCATGATCGCTGCATGGATCATCACAATACGCTCTTCTTCGCCTGATTCGTTAATACAGAACAGATTAAATCTTTCCGGCATATTGATATCGAGTTGCATTGTTGCAACCTGCCATTCACGACCCAGAGAGTCATGAGATATAAAATCGATTTTAGGGCCATAGAAGGCCGCTTCACCAATTCCTTCATAAAAATCAGCACCATTTTTCTTAAGGAGTGTGCGGAGTTTTTCCTCAGCTGTTTGCCATTGATCCTCGCTGCCAAGATAGGCATCCATCCCTACAGGATCATGCAGAGATAACCTAATTTTGAGTGGAAAATTAAGTGCCTCATAAAAATGATTCACAATATCCCAAATTGCAAGAGCCTCATCCTCAATCTGTGAAACGCGACAAAAGACGTGAGCATCATCCTGTGTAATGCATCGTACGCGCGATAGGCCCGACAGCTCCCCTGTTTGTTCATCACGGTAGACCATCGTAGTTTCCGCATAACGCTGGGGTAAGTCTCGGTAACTGCGCATCTCTGCAGCGTAAATTTGAGTATGATGGGGACAGTTCATTGGCTTCATGGCGAAGAGGTGTCCTTCACGAGTTTGAATTTTAAACAACTCATCTGAGAACTTCTCCCAATGACCACTTTTTTCGTATAGATCCTTCTTTGTAATGTGCGGAATTGCTACTTTCTGATAGCCTTTCTCTTTCCTAAGGCTCCAGATATAGTCATCAAGAAGCGTTCGGATAAGCGTGCCCTTTGGTGTCCAGAGTGGCAACCCTGCCCCGACTAAATCGGAAAATGTGAAAAGGCCAAGCTGTCTGCCTAAAATTTTATGATCTCGCTTCCTTGCTTCCTCAAGCGTATGCAAATGCTTCTCTAGTTCCTCTGCAGTGGGAAATGCTGTCCCGTAAATACGCGTAAGCATCTTATTTTTTTCATCACCTCGCCAGTATGCCCCCGCGACAGATAAAAGTTTAAAATTCTGGAGTTCCTGAGATGGCTTCTCAACGTGGCCCATCTTACATAGGTCAAGAAAATCTCCAGGATTATTTGTCAGAAGCTTTTTTCCGTCCTGGGCAAACTCTTCAAGCAATTCAAGCTTATAAGGATTATCCTTAAAAAGCTCTCGTGCCTTCTCTGGAGTAACCTCATTGAATACAAACTCCTTCCACTGTGGGAGGAGTTCGTGCATCCGCTTTTCAATCATCGGAAGGTCTGCTTCTGAGATTTTTATGTCTCCAAAGTCAAAATCCTGATAAAAACCATTCTCGATGGATGGCCCAATAGCATTATGGGTGCCAGGCCATAAATCCTTAACAGCCTTTGCAAGCAAATGGGCGCATGAGTGGCGCACATTGTTAAGATATTCCTGATTATCGCTCATGGTGAGTATTATAGTATAACTGGCAGAACTAGTGAAATAGTGAAATGACAAATCGTCTCTAGACCTCCGTGAGAAAGAATGTTTGCATTACGAACCATCACTTTGGTATTTTACAACCAGTTTATCGACAAGGCTTATGAGTTGTCTAACACGATATGGCGGCGTATATGGAGTTATGGTGACAGGTGGCACTCTTTCCTGCCCGTATACCTCGTAAAACTGCTCGTCCTGAAGGCCAAAACAATAACCACTAGACGGATCTGTTACTGGAGAAAAGCGGATGTAAGCTTCATCGGGAGGTGTATGGAGAGGGTTTCGTGTATTCAGTTTAAATGATTTAATCATCAGTTCAATGCAGTATAATCCAGACACCTCAGCTGCATATAAATATGGTGTTACTGAAAACTGCAATTCCTGCAGCCATATACCAGGAAAATAAAGTGAGACTGTATCATCAATTAGTCTAAACCTGTTTGCAGCTCCTCTGCGTATGAAGGCACCACCAGTATCTTCGGGCAGAAAAAACAACAGCGTTGCTAAATCACTGAAAAACCGGCTCTGCTCACTGACAATTATTGCTTTTCTCTGCTGCTCGTGTCTTATGCGCCTCTCGGCAAACTTGCTCATCGTGAATACTGCGGGATTCTAACATAAGTCGATTCCGAAAGCAATTTTAGAATCTGGAGTTTCTCCGAGGGCTATTATTCGTGGGTTATGTCCATAACCGTTTATCCTGTGGTCGCTACAGGACTTGAACCTGTGACCTTTGCAATGTCAATGCAACGCTCTAGCCAGCTGAGCTAAGCGACCAGCTAGGTGGCATTATACAAGGAGAGATAAACCAATGCAACGCTCTACCAAACTACACCTGAAGCCGCACGGCAAAAACCTTCAGCAAAAAAACACCAAACTGAATTAGAAGCACTCGGAAGCTCTTCCTCTCAAGATCCGGATAAGGCAGTCCAACCTACCAGTTTGCTGTCCTCCACCCTGCCCTGTTCCCTGATATTGATACCCTGCTCCGCGAGGCATTGAGTATGCATCAGAGGCTGTCTGGATCTTGCCGGCAAGAACATACATGCCGATAAATATGCCCACAAGTAGCGATAAAATTGAAACTAAAAGCATTCGTGCTTGAGCATCACTCAGGTCTGTTGATTTCTTTGCCATAGATATTAAGAATTGCTAATAACTTCATATTAACCCTTCCTAACTAGGTGTGTCAATAAGCAGAATTACCAACAGATGGAACGAAATGAGAGAAGGAAATCATCCAACGCTTCGAGCAAGTTGTTGCTCCTGAGAAAGAGAATATTGAGTTCCAAGCTTTTTTGTACGTACAGCGTAGGCTGAGCCCCGCTTAGCCTTCTTCGATTGCATGGCCATGAGCCAAGTCTTAGCCTCACCAACCTTAGCTTTGATTCCTCGCAGGTATTGAAGCATAAGCTCGTAATAGCGGACGTGGTACACACCGATACGCGAAGGAAGTGCCTGCATGGTCGCACGCTCTATTTTTGAAACCTCCTCGCTTACACCTGCGCTGTAGGCTTTTATTTCACGAACTTCCCTTTGAATAGCTGCGATTGTCTCCTGAATGGCTCTGATTTCATCTCGTTTAAGATGAGTCTCCTGATACGAATCCTTACTAAAAGCAACGACTTCCCTATTTATAGGTCCCCTCCTTTGGGCCTGAGCAAAACGACCTTCGAACGCATCCTTCTGACGCAGAATATCTTGAGCAATAGCATCACCAGTACTCCCAACATTACGAAGAACCTCCTGCGGGTTTGTATATGTTACGGGCTTCTTTTGAGCCTGACTCTGCATTGTCATATTGTGGCGTATTATACTATGAGCTCCCTAAAAAATCAATGATTTTCTGCTTTCTGATCATTGCACTGTACATATATGAATTTTTCTCAGCCTCGTGTCGATCCTTTTCAGGAAGTTTCTTAAGCAATGTGTCAATTTCCTCCTTCTCAACAGTGATGTTTTCCTTATCTCCAATCTCATTGAGCGCAAACTCAAGCTTATACGTATCAATAATATCCTTTGTAAATTCCTCCTTAATCTTATCCTGTGTGATTTGTCGAGATCGCAGATACGCATCGATTGTAAGACCAATTTTGCGCACATCATCCACAAGACGCGAGAGTCGTTGTGTAATCTCCTCGTCAATAATGAGTGGGGACAGCTCGATTTGAGTTTTGTCAATAAGTGACCTAAGAACAGCATTCAAAAACTTCTCCCTTTTTTTGACTGAAGCTGCGTCAGTCTTCTCGTCCTTACCAGGTACCCAAATGTTGTCCTTTTTCGTCTCAGCACGAATATCGGCGATAATTTTTTTGTAATCTGGAAGGGTAACCCTTGGCTCAATGGCGATGGATATATTGATAACCCAATCCTCATCTTCCTTAGCGTTCTTAAGCTCAATCTTAGGTGAGATAAAGGGGCGAAGCGAATCCTTCTCAAGGATTTTCTGGTAGACATCTGAAACAAGATCCTGCAGAAGTTGATCATAGATACTTTCATGCCCTATTGTTTTACTAACCATTTCAAGTGGAGCTTTGCCCTTACGAAATCCCTCTATGTCTGCAGTCTGAGAGATTTTCTTAAGTGCAGTATCATATCGAACCTTAATGTCTTGGGCAGGGATGACTACCTCGTAAAGAGCTGTCCTTTTTTCCTCGGAAATCTTTGTTGTATTCATAATGTTTATATAGACCTATAGAACAAAATCAATGCTGAAAGTGCCAGGAGAGGGAATCGAACCCACACACCTTGCGGTACAGGATCCTAAATCCTGCGCGTCTACCATTTCCGCCATCCTGGCAATAAACCTCTGGAGTGGAATCTCGCTTCCAACGGCACATTCTCGCAACTTCTGAGCTCATTATATCACAACACAGAGAGCCTTCGAAGACGAGTTTCCTCCTCCTCAAAGGCATGTATATACGCCAAAACCTTAGGTGCCCATGTTTGTGAACCTCCGGCATAACGCGGCCCAATGTCATGTACAGATTGAGCTCCTCGCATAATATACCGTGTATGCAAAGCCTCACCAACAATTGAGATCCCATGCTTCCATGAATCAAAGTATATACGGCCTCCACCCCACCCAAACGGGTTATAGGAATCACGAATCAATGCCTGTCCAAAACCAGACTCAACACCAGCAATAGCTGGCAGCATATATGGTTCAAGGCTATTTTTTCGCGCAGCATACACAAAGTACTCCGCCTCTTGAGCGAGAGGCGAACCGTAGCGATGAAGAACCACACGGATCGCTAGTGCAGGAAGATAATTGTCATTTTGACTCATGAGGCCAGCTTCCTCACTACCACCTCGCAACTGCGAGACCTCAAAAATCCTGGCTGATGAATCAGCCGTCTTTTCATAGCCATACGCTGGTGCAATTACTCCGAACAGGTAGAAAGCAACAGCTATAATAAATATCTGAGTAAGTTTTTTCATAATGACACATCTACTAACATTGGTCCCTAAAGCAGTTGAGCTTGAGGTACCAAGGCATAAGATCTGTCAGTGTGCTATGAAGAGAGGATGAATATGGTCTGATGAGTCTATAAACAAGATGGGAGCCTGTCCTTACGTGAAGTGCAGACCCCCATCCGTGGAGAAAAGTATAGCATAGGACTATAGGTTTGTCAAGCAATGTGTATAGTATTTCTATTTAGGGCATTTACCTCAATATGACTCAAGGCGCTGAAAGAAAAACCGCACAGCCCATGCCCACGACCCGTTTGATCCTGGAGTGTATTTCTTCATAATCTGCTCAGTTGTAATAAGGCCCTTATCAAGGTAATTCTGCTTAATACCGTCAGAGACTGTCCTAATAGCTTCATCATAAGTTGAAAATCTTGTTACCATATCGCCATAAATACCCCACCCCCAACAATTATAGGAATTTTCAGGTATAAATCTGCATGCCGTAGATTCCTGCAAAGCAATTGCCACAAGAAGCCTATAGTCATAACCATACTTATCCGCTTCCTCAACCAACAGGTCTGCATAGTCGAAAAGCGGCGAGTTGATGGAACGCAAATAGCGCCGAAGCTTTGCGGCACGCCCGTCAATAAGTTTTACGTCAGCCTCAAATGAACCTAGTTTCACAAGGGTTTCGTCTGCCTGAATATTATCGATCGTTGCAATTTCAGCCAAGATACGCTGCTGGGCTTTCTGAACCTGGAGAGTGTGATTAAAAGTTACAATGAGAAATACGTTTGCAACAAAGAAAACACAAAAAAGCACAGTGAGAGTTCCTAGTCTGCATATATTCATAATTTGTAGTAATACGTGGGAAATGGTTTACCCTTCAGTATTGTATACAGTTTATCCGAAAGTAGTGGAATTACAAAACCATAAGAGATAACGACTGTGCCAGGAGGACAAGATCGGATGATTTTCTTACCAAGATGGTCCATATAGCGAGGGAGAAGGAAGATGTAAATGATGGGAGGAAGCTGGTGATGGATCCTATACAAAGCCGGGCGTTGGCAAAGCCCGGCGTCGTACAGGTCAGCGCGGATAAACTGAACGTCGGTTTTCGCTATTCTGGCGCGCAATTTGCTGAGAAATATGAGCACAGGATTTATCTCGTATCCGATCGCATTCAAACCAAACTCTTTAGCTGCTGTAATCACAACTCGACCGTCCCCAGAGCCTAAATCGATAAAAGTTTGATCCTTGCGAGGCCTGGCTCTGGCAATGACGGGCTTTGTAGAAACTCTCGTAGGCACAAATGGTGCATGTTTGAGAGCTGAAAAGGAAAGAGTGGAAATGTAGATACAAGCCCAGATAAGAAAAGTTAGGATGCCGAATTCTGCAATCCAAAATACAAGCACATCGAGCGTGGGCATATGTCTATGTTACGCTATTTTTGTTATAATAGCGGCATCGAATGGTGAGAATAGCCTCCGTAGCTTAACGGATAGAGTACGTGGCTTCGGACCATGTGATGGGGGTTCGATTCCCTCCGGAGGCGCCAGCCCAGCTCTAAAATGTGCTATAGTGCAGATGTTTTGCCTATGGCTGAGAAATGGTGCTGCATTGGTGGCTGTAGCTCAGCTGGTTAGAGCGACAGTTTGTGGAACTGTAGGTCGCGGGTTCGAATCCCGTCAGTCACCCATTGAATTCGGGATCATCAGAATAATCAGTAGGGGCTTGACTAGTTAAGTAGAAACTATCGGCCTTGTTTAATTAATAACTTCAAGAGTTTTTCCATATCATCTCGATGATTAAATCTC
>MFZT01000003.1:0-318 GCA_001789515.1 Candidatus Roizmanbacteria bacterium RIFCSPHIGHO2_02_FULL_43_11
GTGGTTGCTTTGTATATGGCTCACCAGAGAGGGGAATATAGAGGAGAGCCAGTTATGGACTATTTTGAAAAGGAAATACTGCCCTCTATAAGTGGAAACATTAAAAAAATGCAAGATCAGGTATTAAGCTATGGTAATGATTCAAGTGTCCCTGGTATTTTCAAGGACGCTTTGCTGCGCGCCTATAGTGGTCAAAAGGCATACTCATCTTCATAGTCAATCCTTCCCCAGTATCCTATCCAGAATCTTTCCTGCCACTGTGCGTATTCACTCTCTTTTCCAGGGTTTGGACGACCAGGAGTGTGGATGTGGACTTCA
>MFZT01000003.1:337-788 GCA_001789515.1 Candidatus Roizmanbacteria bacterium RIFCSPHIGHO2_02_FULL_43_11
CATTTCGTGCCATCATTTGTGTATCAAAAAAGCCCTGAAGCATTTGAACGAGTTTTCCAGTGTCACATCCTTCAGGGACATGAATGCGCAAGTAATCTCCTTGGGCAAAACCAAAGAAGTACTCAACGATCTGTAAAACGGTAAGTCCCTCTGCTTTGAGATGACGCTGCCCATTAAGGATGTATGCATGGCTATCAACAATAGTAAGCTTGGGCATTTCAGCAGGAGGCTCAGCTTTAGGTTTACCAAAAAAACGCTCAATAATCGTGGCCATATGGCCCAGTATAGCATACGTGTGTTAAACTAAGGCTATGAAACTTGATGAGTTGCGAAGATATAAAAAAATTCTTATTTTAGGGTATGGGGTTGAGGGTAAAGCCACGGAAAAGTTCCTGAAGAAATTCCATCCTGAAGCTAAGATTGGTATTACTGACCAAAAAGATGGACCGGG
>MFZT01000003.1:1088-12469 GCA_001789515.1 Candidatus Roizmanbacteria bacterium RIFCSPHIGHO2_02_FULL_43_11
ACTAGAAGATATCCACACATCTCCAGACATTGCCTGTTTTCTGAATATCTATGAAGAACTGCACAATCACAACTCGTATGAAGAATATTTTCAAGCTAAATCCCATATAACGCTCTTTCAAGGCTCTGAGGATACGTTTTTTTACAATGGTGGAGAACACCAAATCAAAAAACTGCTGGCACAAACAAAAGCACAGTCACTTGACTTTTCAGGTATTGATGCCACAGCGTTCATGCACAATTTGGCTTTTTATACCCATGCTCAAAACATCCAGGCGGTAATAGCCATATGCAGGCATATGGGTTTATCAGATATGGATATTAAAACAAGCATTCAGTCTTTTATGCCCCTACCTCATCGACTGCGTAACGTGGGGGTTTACAACGATATTACTTTCATTGATGACTCTGCCTCTACCCATCCATCTTCAACGGTTTTTGCACTTTCCGTTCTGCCTCGGATTGATACTATCATTTTAGGTGGGGAGGATCGTGGTTATAACTTTTCCGAGCTTGCGCAGCAACTTGCACGTAAAGATGTGCGCACTATTATCCT
This sequence comes from Candidatus Roizmanbacteria bacterium RIFCSPHIGHO2_02_FULL_43_11, assembly GCA_001789515.1. Classification (GTDB taxonomy): domain Bacteria; phylum Patescibacteriota; class Microgenomatia; order UBA1406; family HO2-37-13b; genus 2-02-FULL-43-11-A. The sequence continues at coordinate 1,644 of MFZT01000003.1, forward strand.
TTTCCCTGATACTCAGGAAAAGCTCTATAATTGTATTTCAGATATTAAGGATTATGACCCCCACATAACAAAAGTTGATTCCATGCAAGAAGCTATGGAAGAAGTGTTAAAACAAACTGGAACTGGTGATATCTGTCTCTTATCTCCAGGAGCTCCAAGTTATACCATGTTTCACAATTTTGGTGAAAGAGGAGATACCTTTGTCGAATTCGTAAAAAAATATGCACAAAGTCAGACATTCGCACAGAAAAAAACAACATCAGCTTAGTGCGAAAACCTCACAGGGCCTAAATTCACTTCTCTTTGGATTGCCCATTCTTCTTACTGTGATTGGGATCTTTTTCATATTTGAAGCATCTTCGGTAACAGCATTCAGGCAGCTTGACGATAGTTTTTATTATTTAAAACAACAGCTGATGTGGGGAGTACTGGGAGTAGGTATGATGACATTTTTAAGCAAATTTAATTATCGGAGATTTTACTACCTTGCGTTTCCTTTTTTACTTCTCACATTGGTGCTTCTCACTATTGTTCTGATTCCCGGTATTGGAACAACCGTATATGGAGCCCGAAGATGGATTAATCTAGGTTTCTTTAGTTTTCAACCTACTGAATTTGCAAAAATTGCCGTTATTTTATACATTTCATCCTGGTTTCTCTACAAGCAACGTGCAAGATTTCTACACTTCATGTTTATATTAGGTCTCATGATTGCTCTTATCATGATTCAACCCGATCTTGGGACTGCAATCTTGATATTCTCTCTTTTTGTTACTCTTTATTTTTTATCTGGAGGTAATCTAACGTATATTCTGGGGCTTATTCCAATTGCTGGTATAGGTGGGATTGTGCTGGTCGTAACGTCCCCATATAGGCTTCGCAGACTTATGGCTTTTGTAAACCCGGCTTCAGATCCCAAGGGTATTAGCTACCACATCAACCAGATATTAATTTCACTCTCCTCTGGTGGTATTTTTGGCAAGGGCTTTACAAACTCACGGCAAAAGTACCAATTTCTGCCCGAAGCGCATACAGATTCGATATTTGCGATAATTGGGGAAGAAGTGGGTTTTATCGGAGCAATACTACTTATAGGAATCTATATCATGCTTCTGTATGCAGTATATAAAGCTGCGCTAAAAGCTCAGGATCGGTTTGGATATCTTTTAGCAAGCGGAGCACTGATCATTCTCGGCCTCCAGCTTGTTATCAATCTCGGTGGTATGATTGGTGTCATACCTCTCACAGGAGTACCTTTACCGTTTGTTTCATATGGGGGGTCAAGTCTGCTCGTATTTTACGCATTAATGGGGATTGTTATTAATATTGCAAAAGGGCAAAAAGGTTAAGCTGCTTATAATATGGGAATTTTGATACAATAAAGTCTGCTTATGAAAATCCTTATTACCGGAGGTCATCCGGCTCCAGCCCTTGCCGTCATCCATGAACTTTTAAAACAGGGATATCAAGACATTGAATTTGTTGGTAAGCAATATACGCAGGAAGGCAGCATGGCGCTTTCATATGAATATAAACAAGTTACGAAACAAGGTATTCCATTTCATACATTACGAGCTGGCAAACTCACTCGCGTTGTCACACGGGAATCATTCAAAGATATTCCACTTACGGGAAAGGGTTTTATTGAAGCATTTAACATTGTCCGACATGTCAGGCCAGATATTATTGTGTCGTTTGGTGGGTATATTGCGTTACCGATATGTATCGTGGGCAAGGTGCTAAGCATCAAAGTTATTACGCATGAACAAACGATTGCTCCAGGACTTGCAAATAAGATTATAGGCACTATTGCAGACAAGGTCTTAATTTCGTTTCCTGAGACAATGAAATACTTTACTGTTCGCAAAACTCGCTTAACAGGCAACCCTATTCGTGAAGAAGCAAAGCGGACGCTAAGAAAACCATGTGTGTTGCCTTCGTCAAAACCCATCCTCTATGTGACAGGTGGCTCCTTGGGGTCGCATAGTATAAATGTCTTAATTGAAACGTTACTTCCAAAGCTGCTTAAGACGTTCACTGTGATCCATCAATCTGGGAATGTTGAAAAATATGGTGATTACGCACGTCTGTCTCGTATCAAAAAGAAGGGTTATATTGTGCGAGAGCACTTTGCGTCTGATGAAGTGGGCTGGATCTTCAAAAATGCCCATATTATCGTAACTCGTGCGGGGGCAAATACGACATTCGAATTAATTCTGTTTCGTAAACCATGTGTTCTCATCCCACTTCCGTGGTCAGCAAGTGGTGAACAGGAAAAACACGCCAGATTAATTACACAAGCTGGTGCCGGGGAAGTCTATAACCAAAGTGACTCGTCAGATGCTTTGTATGAAAAAATCATCAAGGTGTACCAGGAGTATCAATCATATAAAAAGAATTTTGCCCTTCTTCAAAAGTATCTCCATAAAGATGCTGCAGAAATGATTGTTCATGAAATCTTCGAGTAAAAGCATACAATGTACTTAATGTCTAGGAAACGGAAAACTGCTTACTATGTTATATTTCTGATACTCACTGTCATTGTCTGGGTGATGTGCGTATCTCTTTGGAACATCTTTCGTGTTAAGAATATTCTTATTGAGGGAGTACGTGATATGAAAGGGATTCAGCCTTTCTATGGAAAGCATATGTTTTTTCTTGCCCCAGATACTATCAAACAAAATCTTATTGTTGCAAATCCATCATTAATTGATGTTATTGTGGAAAAACACTATCCCCAAAGTCTTTATATTGCGGCTTCAAAGAAACGACCTGCTGTTATAGTTATGCTTGCTGATGGGCTTCTGTATCTTTCAGACGATGGCACTGTCTTGGAAAAGAACAAACAAGAGCCAGATGCTTCATTACCTTTTATTAGGTACTATCAACCACTTTTTTATAACCAATATGCTATTGGTGAAAAACTTGACATCTCAGAAATACACTCAGCGTCGGTGCTGACAGCCATGGTCCTGGAACTTGGTATTCGTGTACGTTCAATTGATATCACAAACGAAAATATGATACTATTAAGAGCAGATGAGTTTGATATTGTTGCAACGTCTCAAAAAGATGTTGCCCGCCAGTTTCAGGAACTTGAGTATACCTATAAACAGCTGAGAATTGGAGGAAAAAAATTTACATCAATTGATATACGGTTTGAAAAACCAGTCATAAAATTGATATAACCACATATGGCACAAAATCTTCTCTGCGGTATTGATGTTGGATCATCCAAAATGTCCTGTATCATTGCCAGAGTAAGCGAAGAAGAACCAACCCCTCGTGTTATGGGATTTTCAAGTGTGCCATCGCGGGGGGTTAAAAGAGGTCAAATTGTTGACATCAACCAAGTTTCCTCTTCCCTTGAACAAGCTATTGAACAAGCAGAACGTATGGCTGGAGCGAAAGTGACATCTGCCTTTGCATCTGTTGGGGGTCCACACATTGAATCAATTAATTCACAAGGAGTAGTGGCTGTTTCGCATCCTGATGTGGAGATCTCAGATGATGATGTTTCGCGGGTGATTGATGCGGCAAAGGCTATTTCTTTGTCCTCAACAAGGGAGGTTATCGAGGTTTCGCCGAGGGAGTATATCGTTGATGGACAGGGTGGTATTAAAAATCCCTTAGGAATGAGTGGAGTGCGCCTGGAAGTGAACACGCACATCATTACGGCTAGTATGACCAATCTTAAGAATCTTGAGCGCTGTATGTCAGATCTTGGGATTGAAATACGCGGCTATGTGTTTTCGGGTTTGTCATCAGCCCTAGCAACCATGTCTGAAACCGAAAAAGAGCTTGGCGCAGTGCTGGTGGATCTTGGTGGCGGGAAAATTGATATTGCCGTCTATATTGAAGGGGCGTTGACCCATTCCTCGTCCATTCCTATTGGGGCACGCCATATTACCAACGATATCGCAGTTGGTCTTCGTGTGTCGCTGGATTCAGCTGAACATATAAAACTCATGCTCAGTGATTCTGCAAAGCTTAAATATCTCAAAGACAAAAAAGACGATGTTGACATATCTGGTTTAAGGCTTAAGGAAGGCCTAAACTCATTTTCATACAAAACAGTTGTAGATGGCATTATCAGACCACGGCTTGAAGAAATGTTTGAGCAAGTCCTTGTTGCCCTTGATACCAACGAGTGTATGAATCTTGTACCATCAGGACTCATTATTACAGGTGGCGGAGCTCTCAGTGTAGGAGCGCTTGAGATAGCAAAACGGGTCATTGGCCTCCCAGCCAGGATTGGTGCCCCCCAACACATTACTGGCCTTACTGATGAGGTCATGTATCCACAGTATGCGTGCGTAGCTGGTTTGCTTTTATATGCAAAAGATACCGACGCATCAGAAAAGCAGTTGAACGTTAAAGATTTTGATAGAATACTCAGGAATATTTCAATGAAAGGATCGGTAAAAAAAGTGAGAGATTTGTTTAAGAATTTTGTGCCGTAGATAGATATAGAAGCATAGAGGGATAGAATTGTAGAAGGGTGGGGTGGGAAAAGTTTTCCAGATCTGCCCCCGCAGTTCACCCAGTTCACCTAGTTAAAACTAGTTACAACTAGTTCTAACTAGTTCAACTAGTTACAACTAAATTTATGTTAATCAAACCTCATGCGGGGCAACCTGCAAAGATAAAGGTCGTTGGTGTCGGAGGGGGGGGAGGTAATGCTCTTGCCACCATGATTAAAGAAGAGGACATTAAGGGGGTCGAGTTTATTGCGATGAACACTGATGCCCAGGCTCTTCTGAACCATAATGCTGATATCAAAATTCAAATTGGCGAGAGTCTGACTAAGGGTTTGGGCTCTGGTGGCGATCCGGAAATTGGTCGTCAGGCTGCTGAAGAATCTCGAGAGAAAATCAAGGAGTATCTCGACGGTGCTGATATGGTTTTTATTGCAGCAGGGGAGGGTGGCGGAACGGGCACTGGCGCAGCTCCAATTATTGCTGAAATTAGTCGGGAGGTTGAGGCTTTGACTGTCGCGGTTGTTACACGTCCATTTGTATTTGAAGGGTCGCGAAGGAAGGTGACGGCAAGTGAGGGAATTGATGACCTGAAAGATAAGGTTGACACACTTATTGTTATTCCAAATCAACGGGTCCTTGAGATTGTCGACTCAAAAGTCAGCATACTAGAGGCTTTTAAGAAGGTTGACTCTGTGCTGCATCAGGGAGTCAAAGGCATTGCTGAGCTTATTACTGTCCCTGGTCTCATTAACGTGGATTTTGCTGATGTTCGTACCATTATGAAAGATGCCGGTACTGCGTTAATGGGAATTGGAACAGCGAGCGGGGAGAATAGAACAATTAATGCCATTAAACAAGCAATATCCTCTCCACTTCTAGAATCGTCAATTTCTGGTGCAAAGGGGGTTCTTTTCAATATTGTAGGAGGAGCGGATTTGTCAATGACGGAAGTTGATGAAGCAGCGTCTGTTATTGCAAAGACTGTTGATCCTGATGCGGATATAATATTCGGAGCTGTGATTGATGAGAAAATGATGGACCAGGTACGCATCACTGTTATTGCAACGCGCATTGATGAAGGACGCCTAAGGCTTTCTCATGTTAGAGACCACGCGCGGCCTATCTCCCAAGATGCGGTGGATACTCGTAAAGAAGAAATTAGCTTGGAGCCAGAACCACGCCATATGTTACGCAAAGGTCATCATGAAGAGGAGAAAAGAACCAGGCAGTTTTCCTCAGAGGAAGATAACCTAGTTGATGAAGATGAATTCGGGGTACCAGCTTTTTTAAGGAGAAAAATATAACAGGAAGGTGTTTACAACGTTCCAATTCTTCTGAGTCGGTCTAATGCCTTTCTTTCATTCTCAACAACCTCATCCATAGTTAAGCCAAATTGTCCTGCGATGTGCTCTGGATCGTAATTTCCACAAAGTCTAGCTTCCAGAATTGCAAGCTGTACTTCTGAAAGGAGTATGCTGATGAGATGGGCATCATCTTCAGAAACACCATTAAGTTCCTCTTCAGCGGCTCTCATATCTGTATCAGGGCCTTCCAAGGTATCCAGAAGTTCGTTAGGAACAGTTATAACATGAGCTGCTCCATGTGATGAGAGATATATTCTTCTAACATGCTCCTTTGCTGACTTTAATGGATCGAGCACTCCTCTTTGCGCTGCGGAACATAGGCCTAGCCATAACTCCTGTGTAATACTATCAAGTGTGGTACCCTTTGGACACTTTTCATCCCTGAAGATGTCTCCAGCTATCTGTGTAACCCTTCTTCCATATTTCAATATAAGAGGATCTTGTTTGTGTGAAGTCTCTACGGTCATATATTCGAGATTATACACCCCATTTTTGCAATTTCAACTTGGTAAATGAAGGGTACTTCGCTATAATACCTCTTATGTTTAAACCTGTTGAAGCGCGCCCGAACTTTCCGGAAAAGGAGCAAGAACTTCTGAAAAGATGGTATGAGACAGGCATTGTTTCGAAATATCTTCATAAAAATGACACTGCCAATCAATATTTTTCTTTTCTTGATGGTCCGATAACTGCAAACAATCCCATGGGGGTGCATCATGCGTGGGGTCGCACCTATAAAGATGTCTGGCAACGCTTTTACAATTTGCTTGGGTATAGGCAGCGATTTCAGAATGGGTTTGACTGCCAGGGCTTATGGGTAGAGGTTGAGGTTGAAAAAGAAATTGGGATTAAGAATAAAAAGGACATTGAAAATTTAGTGCCTGGAGATCGTATCGCTTCAATCGCACAATTTGTCAAGCTATGCAAAGAGAGAGTCATAAAATTTGCAGGCATTCAGACTGAACAGACAAAACGCTTGGGAAACTTCATGGACTGGGAGCACTCCTATTTTACTATGGCAGATGAAAATAACTATATGATCTGGCATTTTCTAAAAGTCTGTCATGAACATGGATGGATCTACAAAGGTCGTGATGCAGTGCCATGGTGCCCTCGTTGCGAAACAGCAATATCACAGCATGAGATGCTGACAGAGGATTATAAAGAGCTAACCCATGAGTCAATCTACCTCAAATTGCCTATTACATCAAAAGGGTGGGAGAATACGGCATTACTTATTTGGACAACAACCCCCTGGACGGTGCCTGCTAATGTTGCAGTTGGTGTTCATACTGATTATGTATATGGCGTCTGGGAAAATGAAAGTGGAGAAAGGATTATATTCCTTGATCAGGATGACGAGGAGAAAATTCCCGAACGAACCATTAAGGAACGCGTTTTGCCTATTAATGAATATATTTTGCACGATGCCAAAGAGGATTGGAATAAAATCAATGTCATAAAGGGATCAGATCTGCTTGGCCTAAGATATAACGGTCCTTTTGATAACATTCCGCGTGTCCAGGATGCTCAAGAAGAAAGACCCGAAACATTTCACACGGTTGTTGACGCTTCAGAGCTCATTAATGCGCACGAGGGGACTGGCCTCTTGCACATTGCTCCAGGGGCGGGGACTGAGGACTTTCGAATAGGGAAAAAGCTCGGGTTAGCCGTAATTTCAGTCATTGCAGACGATGCTTCATACCTTGATGGTCTGGGAGAATTTTCAGGAAAAAATGCAAAAACCCATCCGGAACTCATTATTGATGCTTTGAAGGATCAGGGAGCACTACTTACGACAGAGATGTATACGCATCGTTATCCAGCCTGCTGGCGTTGTCGAAAAGAGCTTGTCTGGAAAGTCGCAGATGAATGGTATATAGCTATGGATATTCCTTCAAACATAGACACCCTAACATTGCGTACAAAAATGATTCGCAATGCTCAAAATATTAAGTGGCTTCCTAGCTTTGGACTTGATCGAGAGCTTGATTGGCTTGAACATATGGAGGACTGGCTTATCAGCAAAAAGAACAGATATTGGGGTCTTGCTTTGCCTATTTATGAATGCGCTCAATGTGGATACATTAATGTCCTGGGAGGAAAAGAGGAATTAAAGGATAGGAGTATAGAATGGTGGAAAGAATTTGAGGGGAAATCACCGCATAAGCCATATATTGATCTTGTAAAAATATCCTGTGAGAAGTGTTCTAAACCTGTTTCACGTATTGACGATGTTGGTAATCCATGGCTGGATGCAGGTATTGTGCCATATTCAACTATTACTGAAAAAAATCATGGGGAACCGTTGTACAGCAAAAATAGGGAGGAATGGCAAAACTGGTTCCCAGCGGATTTTATAACCGAATCATTCCCAGGGCAATTTAAAAACTGGTTCTATGCTCTTATTGCAATGTCATCTGCACTTGAGGACCAAAAACCCTTTAAAACCGTTTTAGGCTTTGGTACTCTTTTTGCCGAAGACGGGCGCGCAATGCACAAAAGCTGGGGGAATGCTATTGAGTTTGGAGAGGGTGCTGAAAAAATTGGGGTCGACGTGATGCGCTGGATGTTCTGTCGAGCAAATCCTGCCGAAAATATGGTCTTTGGGTACACAGCAGCAAACGAGGTGCGCCGATCCTTTATCCTTGTATTGTGGAATATCTACAAATTCTTCGTTGAGTACGCACAAGCAGATAACTATACTCGGACAGATGCTTCGCCAGGTACAAAACACCCGCTCGATCGGTGGATTCTCACTCATCTGCGCCAAACTATTCTTACCGTTGAGGAGGCAATGAATGCATACGATGCCCGATCAGCCACAAATGCTCTAGAAAGTTTTATTGCAGATCTTTCAACTTGGTATATCAGAAGAAGCAGGAACAGAATCTGGACAAACTCCAAGGACGATGGAGACAAGAACGATTTCTATGCAACTCTTCACTATGTCCTTGTTCATATCTCTATCGTTTTGTCACCTTTTATGCCATTTATGAGTGATGAAATTTTTGTGAACCTTACTGGACAGGAATCTGTTCATCTGACATCATGGCCTTACGTGGTAAAAGAGGAGACAGATGAAAGTATTCTTAGCACTATGGCATATGTGCGCAAATTAATTGAGATAGGCCATCGAGAAAGAAAGCTGTTAAAAATAAAAGTCCGACAACCTTTGCAATCAGTTACATTTACTTTACCAGTAAAGCCCGAATTTTCACCCGATATCCAATCCCTTATTAAGGATGAACTTAACATACATGATGTTTATTTTCGTGTTGAGGAAGTAAGTGAGCCCACAGCACAATATGATACTCACATAACAGACACTCTGCAAAAAGAGGGTGAGATTCGTGAACTTATCAGAAATGTTCAGCAGATGCGTCAAGAACAAGGTCTTGTCTCGACAGATTATATTGTATTAACCATACCAGAAATACCTTCAGGATATGAAGACTATATTAAACAGCGAGTCATGGCAAAATCTATAAATATAGGTGAAGAATATGCCATTGCTAAGACTTCATGATATATGGAAAAACACAGGCCAGATGTATGGATGCTCATTGCGCTCCTTGGGATCCAGATCTTTGGTCTTGCCAACATACTAGGCATACGTCCTGATCTACTCAAAAACTACCTCCTGTTCATTGTGCTTGGTTGGATAGCTTTTGCGTTATTTGCACGGATAAAGGTTCCATTTGTCGAGCAAAATTATAAACTTCTATATTCACTCTTTATCATACTTCTTGTTATCACGCTCCTTCTTGTAGACCCTGTGAGAGGATCGCGCAGGTGGATCGACTTACCTTTTTTTCGCTTTCAAACCTCAGAATTTTTTAAACCGTTTTTTCTCGTAACACTTGCATCTGTACTTGGATCAGCCAACAGATTCACACCCAGAAAGCTACTCATTTCTCTTGGATTATGCTTTATTCCCTTTCTTCTTATCTTCATACAACCTGACCTTTCAACAGCGCTCATTTTACTTGTGTCATGCATGGTTATGCTCTACTTTTCTGGCCTTTCAACACAACTGGTGATTCGCGCAGGCCTATATCTGAGCGCCGGAATACCACTGCTATGGTTCTTTCTAAAAGACTATCAAAAATTGCGTATTATTGGATTTATAAACCCAAATACAGATCCTCAGGGGATCACCTATAATCTCAATCAAGCCATTATTAGTATTGGTTCAGGTGGTTTCTTGGGCAAGGGAATGGGGCTTGGCACACAGGCACGTTTCCGGTTCCTGCCGGAGTTTCATACAGACTTTGCATTTGCATCACTGACGGAACAATTCGGATTTATTGGCGGACTCACGCTTCTTATACTTTTTGCAATAATTTCTGTGAGACTTTTACGTAAAATCATGATACAAAAACCCCAGAGCTTTGAATATCTTTTTTTGATTGGCGTGTTGGTACTTCTCCTTTTAGAGGTTACCATCAACGTTGGGATGAATATGGGCCTTCTGCCAGTCACAGGCATTGCCCTGCCATTTATCTCCTACGGTGGCTCATCAGTGATTTCGACAATGATTATACTTGGAATGGTGAGTGTGCTATAATTACTCTATGAAATTTGCAGTTATTAAAACAGGTGGAAAGCAGTATATTGTTTCAGAGAATGATGAAATTATAGTTGACCACATCAACCAGGAGCCAAACTCTGAAGTAACCCTGGATAAGCTTGCAGAAGGAGATTACGAGAAGAATGTTATAACTTTGGGTGATCCTCTGCTTAAAACAAAAACAAAAGGGCTAATTGTTGAAAATATAAAGGGTGATAAACTGCGTGTTGCGCGGTATAAGGCAAAAACTCGTTATAGAAAGGTTCGTGGGTTTCGACCGATGCTGTCGAAAATTAAGATCGTAGGGATTTGATAGAAGAGTAGGAGTGTAGAAGGCGTAGAGGTGTGGAAGAATAGAGAGCGTAGTGTGGATTTATACTGATCTCTAGTTCACCTAGTTCACCTAGT
>MFZT01000004.1:0-7177 GCA_001789515.1 Candidatus Roizmanbacteria bacterium RIFCSPHIGHO2_02_FULL_43_11
CATAGTGTGTGGGCTATACTGATCTCTAGTTCACCTAGTTCACCTAGTTCACCTAGTTCACCTAGTTCACCTAGTTCACCTAGTTCACCTAGTTCACCTAGTTATAACCAGTTCTAACTAAACGATGTTTCACGATTTTTCAGCACAATTAGTTGAGAAAACAAATCTTGCTGGGCAAGTTTGGAAGTTTCGCTTCAAGATTGATGGAGAGCCTCTTGTCTTCACAGCAGGACAATATGTATTGCTATGTGTGCAAGATAAAGTACGTCAATACTCAATTTCCTCAAGTAGTCTCCAAGGAGAAACTCTCGATCTCATTGTCGAGTACTTTCCTGGAGGGCTTGCGTCTGAATATCTAAAAATCTTGCAGAATGGAGACTCTGCCCAATTTAAAGGTCCTGCTGGTGTTTTCATCCTGCGAAACACGCCATTAAACAAACTGTTCCTTGCTACTGGTACAGGCATTGCGCCTGAAAAATCTATGATTGAAACATATCTTACCATCGGTGGCGCAGCACGTCTCTACCTTTTTTTCGGGCTGAAAACGAGAGGAGATGTTTATCTGGCTGAAGAGTTTCAATCCTTGGCCAACCGGCATAAAAATTTCTCCTACACATACTGTCTCTCGCGTGAGAAGTCTTTAGAAGGTCTTGAAGGGGAAGGCTTTATGCAAGGTCATGTGCAGGATGCCGTCAATAACTTTATGCAATACGGAAATCCCGCTGACTTTGAATACTATGTGTGCGGAAATAAAGACGTTGTGGAGGTGCTCAAAACGTATGCGTCTTCCATTGGAGGTTTACCTGAAAAGATATTCTTTGAGAAGTTTACGGTATGAAATATCGAGTGCTCTTTGCCATCATTCTTGTCTGTGCTTTTCTGCTGCGAGTATACGGTCTAAACTGGGATCAGAATCAACACCTGCATCCAGATGAAAGGTTTCTTGCAATGGTAACTTCTGCTGCAAAGCTGCCGCTATCTTTTGGTGACTATCTTAATCCAGCCGTTTCAACGCTTAATCCTTATAATCTGAACTTCAACTTTTTTGTATACGGGACGATGCCAATGACACTTGTAAAACTTGTAGCAGTGTGGGGTCGCGCAGACACGCTTGACGGGATTACTCTCATTGGTCGATTTCTAAGTGCTGTGGCTGACGTAGGAAGTCTTTTAATGGTCTTCCTTATTGCCAGATTTTTCGAGAAGAAGTATGGGTGGCATTATTCAATCAAAATCCTTGCAGCGTTTTTCTATGGCATTGCTGTCCTGCCCATTCAGCAGGCTCATTATTACACAGTTGATACGTTTGCGACCTTCTTCAGTTTTATCTCGCTCTTTGCAGCAATCTTGTATTATCAGAGGCCGCAACTCCGTTTTGCATTAATATCGGCCCTTTGTGTAGGGCTGGCAATTGGATCGAAAATTGCTTCGGTTTATATCCTTCCCATTTTAGGAATATTTCATATCTGGGGGATACTGAAGCGGAAGGATAGAATGGGACCTAAACTTACTCTTGCCACTTTGCACATGGCAGCTTATATTTTGATAGCCTATGTTGCTCTGCGTATGGCTGACCCGCGCATGTTTGAAACAGGGAATATTTTTGACCTCACTCTTAATAGGCAATATCTTCAAAACATTGCCCAATTAAAGGATCTTGTTAAAAGAGACTCCCTTTTCCCGCCAACGGTGCAGTGGCTAAGTAAAACCCCTCTTGTGTTTCCGTTGCAGAACATCGTTTTTTTTGGCCTTGGATGGCCCTATGCGGCACTTGCCGCAACGGGGATCGTTGTCATGTTGCGTAAAAAAGAAAAAGAAATATGGCTTATCATGCTTTGGATGCTTGCCTTTTTTCTGTATCAGGGGAGCCAGGTTGTGATGACGATGCGCTACTTTTACATTCTGTACCCGTTTCTTGCATTATTTGCAGCAATCGGGACTTTTTCAGCAACAGATTTTTTTGTGAAACGGAAACTTCTGCAGAGTATTATTCTTCTGCTTATTGCAGCATCTGTGTGGCCTTTTGCATTCGTGAGCATCTACTCTAGGCCGCACAGTAGAGTGACGGCATCGAAGTGGATTTTTGAGCATATCCCTGCGCAATCGCGCATTGTGTATGAGCATTGGGATGACATACTACCCGTGAGTTTGCCAGCACAAGGGAACATTCCCGCACATTTCGCTCAACAATATCAACATACTGAATTACCTGTTTTTTACCCGGATACTCCTGCCAAACGAGTAGAAATTGAGCAGAAACTTAGCGAGGCTGACTACTATATTCTTTCAAGCAATAGAGGATATGGGAGCATTATGTCTGTTCCGTCACGATACCCGTACATGTCTCAGGTATATCAAGAGCTCTTTGCAGGGAAAAGAGGGTATAGGCTTATCGCAGATATCACCTCATACCCGACGATCAATTTGGGGCTCTGGAGCGTCTCATTTAATGATCAATGGTCGGAAGAGGCTTTCACAGTATATGACCATCCAAGTGTGCTGATTTATCAGAAGGTGTATGAAAATAGCCCATAGGAATTATCTCATCATCGGACTACTCTTAAGTATACAAATCATCTTCGTACGCGGATTTGTGTGGCACACTGCGTCAATACTTGCAACAGGAGCAAATCTCTTCTTTGTCTATCGACTTTTAAAGAATGAGACCAAACCCCGGGGGGAGAAAATATCAAAACATGTGATTTTTTTGGGACTCTGTATTCTCCTAAGCGTTGCTCTGGCATTTCATTTTTTTCAGATCAAGACAATGCCTCATGATCTCTACGGCTTTGATGCTGCGAGGGACGTTAACCAGGTAAAGCAGGTAGCAGAAAATCGCACAGTGTATATTTTATTTCAAAACTTTTCAAAAGAACCGTTGTACTATCACCTGGCTGCGCTTATATATCCGTTGACACATGATGCTTTTCTGGCGCTTAAGATAGTGGGAGCTCTTGCAGGAGTTGCTGGGAGTATTCTCATGTTTTACTGGGCTTTAAAAGAGTTTCAGCATGTCTTTGTGGCTCTTGTAACAGGGCTGTTATTTGCAATGAGCAGTTGGCAGCTCTTAATGGAGCGCTATGTTGTTCGCCCGTCGCTTATCCCGCTTGTAGTGATTCCTCTTGGATATTTCCTTCTCAAAGCTATTCGATATAAAAGGGAGAAGGACTTTTTCTGGGTTGGAATTTTTACAGCTGCAGGCTTTTATATCTATACAACGTATTCGATTGTGCCAGTAATCGTGGGGATTTTCTTGGCGGCATACGCTTTACGGTATAAAAGTCGTCACGCGCTCATTACTTTTGCTGTAACGTTCATCTTTCTTGCCCCAATGCTCTCGTTCATTGCCCAAAAACCCGATGTGTACTTTCAACGTATGCTGCAAAGGAGGGAGGAGGTTCAAGCTGCACGGCTAACTTTCACGGATCAACTTTCCTCCTTTGGTAAAAATTATCAACACTCTGTCCAGGGGCTCTTTGTAAAAGGCGCGACCTTTCCAACAATGGAAAATACCTCTCCCGGGCAAAAAGCATTTGATACCATAACTACACTTCTCATTCTCGCTGGGATGTCCACAGGCCTTTGGGGCATCAGCAAGCTCCGAAACGCACTTTCGTTTTTGTTTATTGCTATGGCACTTATCCCAACTTCGAGCATGTCAATTGGTTTTGACATAGAAACGCCGAATTTTCAACGCATGATTATAGCTTTTCCGTTTCTTATGCTGTTTGCTGGTAATGCCATTTCGGTGATCTACAATGGCGTGAAGCCGAAATTTATTATTGCTGCTCTTTTGATGGTGGCTCTAACCCTTTCTGCTCAGGCAAATTTTAAGCGGATGTTTGTTGACTATCCGAACAGTTATCCTTTTGATAACTTGCCCGTTTTTACAGCGATGCAGTTTGAACATAATAAAGACATAGAGAGTGCGGTCTTGGTTCTTTTTTATATTGATCCAGAAGTGGTGAATATCTATATGTCCGACTCTCGGCGTGTATGGTATGCACCATCAAGCGGAGTTGCTTTGTATGGATCACCGGCGTACTTTTCTGAAGGAGCAACTTTTGCGGTGGAGCACCCGCAAACGCCTTTAACCCTTTTTTATATGAAGGGCGAAGATACTCACACGATCACAGAAGGGCGCTCATGCTATGAACCATATAAGCTCCAATCTCCGTATGGCATGCAGGTTCATGTGATGCGCTGCAGTGGGAAATTATGAAATTTTTCTAAAAATGGTCGGACTTTTTTATAATTTTTCTGATACTTCTGAGTGTTCTTCAATACAGCAATAATTTTTTCAGCTAAATTGTCATGTGTTGCAATCTCCCCAAACTCTGTCTCCAAAACAAGCATACGTGCTCCGGGAACGTTCGTAACAACGATTGGCACACGCTTTTGTGAAGCCTCAATCTGAGTTAGTGCAAAACATTCAATTCTTGATGAAAGGACAAAAACATCAAGACATTCATAAAAATAGGAAAGGTCTGCGCCAGTAAGCATGCCGAGAAAAGTGACATGTTTCTTTTGACTTTCAAACAATGCCCGATGCCTGTCATAGAAGGGTTCGTATGCTACGTGCTGACCAGCGAAAACAATATGTGCAGATGGTATTTTTTTCAAAATGTCTGGCAAGGCTTGAAACAAGAGATCAAAACCCTTTTCTTCAACAAACCTTCCTGAAATGCCAATGAGTTTATGGGCCTTTTTGATGGTGTCCATTTGTTTTTTGAAACTATGTTGTGGTGGCTCTGCAGAAAGCTGAATATCAGGAATATATGGAGCAAACTTTGGCAGGGAATAGCGCATCACCCGAGAAAACTCTGCATAGTCGTAAGTAAACGATGAAACAGTATCAGCAAGTACCATTGAGGGAATGGTAAAAAAGTCAAAAAGCAGTTCAATAAAACGGTGTTTTATGCGATTGCCGGTATGTCTGGGCAGCAAAATGTCTGCCTGATGATAAATAATAAGTTTTTTTCTGAATATTTTTGCAAAAAGAGCGAGGAAAATAATGTTACTGTTTGGTGAGTTGATAATGACAGTGTTGTACGTTGGCAAAAGTCGAATAAAATCCTTCAGAATTGAAAATGAGTAATGGGTCCTGCTGATCTGAAACTGATATGGCACTCTAGTGACCGTCACAACGCCGACCTCATGTTTTAAAGCATGCGGATCTGAATGGGTTGTGAGGACATGTACCGTGTGCCCTCGTGAGGCAAGGTTGTGCGCTGCGTAAAATATCGACTGAGCCAGCCCTGTCCAATGGGGCGGGTAATACTCTGTCAGGATAAGAATGTTTTTAGCGGTGAGTTTTGGCATAGCGGGATATATACTCAACGGCCTTTTTTAAATCTGGATACCTGTGGTCATCATGGACAAAGAAATCAAAAAGGTTGTAAACCCATACAATATGTGAGGGGGTGGTTTTTCGCAAGTGACGTACGATGTCAAGATTGTCTTCAACAAAAATGTCCAGTTTTAATTCTTTTATCATTCTTTCCTTGAATTCATGCGGTTGTTCATCTTTCTCATTCATGAAATGTCCATGAAAATCTTCACTGATATGCAGTCTGCGTATCCAGCGATGATAATCTTGCCGAAGGAAGCTGTATCGTGCAGTGATCACATAGGGCTCTATAAGGCCCACATCGCTAAGTCCTTTAATGAGCCAAAACCCCGGTGAAATACGGAAACTTGAAAGGTGAAAAAGGTGCCATAAAACTTTTTCCCATGTGCGATGCGGAATATGGAATCGGGATTCAATACGGGGAAAGAAGAAGTGTTTAAACGTGCGAATGGGGCGCCGGGCAAGTCGTGCAGGATTATAGAGAATCACGCCATCAAGGTCAAAGCCGACACGTATCGGTCTTCTTTTCATAGTTTTTCGGCAACGTCAATGCCCAGAATGTGCAAACCATTTTTAACAATATGTGCCGTTGCGGTTGTTAATGCAAGTCGGAACTGCTTTTGTTCAGGGTCGGAAGCCTGCAGCACAGGGCATTGCTCGTAGAACGTATTAAACGTATGTGTCAAGCGGATAAGATAGCTGGCAATGATGTGCGGAGCGTACGAACGGGCCGCATCTGTAATGATTTCAGGAAAACGTGGCAGAAGGCGAAGGAGCTCAAGTTCAACACCGGCAATAGATGTTATTGAAACATTTTGGAGCTTTGCCTGGCGCAAGATGCTTCTCATCCGGGCATAGGCATACAAGAGATATGGACCGGAATTACCATGCAATGAAATGGACTCATCAAAGTCGAAAATCATATTCTTTTTCGGGTCGGATTTCAGAAATGCGTATTTGACGGATGCAATGGTGAGTGCCTGCAAACTTTCCGGTTGTGGCTCAAGCTGTTTCTGAACAAGAGAACGCACTGTTTCAAGCAAGTCTGTGCTAGAGATAATGACACCAGTTCGGGAAGACATTTTGCTGCCTTTCAAATTGATCATGCCAAAGCCTAAATGCTTCATCTTGCCTGCCATTTCAGGGAATACGAGTTCAGCAGCTTTTATGACAACTTTCCAGTAGGCATTTTGTTCATTGGCCGTTGTAACAAGAGAGACATCAAACGGCCAGACATCCTTTTTCAAACTTATAAGACCCAGATCTTTTGCCTCATAGGTTGGGGTATTGTGAGAGGTAATAAAAACACGTGTGTGCAAACCATAGTTTTCTCCTTTAAACACTACTGCGCCGTCGCTTTCCTCAAAAATGGGGAGCTCACTCTTTTCTGTATGCTCCTTAACAAGATCAATGCCAACTTTCCATGTTTCTGACTCAAAAAAATACCGATCGAATCGAGCATCAAGAGTTTTTTCAAACTGAAGATAGTAATCAAGCGACCACTGCCGGGTCTCTTTCCAAAGGTCTGCAATCTCTGTATCGTGTGCATATAAACGTTTATTCAACTCGTCAATTGCTGCTTTTGAGGCAAGATCACTCTCATACGCAGCTGAGCCTTCCTGATAACAGGTCTGAAGAAAGGAGACTTTCTCATCAAGCGTGCGCAGTTGAGAAATGTGTGATGACTTTTGCTGCGCAACATAGAGACACTTTGCAACATGCAGCCCAATATCACCCTGATAGTTGCATCGGAATATTGTATGTCCTGCCCATTCAAGAACACGCGAAAGGCTTTCGCCATATAGGTACGAAAACAAATGCCCAAGA
>MFZT01000004.1:7314-10539 GCA_001789515.1 Candidatus Roizmanbacteria bacterium RIFCSPHIGHO2_02_FULL_43_11
CATATTGATAAAAGCACCCTTCAGTTCAACTTTGTCAAGAAGAGGGCTTTGTGAAAGTGCATGAACCAAAGATGATATCTTTTCAGAGTCGCTGTTAAGCTGGGAAGTATGCACAGCATAATCGCCAAAGGTAGGATAGGTTGGAGTGAGCAGTGTGAACTGATCTGTTGAAAAAACCTTTTTGCAAAGATCTAGAATGCGATCCTGTAACATGAGCTCAATTGTATCATAAAGAGTGGGGCTTGAAGAAGCCGAAATTCCTATAGAAGTCGTCTCAAAACAGAGATGATCTCTAATTGCTGGTCACGAAAAATTCAGCAGGAAACTGGGGGAATGACTGGAAGAGCTTTATTTTCTTTGTGACATTAGAGGCGCCAGCTTGGGCGGTTGCGATAATGGTCCTTCCTTGGGCAGGCCACTGTGCACCTTCTGTGCTATTGGTGATTCTCAGCCGTGCTCCGTCAAAGTCATTGCTTGGAGCAATTACGCGCATAATCATGACGTTCGGCTCCGGGGATATCGAAGAGGTGGGAATAATCGCTCCAAAAGCATATTCATCAGTACTTCCCTCTATGAGGGGACATTCATCAATCATATACCGTCCTACCACACCAGTACTTGCGCTGATAAAAGTAACCTCAACGGCAAAAGCCTGATCACCGGAGCAATAACCTGCGCTTGTGGGAAGCACACGCTCGATAGTCATATCATCATCAACAGTGCCGGCTGTGATTGTTTTTGTCTGTGGATTATAACCGGTCAGGTAAAACGTAAACTGCCCATCTTTTGAAATGATCGGTGTGGTAAAAGCATTCTCCTCAATTAACTCAATGGTGGTAGTGCCACTGATTGTGCTGTCTGCAAGGATTTGACCGATGTCAATACTTTCAGCGGAGACATCATTTAAAGCAGCTTCAATACCGGCTTCTGCTGCAGCACGGGCTTTTGAAGCATCTTCTTGGATTTTTGTAACTTTATTGTCAAGAGCGGTAATGTCAATCAAAGAAAGACCAACGGTAAGAAGAACTGTTGAAAGCAGGATAACAATAAGGAGCACTTGTCCGGCTTGATTTTTCATGGTGTTAATTCTGACCAGTCGTAAGTTCTGGTTGATAACAAATCAATAACAGGCACGTACTGATTTACAAAGTCAAAGGTGAAAAAACAAGAAGGCTTCAAAGGATCTATGCGCTGGCGAACATCATTGCATTGCTGTGTGGGGCTCTGTGACAAGGAAATGTTTCCGTTAATTTTGAGTGGATTAGATGTTGCGGCAGCATCGAAGGCATAATTGACATCATTAGCAATAAAGATACCATTAAGCTCAGTAACCTGAGATGAAATTTCCAGCGTGCCGTTTATTACAAAAGCAATGGCCTTATTTGCAGCGTTAAATGTGTCTGAAGATGCTAAATCAATTACCAAGTCACCATCAATAATAATAACAGCGCCAGCTCCGGCGGGAATGGCATCTGGAACCGTATCGTCCGTAATGATAACGATAGGAGGGTCTGGCTGAAGGAGATGGATCATGTTTGACTGAATCTGATCCTGGGTTAGGCTGGTAATGGTCGCATAATCTTTGCGTGCTTTTACGTAGGAGATAAAAGAGGAAGGTGTCAACAAGGTATTTATGACATAGTTGGCATCTTTTCTCAGCCAGTCCCTTTGCGACAAACCAGCGCCAAAATCTACGGCATCAGACTTTACGATTGCGGAACCAGTTTCCCCAGAACTGAAGCACGCATAGTTTGTGGGCTCGTTAACCCTGCACACCCCCGTATCAGATGTATCATCATACTGCGTAGCCCCAGCAGGCACCACGTTGTTGATGCTCGAGCGGATGGTGAAAGATGTGTCTTTCAGCTTTAACCACGGGCCAGGAGTTGGCGATGGTGAAGGAGAGGGAGTCGGAGAGAGTGTTGGGGTTGGAAGATTATACGGATCAGTGTTATCACAGTAAATGGTGGCTCTGCGAACACATGTTTTTATATTACCTCCAGGATTTGAGCACGTGAGCGATATTTGCTGACCTGCTCCAGCATTTGCATAAATATGAGGGACAATCAGGGGTGACTCTGCATTGGGATAGCTTTCAGTTTGCCCATCACCATAGTCAATCGTAAAATTACGAAAACCGTTATTGTTCATCAAGGTAAACTGAGCAGGGATGCCAGCTTGAGGTCTGCTTGGGTCAACACTAAAATCACAATACTGATCATCGCACCCCTCAACAATAGAACCCGGATCGTTAATATCAGTGACAGAAAGCGGGCAGGAGAGCCCCACTTTACAGCTGCAGCTTTGAGAATTTGACTTGGGATCATCAATGCCTCCGATGATTTCCCCACTTGATGCAAGAGCCGTATACACTTTTGTGTTTGATCCATCCAAGTACTCATACGTGACTGGATGCTGCCATGTTGAAAGTGAACCAGACTCCTCGCCACCACCGACCCCCTGGACAAGTGTTTGAGATGTGGATAACCCAAGAACATCCCGAATAGGCTTAAAAAATGACAAGTTTGATAGGAGCTTGAGGAAAAAAGAACCGGCATCAAATGAATCCCGCACGGTTGTGACACCACCGATTGCTCCACCACCACCACCGCCAGGAGGAGTGGGGGTAATGAGCGTTGGGGACGGGCAAGGCCCTTGGTACAAGATACCGTCTACGAATTCCTGACACGTAAACCCAGACTCGCCTAGGAAAGTAATGTTACCTGAGAGAACGCTCTCGCCAAGATAGTATTGCGTTGTCGTTGTCCCCGGAAGCCCTCCGCCTACTCCCTGCGCAAGTAATCGAGAAGATGAAGCGCCAGCCACAACACCTTTTTCTGAGGGCGTATTGCGTTGCCCAAGACCACCTCCGGCACCTCCTGTTGCGTTATTAAACTCTGATTCACTTACCTCAGTTCCGGGGCAAGAAAGCGTGCAGCTAGGCTGAGGAGTTGGGGTGGGGGTTGGGCTTCCGCCTGAGCAGCCTAAAACCACTTGGCATGCACCGGGCACGAAGTTACAACACTCACCAGCATACATATCACAGCCCTGGCAATACTGCCCAGCCGGGCAGCCACCGGCCCGTGGGAATCCTCCGGCGCATTCACCCCCTTCAAGGGGGTTGCCGCCAGAGCACGAATCTTCCACGCCAAAACCTGCGGGATCACCACATTGCCCGGCACCACATCCCCAGCCGAGGGGTGTGTTTTGGTTGAGAGTGGTGTA
>MFZT01000004.1:10545-14602 GCA_001789515.1 Candidatus Roizmanbacteria bacterium RIFCSPHIGHO2_02_FULL_43_11
CACATGCTCCAAGAGGTCCAGGAGCTCCAGTGCATGTCCTTTGCGTGTACTCATATTGTGTGTTACCATCAGGGCCACAACCGTCTTTATAGCAGACTGTCGATGTGCAAGATTGCGCCTGGACAGGAATACTAGATAGAAGGAATAAAAATGTAAGAGAAATGAAGCAGAGGACTATTCCTTTCATTATGTTCACTATATCAGATGGACGTGGAGCGAGCAAATGAAGGGGAAGAAGTGTTTATCAATTATGGAGTTGTACTAAATGCAGTAATTCTTGATCGTATAAGTTCTTCAAACCTTGGATCAGGGTAAATAGGATCATCTACCTGTCTTCTTTGACGTTTAAATGGCGCTTCTTCCGCGGATTTCGGCACATCAGGCCAGAGATAATCAAGGAGAATGATAGACGATCCAGCTGCGGCTCGATCAAAGACTACCTCAGCTTCCGTTGTTGTTGTAGAGCTTTGACCAACAGTCTGAGGTTCAATACCAGCGCTACGGGCATATGAGGCAATCCGGTCGAGGGTTTGAGATGACACGGAAGCGTCGACGAGAATCTCCTGGATGACAACTCCGGCATCCTGCATTGCTTTAAGGTTTAACAAAAAACGGTTCATCTCGGGAGTCGGTCCTGTTGGTCTAGGGGTTGGACCGGTTGGTTCCAATTGTGCATTTTCACCCAGTGCGATAGCATACGGTAGCTGTATTATCTGGGGGATGCCTCTATAATGTTGGGCAATTTCTGCTATGAGCTTTGCCGAGTTACCACTAAAAAGCCTTACGGCATCAGGATGCAGATTTCCTGTTTCGTTAAAATATGCGCCTTTCAGAAGCCTTTTTTCAGGGTTATATCGGTATCCGGCTGCTTGCATTTGCATCTGGTTCGCAAGCCCATTTTTATCAACAGGGCTGCCATCGAACCGAAAAAGGTAGTCAAAATCAGTGCCAACCATCACTGCTCCATACATTATATCCAGCGACGCAGCGTCAAGATTATCTGACATACTTATCCATGTTGGGATATCTGTGAGGGCTGATCTGGTAAGATCAAGCACGCCAGCCCACTGTGCGCTTTCAGGGTACACCTCCCCAAATCCTTGAGAGGGCAAGCGCATAACAACACGACCACTGGTAATCCTGGACAAGTCAACTGGAGCATGCAGCCCAATCATCCCGCGGACCTCTTCACCTTCAGCTCCGGGGTTGTTCACCTGTGCGAGTTGCTCTGAATTTCCTATTACCTCAACGCCTGTTGGATAGACAATCGCGTAGTTATCAGTTGTTGGTCCACCTGTTGTAAAGTAACCCGTATTTACCCGGTTCAGGGCACTAATAGACATCATATGTCTGTATACAAATTCTTGCCTTGTTCCTTCTTGATCAATAGTGTAAAAGGTAAACCCGCTGGCATCAACGCGGACATAAAAAGTTTGCTGACCATCCGTCTTAACAGAAAACGGTAACGGTATGGTCGGTAAATATCCCCAGTCTATTGTTGAACGCTGCCAGTATGGGTCAATATTGGCCTTGCCAGTGCTTGTATCGATGGACACTTTGAACCCTTCACCGACAGTGTCTGTAGATGGATCTTCAAAATTTCTTGCTGAGTGAGATAAGCCCAGCGCCCACTGAATAGTGCTAGCATTGATGTCGCGAAATGTTTTCTTTATAAGGACACTCCCACCATCTTTTAAATTGCCAACCTGAACCTCGCCTTGTCGGTCAAAAAAGAGCATGACTCCAGCATCAGCTGTCACAGTATCTGTTTCGAGGTCTACTCCTTCTTGCCTAAGCCTTTCGGCAATTTCTGGCGGTAAATCTTTCCCATACTTTTCCCGTAACTTTGGGAGATGTGCCCGCGCACTAAACCATGGAGCATATAAATGTGCTGGGCGCGGGGCGAGGTCTGAAGCGGCCATATTGTCAGGATGTGATATCTGTGTGCCTTCAGTGGATTGTGACGCCCTTTTTCTGTCGGCTTCGGGTCCTGATTGTGGCTGATTTCCTTTGATTTGTAAAGGTCTGTCATCTGGCCCAATGACCCATCGAGTTTCCGGCAGGAAATTAGCAGTATATTCAGGAATGTTTTCGGGGATAGGGATATGCGCTGCCCGCAGGTACCCAACGGGTACTGAAACAACTCGATCCGCCTCAACAAAAACAAGTGCAATCAAAGTGGTCCCATCCTTTGCATATAGTGCCTGTGGGTTTTTTCCATCATAAGGCTCTAGAGAGCGCTCATTACTGACGTTTGGAGCGGGCTGAATATTGATATAAAGGGGCACTCCTGCACGAATACTCACTTTCTCTCCCGTCTCTGGGGTTGCAGTGGGTGGCTCAATTGAAGGCGGTGGTGGCACCGTTGGTGGCGGTACTGAAGGAGGAGGCGGAGGTGTTATCAAAGGTGGAGGCTCACTTGGCTCAATAGGGGGGAATGGTATGGGGGGCGGAATTCGGCGAATGTCAAAATCTCGCGCAAGTATGGGCATAGACAGGGTTGTTTTGTCACGCGGGGGGGTCTGTGCATGTGCGGGATCAGGACCTGTGCGGGCTGCTTCTTTCATAAACCACAAAACAGCGCCTCCTATAGCAACCAGACGCATAGGATGTCTGGCAAACTTGCGGAGCTGTTCCCAGACTTTTTCACGGCTCCCCATGAGAGCCTCTTGTTCGTCAGGCGTTAAAGACCTGCCCCTGCTTGTGCGGGGAGTTTCGTAAGCATGAGCTGGTGTTTCGTTCATGTCCGGCATACTCATGAAATATCCTAGAGAAAATTCTATAACATCTTATCTAACCTGTCAATTGCATCTTCCACCCTATTTTTATTGTTGGTGGACCGTTTTAGTAAAAAATGGCTCTGGGACTTCTACTCAATTTTGCTTATGTCGATTTTGACAATACTTTCTGGATATTTTTGGGAAAAATCACTGGTTTCATCAATGTTAATACGATCGCCTTGTTTAATGTCTGCAAGTATCCCATAGGAAACACGAATCTTAGGCAATGTTTCAGACGTGTACATATAGGTAAATGATTTTCCGTAAACACTTGGGAGGATGCCGGTCAACTGCATGGTTAAATCAGTGGGGGTAAGTGCAACGGAACGTACCTCAGCCTGCATGCGGGAGGTCACTGTGCCGGTGTTCGTACGCGCCTGTCCGCCACCAAGTGAGCCTTGAGTATCTTGAAACAGCAGCTCGTTAAAAGGGGTTCCCTGATAAGCTGGGGAAAACAAGTCACGTGCCTTAACAACAGTGTTTTTTTTGTTCTGCAGCTTACGGACTTTCTCGCTGAATGATTCACTGTCCTGTGCGGTATAACCCGGGCTCTGTGGGGCCTGATTTTTAGGTAAAAGAAGGATTGCAGCGACAGCTACGATAACGAGCACAATAAGCAGTGCAACGGCAATTGTCTCAATGGCGACAAAGCCGTTTCTTTGTGCCATATAGATATATCATAGCATAGGGAGTAGACAATTTGTGGGGTACTTAATAGTTTATTGCACGTTTTTTATATCTTTCATGCAGATATCCTTGTCGCTAGCCACTCCTTAAATCGTATGTCTGAGCTGTTAACGACCTGTGCAGGTGTAATTCCTAAACTTTCTAATAAGCGGATAACTCTCATAAGTTTGAGAAGAAATTGTAAATGGACCTTTTCTGTATGCGCAGAAAACGCCTGATCAGCATTCTCGGGTGTAATAACACTGCCTGACGTTTTCAAACCAAACTCACTTGCGTTGTGGAAATCAAGTCCAAGAAAGAAAGGCACTCCCCTTAAAGCTGCTTGAGTAATGAGAGCTTTGTCAAAGTCAGGAACCTCACTAAGAGAAGCAAAATGGGCGAAATTAAGCTCGTAGGCAGTGCCTTTCTGTTTCATTAGATCAATCAGAGGTAACCACTCAGAAAGATATGCTGAGTCTTTGTTGCTTCGGCCAATGTCTCGTGTTGGATGGCCAAGGACATCAACGTGTAGATTACTAACAGCATGCATGTAAGCAGAAACCAGTTCTGCTGTTGTTAGTCGCACGGCTCTACTTCTCAAATCAGTCGCT
>MFZT01000004.1:14710-20063 GCA_001789515.1 Candidatus Roizmanbacteria bacterium RIFCSPHIGHO2_02_FULL_43_11
CCTGAATAAACATGACCGTTAAGTTCGGGCCTTGACTGAAGTTCTCTGATCCGTGCTAAATGTGCAGCAGAGACTTCCTCGCGGATTGCAGGAAGGCTTTCTGGGGTGAGTGTTGCACTAATATCTCGATACAAAAGACCTGTATAAGGGTGGTCCGTGTCAATGACAGAATAGGTCTGAGCCCCGGAAAACCTTTCAAGATATCTCAGGAATCCATCAATGCTAAACCGAACATCTTCAGCATGGTGATGCTCACTGCCCACCGCATCCGGACGCATGTGAACATGACCAATTGGGCCACCAAACCATTCGCTGAGTTCTCCTTTTAGGTCAGTCATGATTGTCAAGAATATACATAAGCTGTCCCTGCAAAAAGCTTGGTACACATTTTCCTGAGGAGTAGCTTACATAGTACTTATGAATGACTCTAAGTCCCGACAAACGAATAGATTGATCCATTTCAAGTGGAGAAAAAAGATGTACCCGAGCATCAATATCAACACCACTTTTCATATGCATTTGAAACGATATGTCTCCACTTGAATCGTCCAGATGAACGATGTCTTTTATCATATTCAGAAAAGCATTTTTCCCGTACTGTGCATAGTTGTACCTATTATTTACGTCCACGAAAACTAGGCCGTTTGGTTTAAGCCACAGTGCCATTTTATTCAGAGCAATATGTCTGCTCCTTTTTGAGTCAATATGTCCCAAAACATTCCACAAGCAGGTGATGTAATCGAATGAATGAGGAGGAAGTTCGATGTTTGTGATATCTCCCTCAAGAGTTTTCATATTTGTATATGAACGACAAAGATCGGCCATGTTTTTACTATTTTCAATTACTGTCAGTGCGCCAAATCTTCCGCGTTCTTTGAGCTTCTGTATTCTTGCCCCATCTCCAGATCCTATGTCCAAAACGTGCAAGGGAGGTCGCTGAAACTGAGCGATAGTATTGAGAATAACGTGATTTATACCCTCTAAATAGGCAGTTCTCGACTGTGCGTATTCTTGATAGTATGGCGCAAAAGTGTCATAGAGTACCTGGGAAGCATTTTGTGAGGCAGGCATGTTACTATTATATACAATATGGCTGGAAGGAATCTGGTAATTGGTACAAGGAATGCAGAGCGCCATCAAAAACTTTCATCGGCAATCAGCACAATACAGAGGATTACCATATGTACGCCTGATGATTTTTCTGTAAAAGAATCACCTCAAGAGACTGGAAAAACAGAATTAGAAAATGCTTTATTAAAAGCAAAATTTTACTATAACCAAATTATGATACCGACATTAAGTGTTGATGATGGATTGCATCTTGATAATGCAGACGTGAGTCCTCAAGAAAAGATTAAAAGGAACATTGGCAACAATGTGGATAATAATGCAGTGTTTCATTATTGGAGTAAGCTGCTAAAAGCACAGGGTTCACAGCGAGGGTACATACACAAAGCATGTGCAATAGTAACAGATCTGCATGAAATTATATGGATGAATCGCATACAAGTGACACTCTCTTTTGCAGATGTCCGCTACTCAGATGGCAATCCCTTGAACTATTTCATAGTTCCTAACGGCTATACGACTCCAATTCGCTCCTTTTCTGCAGACCAAAGCAGAAAATTTACGCTATATTGTTATAAGCCAATTATTCATTTAATAAAACTATATGTCTAATAAACCAACAGTGTTTCTTTCAGGGCCGATGAGAGGTCTGTCAAGAGAAGTATCTCTAGGATGGAGGAAACAGGCAGAAGAACTTCTTAAGGATAAATTTGTGACCATGCATGCGCTGCGCGGTCGCGAAGACCATGAAACAATACCCGATTCAAGAGCAGCAATTGCTCGTGACAAGTCAGATATTCTCAAAGCAGACATTCTTCTGGTTAATGATTTATTCGAAAACGCAAGCATGATCGGGACAGCGATGGAGACGATCTTTGCTTGGGAGGCACATAAGATCGTGATTATATTTGGCGAAGCACATGTACAAGATTATTGGCTGAATTATCATGCACACATGCGCTGTACATCATTGGAGGAAGCATGTGAGATATTAAACACACTTTTCTGTTGATACATGGTAACAATCCCTCTTTATAAGCCATATATTACTGAAGATGAACACAGAGCTGTATCACGAGTGTTGCGTGGAGGAGTTTTAAGCAGAGGGCCTGAAGTGGAGAACTTCGAGCAGGAATTTGCTGAGTACATGGGTAAAAGCCATGCGATTGCTGTGAACAATGGGACTGCCGGACTGCATGTTGCCATTAAAGCATTAGGATGGAGTGCAGGAGATCGTATTATTACTACGCCTTTCAGTTTTATTGCGTCGGCCAATTCACTGCTCTTTGAAAATATAGAGCCTGTTTTTGCAGATATTGGTGATGATTACAATATCGACCCGACACATATCGAAAAAAAACTCACAAAAAACACACGAGGGATACTCTTGGTTCATATATTTGGCCTGCCTGCATATTCAAAACATCTTCACAGTCTTGTGAGAGGACACAATCTCGAAGTTATTGAGGATGCATGTGAAGCCATTGAGCGACCGAGTGATGACTTTATGGTTGCCAAATTAGGTGCATGTACAGTGTATGGATTCTATGAAAACAAACAACTAACAACGGGTGGTGAAGGAGGAGCAGTGATAACAAATAACCAGGCATTGGCAGAACGCTGTCGCTCACTTAGGAATCAGGGAAACATTCATCACGCTTCATGGCTTAATCACATTCAATTAGGGTATAACTACAGGATGACAGAAATGCAAGCTGCCTTTGGTCGGGTGCAGTTAAAGAGACTTAACTGGGCTCTTAAGCAACGCGAACTCATTGCAGACAGATATGAGGATCTTTTTGAAGGTGTGCCGGGAGTCAAAATCCCCTCTGTGCATCCACGTAGGAGCTGGTTTGTATACCCTGTTCAATTTGAAACAAAAAGGGCGAGAGATAAAGTGCTTGACGATTTGCATTCACATGGGATTGCAGCCAGGGAATACTTTGCGCCCATACATTTATATGCACATTTTAGAAAATTTGGTTATAAGCCTGGAGATTTTCCAAAAACAGAGTATGCTTCTCAAACTACTATTGTTATACCGTTTTTCGTTGGAATGACCTACCATCAACAAGACAGAGTTGCGACCGTTATAGCGTCATCTCTTAAATGACACGCCATGAAAAAAGTACTTTTCATCTGCTCTGTCTATAAACCAAATGTTGGAGGGGTTGAAACAGCGATTGATGAGCTTGCGAAGTTTTATGTGGAACAAGGTTTACAGGTGACAATATTAACAAAACGCTTCCCATTTAACCTCCCAGACTATGAAGAGATTGACCATATTCCTGTGGTGCGTATTGACAGGCCGAAAACCTTCAAAGATTATGACAAAACATGGCGTGCTCTTGCAGCATATAAGGACGTTATAACAAGTGACATCATACATGTTATGGGTGTCAGGAGGCCAATGACCTATATTGCGCTTATGCTTGGTAAGTTATGGAAGGTCCCTGTAATCATCAATTTTAGTGGTGGAGATATTTTTGACAAAAATGACGCCGAATCTATGCGTATATGGGAAGAAGGAAAAGACATTACTCCGCAATCTATACAGCAGGCAGATTTCTATATAGCGTTTTCAAAGGACATTGCTGAGCAAGCCCACGCATGTATTCCAGACCTGCCTGATATTGCCGTTGTATATGCGGGGATATATACCAAAAACATAAAATACGTCAGGAGGTTTGAGGCTCTGCGACCATATCTTCTCTCAGTGCGCCGGCTTTATTATGCAAAGGGTCTTGATATTCTCATTTCTGCATTCGCACGTGTCCAAAAGAAGCATCCAAAATTTGATCTGTACATTGTTGGAGATGGACCTGAGATGGATAATCTCAAGAAACAGACACAGGCTCTTGGATTCGAGGATGAAGTGAAGTTTATGGGCACACAACCCCTTGAGACAGTCTATGCTCTTATGAAGGGATCTGTAGCGCACATTTGCCCTTCACGTTCCGAAGGTGGAGGAACTGTCAACATTGAGGCCCAAGCAGCAGGAACGATTGCTATAGGCAGCACAGCAGGGGGTATCCCTGAGTATATTGCAGATAACGAAACAGGTTTGCTTTTTCAATCAGAAGATGTTTTTGATTTAACAAAGAAGTTACTTGCAATTATTGAGGATGAAACGTTACGTGAAAGGTTGGTACAGACAGCGCTACATCGTATTGACACGTTTGATTGGAATCATGTCGCACGACAATACCTTGATATGTATACAAAGGCTCGAGCCACGTATAATAACAGGTCGCTTGTGCCATGGAAAGATAACGTTATAGAGAATTGGCAGGAGCTTCAAGATATATGGATGTAGATATCATGAATATCGTGAAGCAGTATTACGGTCTGGAAACAGCCGAGGTTGGGTTGATTCGAGAGAGCTCCGATAACGTGTTATATAAGATTGGTATGGGGGCAAGGTCCTATGTCTTACGTCTTGCGAAGAGAACGAAAAAGGACACTATCGTATTCGAAGCGCAACTCATCCACAGACTGATTTCCATCCATATACCCACGCCAGAGTGGATACCTACATTGAAAGACGAGTCCTTTGCTACACTCCCCGATGGGCGAATAGGTGTGTTAATGCCCTATATTGACGGAATTCCAGTTGAAGGTGACAACATAGGGGAATATGCCCGGCAAGCTGGAGAGCTGCTTGCCTCTATTCATAATGCAACACATAAACTCAAACTTGAGGCTCTGCAAACCCGTACAATTTTTTCTGAACTGGAAAGGGCAATCGCTCAGCAGGATATCTATATACGATCTTTTGGTGATGGGAAAGAGTTTATTGAATATGTCACACACTATATGGGTGCAGGAAAGGAGAGGACTCATGATGACTATATTATTCACAACGATTTCAGGCCACACAATCTGCTACAGACACAGGAGAAGGATCTCTTTGCTATAGATTTTGACTGGGCATGTTATGGTCCTGCTGCCAGGGACCTCGCACATGCGGTGGTAGAATGGTCAATGCTGGATGGGCAAAACGAACCCAATTTGCACATTCAGAAAATGTTTCTTGAAGGGTATCACCATGTTATACATTCACCAGTGTCAAACGATTTTACCTTCTGGGCAGCATTCTCGTGTCTTTCAGATACAGTAACGTATATCTCTGACAAAGTTGACAGGAAGGAGGAACTTCCAGATAGAGTACGATCATATATGTATAAAAAATTCACATACTATCATGGCCTCCAGGCGTAGCCCGTATTTCTTTTATACAGGCCTGAAGCAACTTGCTCAGGATTTGCAAGGAGATGAACATGTA
>MFZT01000005.1 GCA_001789515.1 Candidatus Roizmanbacteria bacterium RIFCSPHIGHO2_02_FULL_43_11
AAACGCCCGCGAGCTTGCTGATAAACTCACGTCCGCCGGACTTTCCCTTGTAACCGGGGGTACTGATAACCACTTAATGGTGATTGACCTGCGACCACAAGACCTAGTTGGCAACGTCGTTGCTGAAGCACTGGAACAGGCTGGCATTGTGACCAATCGCAACGCAGTTCCTTCTGATCCCAATCCTCCATTTTATCCATCAGGCATTAGGCTTGGTACACCAGCTGTGTCTACCCGCGGCATGGGAACGACATAAATGGCACTCATTGCCTATTGGATTGCAAGCGTAGTAGACCTTGTGAGCACATATAAACTACCTCAGAAAAGCGACGAACGGAAAATTTTCATGAAAGACTTTAGGAAAGACATTGCCTTAAACAATCAGATCGCAAAAATTCGTACTCAAGTCACGGAACTCTGCAATAAGTTTCCGATATATTCATGAGCTCTGTCGTGCAAAGCGAGACTGCTTCTGAAAGTCGAGACCTATCAGAAAGGGTCTATTGCAAAGCCCTTCTCTATCCTTCTATCCCTCTATCCCTCTATCCCTCTATCCCTCTATACTTCTATAATCCTATCCTTCTATACCTCTATCTCTACCGACGGAGTCATTGTACCTGAAACAAAGGCCGAAATAATATTCTTACGATTTACCGCATCTAATAGGGCCTCAATATTTTCTACTAATTGCTTCTCTTCGAAGGTCATCTTTCCTACCGACTGGTGCAATAACGGAAACTTCGCCTCAGAAGAGTAGCGCACCGCTCCACCCTGAAACTTTTTGACTGCTTCCTCTGGTTTATCAGTCACTGTGCCACTTTTTGGATTCGGCATTAAGCCCTTTGGGCCAAGAATTTTTGCATATTTGACCAGCTCTGGCATCATTGCCGGAGGTGCAATAAGAACATCAAACTCAATTTTACCTGCCGCAATATCTTTCAACACCTCCACATCTGCAATAACTGCTCGAATTGCTTTGCCAGTTCCATGCGGCAAACGCACTTCTCCCTTGATGCCGCTTTCCTTGAGGTTCATATGCACTTCAACTGTTTCTGGAAACTTTGCATACGTCATGTCTTTGACAAGCTTTATTGCCTGCACGACTGTATATGCTTTACTTTGGACCTTTAACTTTGCTGCTTTGTACTTCTTCCCAACATGATGGTGAGATTGGACCTGCTGAGTTTTTTGTTTCAAAGACTTCTTTTTTGACGGCGACTTTGGGGACGCCAAGTCCTGCCCTTCTGAGGATTGATCAGTGGATTCATGCGATGATTGAGCCTTTTCGTGATCTGCTGATGTTGCTGTAACGCCGGCACGAGAGCCACTATCACTTTCAGAGATCATTGCATCACCTTTTTTTTCACGCTTAGCATCTCGCCGTTTTTTCGCCTTATCAGCCTGTTCTTTCTCGAGTTCTTCGAGCCCGAGTGTTTTCATGCGAATTTTTCCCATAAAATTAGTTGGAACTAGGCAAACTAGTTATAACTAGGTGAACTAGGTGAACTAAGGGTGCAAATGTGGGAAATTTTTCCCTCACCCTATCCCTCCATCCTTCTATCCCTCTATACTTCTGTCTCCGCCTCCACCCCCATCGAACGGGCTGCTCCTGCAACCACTTTCATTGCAGCATCGATATCATAGGCGTTTAAATCTTTCATCTTCTCTTCTGCAATTTCTCGAAGTTGCGCAGCAGAAAGTTTCCCAGCCTTTTCACGACCAGCTTTTCCTGAGCCTTTTTGAAGATTGAGCTTTTTCTTAATCAGCTCTGCAACCGGAGGCAGCATTGTCACAAACGTGAATGATTTATCTTCATAGACAGTCACAATTGCAGGAATAATCTGTCCCCTTTTGTCAGCGGTTTCGTCGTTGTACCGTTTCACAAAGTCCATGATTGCCACCCCATGCTGACCCAAAACCGGCCCCACAGGAGGAGCTGGTGTTGCAGCACCGGCTGGTAGATTAAGCTTAAATTGTGATTTGATTTTTTTTGCCACGGGAATTAGTTAAAATTAGTTGGAACTAGTTGAACTAGTTATAACTAGTTGAACTGGGTGAACTAGGTGAACTAAGTGTGCAAATGTGGGAAATTTTTCCCTCACCCTATCCCTCCATCCTTCTATCCCTCTATCCCTCTATCCCTCTATACTTCT
The DNA here is from genome assembly GCA_001789515.1 of Candidatus Roizmanbacteria bacterium RIFCSPHIGHO2_02_FULL_43_11. Taxonomy (GTDB): domain Bacteria; phylum Patescibacteriota; class Microgenomatia; order UBA1406; family HO2-37-13b; genus 2-02-FULL-43-11-A. The sequence goes on from MFZT01000005.1 coordinate 2,154, forward strand.
ATCTCTCACAGCTTCGAAACCTGCAAAAAGTCTAATTCTACAGGTGTCTCACGTCCGAATATCGAAACAAGTACGGTAACTTTTCCTTTTTCCTCATCTATAGCATTAATTGTTCCCATAAAGTCTGAAAAAGGACCGTCTGTGATTTTCACTGCTTCGCCAACTGAAAACTTCGCTTTAAACTTGGGTTGCTCCTGTTCCACAAACCTCATGATCGCCTCAACCTCTTGATCAGAAATCGGCGTAGGTTTGGTTCCCGCTCCAACAAATCCTGTGATGCCCTGCGTGGTTCGCACGACAATCCATGAGTCATTGTCCAGCACCATTCGTACAAGGATATAACCCGGAAAAACTTTCTCTTTTTTTGCCCGTTTCTTTCCTTTATGGATGATAACGATATCCCGAACAGGGACAATGATCTCGAAAATCCGATCAGAGAAGCCGAGCGATTTTATACGTTGCTCCAAGGCTTCTTTTGCTTTTGCCTCAAAACCGGACTGTGTATGAACAACATACCACTTGCCGACTTGTGCATCAGATTGTGCTGTGTTTTCTTCCATAAAAATCTCACTGTTGAGAAATGATCTCCAGAATTTTCGCAAGTGAGATGTCTATTATACCGACAAAAAAAGCGACAATCAAGGAAATCGTAATCACGGTAACCGTCAGTTCAATAGTTTCCTGACGTGTCGGCCAGGTTACTTGTTTAAGTTCTTCCTGAATGCCAGCTATTTTTTTCAGCATGTACAGTATTGTAACACAGGTTTCAGATCATGTGCAGAGCTTGGATCTTATCTTTGGGCTTTTAGATGACTTCCGGCACATGTATACTAAATATGTATGCAAAAACTGTATATCCTTTCAACGTTAGTCCTTGTCGTTTTTGTTTCATTCTTAGTTTCTTTATCCGGGCTCAAGGCTTATTATCTTGAGTTTCTTGCTCTTGGATGCGTGCTTTTTCTGGCGCTTCGCAGATTTGGGACAGGTTTAGGACAGCGGCTCATCAATGTGGCCCAGTCAATTCTTTTTACATTCACAATTCTTTACGTTGTGCTTTCAACCGGAGGCCTTCAGTCGCCCTATTTTTTCTTTGTATATTTCCTCCTTTTTGGCCTCTCGCTCTTGCTTGATCCTTTTGTATCACTTTCTACAGCACTGGCAATTGTCGGACTTTTCCTGTCTCAATTCTCTGCCGGCAAAAGCCTCTCGGAGTTGCTACCTGTTGTAGCACTCCCCTTTTTAGTCCCATTTGCACTGTACCTTGGACAGGAACACCGCATGCTGCAGAAAGAACATGAAGTGCGCACTGTTGAAAAGGAAGACGCAATGTTATTTGTATCAACTATCATGAAGGGACATCTTGACGAGTTGCAAAAAGTTGTGCAGGGCTTCACAGGAGATCACGATTTACATACCATGATGCGGATGATTCGTCGGATGAAGACATTGATAGATAAATATGAAAAAGGCACGTCTGTATAGTATTGGGGTCGGTCTTGCTATGGTACTTTACCTCGCCGGTACATCGGGGGTTTTAGCAAGCAACACAGACAACATGGAATCCTCACAGTATCGCATTCGATTTGGCAATATCAATTTTGGGTCAAATAATCAGAGTTCTTCTTCATATCAGCTTGGTACAACTGCCGGACAGTTTGCTGCAAACGAATTTTCTTCATCGGGCTACATTGTCAAGGCAGGTTTTCAGTATATCCACAGCATTATCCCATTCACGTTTTCTATTTCTGACACAACTATTGACCTAGGTACACTCATTGCACAGACCCCTTCAACAGCCACAGCAGACCTAACCGTCGCTTTCGGCAGTGCTGGTTCCTACCAGGTCACCGCAGAAGAGATTGGGCCTTTGCAAACTTCATCGGGCTCCTCTACTATTCCAGACACTTCCTGCAATGGAGGTGCACAAACATGTACAGAATCCTCTGCGAACGTGTGGACATCAACTTCAGCATATGGTTTTGGGTATAACATGTCTGGTACCAGTATCCCTTCTGATTTTATAAATAGCACATACTTTCGCCCTTTCCCAGACAGCACTGCGGCTGAGAGTTCACAGGTTGTTATGAGTTCTGCCAATGTTACCACCTCAAGCACCTCAACAATCACATTCAAAACCAATATTTCTGGAAGTCAGGGAGCTGGTGCTTACCGAACTGTTATTCGTTTTATTGCAACGCCCGGATTCTAGTATGAAATATATCGTTATTGCTCTTATGCTTTCTATTGCAGCACTGCCCGTGAGCCCCGTATCTGCACAGCAGTTTGCCATGTCTATCACCCCTCCCCTGCTTGAAATCACCATCAAGCCTGGAAAATCGGTACTCATTGCGTACACAGTGTCGAACGTAGGTGATCCTGCAATAATGTCGGCAGACGTGCGACCTTTTAAGCCAACAGGGATACTGGGCTCACTTATTCAGTCAGACACTTTCGAAGGCCCCATTCGTTTTAATCTTGATAACAGTAATATCGGTCTTGGCAAGCCATTTTTCCTCAAGAGCAAAGAGGGACAACAACTCTTGCTTAAAATCCGCGTTCCTGAAGGGACACCAGAAGGAGATTACTATTACACGTTTTATGTTCAAAATGAAACAGGCCGACCTTTGGAGGGAGTGACAGCATCCCTTAATCAGGCTCGAATTGGTGGAAACATCCTAGTGACAGTGACAAACTCCGGCACTTTAGAAACCCGAGGGAATATCGGGACTTTTACAGTCTTTCCCACCCTCAAGCTTGGTTTGAAAGCAGCACTTTTTGAATCGACAGATCCTGTTCCCGTTCAGCTTATTTTGCAAAATACTGGCAGAAATTTTATTAAGCCCGAAGGCATCATAACACTTCAAGGCGGATTCGGCGAAAAGGCAAACTTTACCTTGGTACCGCAAAATATTCTTGCTAAGTCCTCCCGGCTTGCAGTAGCAAGCACGTCCGGATCTTTGGTACGCTTTAAAGAGCCCACCACATTAGTCCTCTCGGGATTTTATGTTGGTAAATACACATTAACTGCTGACGTGATCTTTTCAGGATCTCAAAAACCAGTTCAGGCTACGTTGACATTCTACGCACTACCCTTTAAGCTCCTCCTTGCCTCTGGCGTAGCACTCGCTATTGGCCTGGTCATTATTGCACAATTCAAAAGGAAGGACGACGATACCAGCGACCTCCCCTGAAATCAATTCTTATGCCGCCATCCTGCGCTGTTACCATAAATGGAATATCAAAAGACTTGAGCAACGTGAGGACCTCAGCATGCGGGTGTCCATACCTATTATTTTTTCCTGAAGAAATTAAAACCAATGAGGGCTTAAGAGAGTTTAGTAGCCTCTCATTCAAGCCTGTCCTTGAGCCATGGTGTGATGTCTTCAGAATCGGGACAGGTTTGGGGATTGACGCAGTTGCATGCAAAAGCAGATCGAACGGAGTGTCACCTGTTAAAAGGATACCTGTTTTTTCGATGGTCGTGTATATCACGGTAGAAAAGGTATTCATGTCCTTGGAGGTCTTTTGGAGATTTTGCCCGTCCGTATATTCACGAGTAAGCCACTGTGCATCAGGCCAGATGATATGAAAAGTTACGTCCGGTGAAACTGGTATATCCTCCTGACCATGGATGTAATGGACCTTTGTGACTTTTCTTGCCTCATTGATAAAACGTACGTATGTCTTTGCCCCAGTATAGACAGGCACCACATACAAGTGTGCAACTTCGTATCGTTTGAGCACAGCACCAAACCCACCATAATGATCAAAATGAGCATGTGATATAAATACAAAATCGATCGTATGATCCATAAATGCCATTTCCCTCCCCAAACATTCCAGAATACTTTCGTCCGGCCCAGTATCAATAAGAATATCAACCCCCTGCTTGAGGTGAATATATATTCCATCCCCCTGGCCAACATCACACACGACCAGTTTGCTCACAGGCCAGTTATGAGCTATAAAGATCACGCCCGCCACTATGACAGCAAATACTGAGGCAACGATCAACTGCTTTTTTGAGATAAAACTACGTTCCATGGAAAGTCAGGTACATACCCGGGACTGCTGCCAAGATGCGGATCGCTGTCACAACATATTCAAGAAGACCATAACATATAAGCGCAGATGGCAATCCGAGAATATGATGAATAAACCCAAGAAATGCCGTGACAAAGCCACAAATCATAATTGGGGCGATAGCAAACGAAACAACAAGGTTTGAAAAAGGAGCAATAAGCGATAACTCCTTGAAATTCCAGAAAATAATAGGCACCGTGAACAGTTGAGCCGCAAAGGATGGTTTGAGTTCTACCCAGAGATAGTTTTTGAGCGTATGGAGACGCGAACGTGCCTCTTTAATTGTAGCATTTCCGAAGAGAATGATGCCTAAGGTAGCACCTGCTGATAGCTGAAACGATACAGACGTAAGCCATTCTGTTTTAAAGATAGCAACCATGATGACAGACGTTGCAAGAACATAGAGCGTATATGTTTTTCGTCCTAGCAATGAACCCACAAGCGTGATCCCACCCATAATAGCAGCCCTTGTAACAGGCGGATCAGCGCCTACAAATAGTACAAAGGTTACAATGCCAACGATCGTGAGAAGTGTTGCCCCTTTGTTGCCCAGAGGCCTGCAGATAATCTGTATCATTGCGCCAAGCAAGGAAATATTTACACCTGAAAGTACAACAAGATGCAGGAGCCCAACTCGTTTAGTCTGCTCATAAAAGTCCAGAGATTTTGACAGATCCTGACCAACGAGAATACCATTAATCAGAGCAGCATGGGGCTCTGGGAAATAGCTATTTAGAACATTTGTGACAATCGTGATGTTTGACATAGTTTTCTATCTAAAGAGAGATGAGATCTTTAATTTGCTCGAAGGTTTTTTCGCCAACAATTTTTTCCTGTAAGAGCTCCTCAAGAGATTCGTATGGCCTTCCAGCAATAATTTTTTCGACAGTTGCTGGCCCAATTCCAGGCAAAGAATCCAGCTCATCCTTGGATCCGGTATTCACCGAGATTAAGCCTGAACCCTCTAAAGATTGCTCCTGCGCTCCTTGTTCAGGAATTTGATCCATACAGTATTTAGCCTCCAAAAAAGTACCATTCTCTACCTCATCAGTACGTGGAATGTAAATCTTCTCCTGATCGGTAAGACGCTTTGAAGCATTAAAGTTACGGGCGTAAAAGTCTCTATCAGCTAATACTGACAGTCCTCCAGCCTTCTTTAGAGCCTCAAACAATCTCGCCCCTTCTTTAAGTTCATACGTTCCTGGACGAACAACACCTCCTGAGATATCAATAATAATCATGGGGGCGGGCTGCTTTGTTGGCATAGGTTCTGGCGTGGGCTGTTCCTGAGCCTGAACCCGCGTATTAACAAAATCTCTGATATGTTGATCATAGGTATATATCCCTATTGCAAGAGCAATTACACAGCCTATGCTTGCAACACACATTACAATTTCCCATTTATATCTTTTTATGTATGCACCTATTTCTTCCTGCATAGTGGTACTATCTCAGAAAGAAATGAAAAAAAGATGAAATTGGGCACGCTTGGAAATGAAGAAGAAAAATATGAAGAAGATTATCCCAGCAAGATTCCTCGAATTTCTTTGAAAATGCTGAAAGCCTCAACAGAAATCCATTTTTTACCTACCAGCGATGGCGGCAGGCCTGGATCATCTTTCAGAATACGGATATAAGAGTATACGACCTGCTTCATTTTGACTAATTTTTCTTCATCCTTTGACAAAACCATGTGCCATTCCTTGAAGAGGTTTTTATACATCTCCTCAAGCTTGCTGCGTCCCCACACTTTTTCAACCATGGTATCGATATCACCAAACATGTGTGTCGACTCAAACGCCTGGATGTACTGCTCCTCTTCACGTCCGTACACTAAATCGCGCAAAGGACCAATCACCGGATGCGCAGTCATCCAAAAAGACCTATGCCAAGGCCCCAAACCCCACCCTCGCATTTCTCTCCTCAGCCGATCCCGCAAGTGTCTCTTCCTCTCTGGAATTTCATACGATATAATCCTCCAGACTCCATCCCACTCATCTTTCATGAAGCGAAATGCAGGAAACTCCATACAAAGTACATGAAAACCACGGTCAGTCAATTTGTACTCGACAACTTCGCCATCCGCTTTTTCGATAAGACCATCCTTAAGCATTGCAGATAGCGTACCTTTTGTTTTTTGATTGAGACTCAGGTCAAAAAGATCAAGTAGCCCCGCCTCAAGCTGTACAAGGTCAAAAGAAACATCCCTGATGAGAAAAAGCATGAGCAAAATTTTGATTCGTCTTTCTTTAACTGGCATGTTTTAGTTGTAACTGGGTGAACTAGTTATAACTAGGTGAACTAGGTGAACTGGTGAACTGGTGAACTAGGTGCAATTTGGTGAACTAGTGGAGTGCGGGTGTGAATGTGGACAATTCTAATCCACATCCTTACCTTTTCACTCCCCCCCCCTACTTCTATACTTCCATCCTTTTACCCTTCTATACATTTATCACCCGTTCGCGTATTATTTGCCGACGTTTATCTTTTCACGATCAGAGTAACAGACGGAAAAAACTTTGTCAAGCGACGGACGCAGCACAAGGTCCGTCATAAAGTATGACCGACATGCAATGATGTCCGTACCCTCCTAAAGCTTGCGTTAATGCGAAAAAGTAGCAGAATAATCGCGAGAGAAAAATCCGCAAAATGTGCAATCTGAACTCTCGTAGGTGAGTAGAGGCGCTTTCTACCCCCATCAATCGCCGTTCATGACTTATTTCATGTCGGTCATACTTTATGACGGACCTTGTGCACCCCCCGGGCCTGTATCCCTCTTGACTTTCCTTCGAGAAACTACTACAAATGTATTGTGCAGATTAAATTTCAAGTTGCGTGAATATACAGGCACTATGAGAAAGAAGCTCCTCTTTTTAGCAGCCGGCTTCATTTTAGGCGGTGCTCTATTTTTCATTCGACCGTCAGAGGTAAAGTCAGGAAATTTAACAAGCGCAAGTGATACACTCTCAAATTCTCGTTTTTCATATAGAGCTGGTATCACAGGCACTATTGCTTCTGGGACTGAAACTATCGATATCGACACAACTGATGATAGTAATCGTAATGGTGACATTAATACAAACCACCTTTTTTCAAATGACACGGTGTGTTTCCCGAATTATGGTCTGACTGGTTGTATTGGCAATAGAACTTATACGGTGTCTCAGATTACAGACACTGATACATTTATCATTAACCCTGTCCTCACGACGGGCCTCACTGCTACTGATTTTGCTGTTGCAACACAGTCAGCAAGGCATACAATCCAGTTCACACTTGCCACAGATGTTCCGTCAACAGGAGATATCCTCGTTACGATTCCAGCTATTGATATTACGGGCAAAACGAATGATGGTTTGCCTGACACTAATGGGACTGTTGCAACAAATGGATTTGACCTGAATAGTCTTGCGACAACTGATGTTTCTGTTGCAACGACGACGAGTGGTACATGTTCAAATGGCGACTGGTCTGTTGCAGCGGTGTCTGCAGGAACAGCTTCTGCTGATCATACAATTCGCATCGATCGCTCAACGAGCACGTGTCAGGCAAATAGTACGGTGATTACGGTCACGGTCGGCACGGGTTCGACAAGAATGATTAACCCTGCTCCTATTAATGCTGATTCGCATACTCAGGGTCAGTCAGATGTATATGAACTTAATATTAAAACTCGGGATGGGTCGGACAATACGATTGATCAGGTAGATGTAAAGGTTGCGCCTGTGGAGTCTGTGTTCGTTTCAGCAACTATTGACGAAACGCTTTCATTCAAAATAACGGGTGTGTCATCGTCCACAAGTACGTGTGGGCAGTCCACAGATATCACTACCACTGCGACCTCTGTGCCGTGGGCCAGCACCATTGCCAGCACCAACACATTCTACGAGGCTGCACATGATATCGAAGCTTCAACAAACGCGGTAGGTGGCTATGTTGTCACAGCTGTAGAAAACGACCAGCTTGGGCGTAATGGCGGCACGTGTACGGGTGATGTGGGTGAGGCTGCAAATTGTATCCGGGATACTGTTTGCGATGGGGGTACGTGTACCCATTTGGCTGCTGCCGTGGACGACTGGGAGACAGCAACAAATAATGGCTTTGGGTATTCCTTGCAAACCACGGATGGTTCAACCGTTGCAGTGTGGGA
>MFZT01000006.1:0-14268 GCA_001789515.1 Candidatus Roizmanbacteria bacterium RIFCSPHIGHO2_02_FULL_43_11
TGTGTTACAAAGGCAATATGTCCGGTTGTTCCCCAGTCAAATATAATAAGATCTCCGGGTTGTGGCCTTTCACAACCGGCCAGGTCAGATCGGCACGTATTGTCAACCCATTTTCTACCACCAAAATTTTTCCCAAGCATAGTTTGCTTTGGACTATCAACTCCGGGGAGCTGGGCCTCTGTGGTGGCGTAAACAAGCGCTCTAACAAAGGCAACACACTGCAAATCCACCTGTTTACAAGAAGGCGAATTTGCACAGTTTTTGACATCTGCAACAAGTCGTTTAATAACATCGTTCCACTGAAGATGGGGAGGTGAAACTTTCGTCAAACAGTCAAGATTGTTAGCGTTCACAGTGCCCCCGCAATTTTCCTGGACGAAATTGTAAAACTCAAGAGCTCTTGCTACAGAACTATTATTGTCAACTGGGATTGTCTGCCCAGTATTGGTGTTTGGAATTTCAACATCAGGGCCTGGACGATCCCCTGCTCCATCAGAATCATCCGGCTCATCATCTGCAAAAATAACTCGGGCAAAACGGCCTATAAGATCTTCAATCCCGATATTTGCACTGTTTAGATTTGCCTGAAGCTCCTGCTGTGCACAAGAAGTATCTTTTGACTGCTCTTCTCTTGCTAAAACAGCCCCATTCCTTTTAATGACAAGTGCAACCTTTCCACAGGAAAAATCATCTTGACGTATGATCTGGGTTGATTCCCGGGATGTAATGGTGATCTGTCCAGAACGAAGTGTAGCAAGATAATTTGATCCAACTATTTTAGGGTCACACGGTAAGCTGGTACTATCATCTGGGGTGCCATCGTTTTTAAACTGAACATCGCATAGGTAAATATCATACACGAGCTGGACAGGATTTTTAAAATAGTTACCGACATAAGTAAGAACATTCCATTTTGCTGTTGTTGATGGAGCATTATCTGTTGTGTTGGCGATCTGAACATTTACTGTATCCTCGGCTGCCTCCGTTGGTGCGCTGATCTGCTTCACATACTCGTTACCTGCAATGCCAAGGCTGAAAATGAAGAGAAGCAAGAATGGAAGTGTCTTCTTGAGAATTGTTCTATCATCCATACCTAGGAATTATTATACAGTAGACGAGTAATGCTAGTTCAACTAGTTATAACTAGTTGAACTAGCTGCCCAATACTCATTTGCTTTAAACAGCGTCTTAAAAGTCCCGGCATCAGTCCAAAACCCGTCAAGCTCTGCCCACTCAAGCTCTCCGAGCTCAATATATTTGTTGTTCAAATCAGTTACTTCAAGTTCTCCTCTCACGGAGGGCTGGAGTGTGCGAATGAAATCAAAGCAGCGGTTGTCGAAAATATATAAGCCAACCACTGCAAAATCTGATGCTGGTTTCTGGGGCTTTTCATCGATGCGGATAATTTTGTTATTTTCAAACACGGGGACGCCAAATCGTTGAGGATCTGGCACTTTTTTGAGGAAAACTTTTGCGCCTTTTTTGAATGTCTGAACAGCTTTTGAGATATCTGCATCTGTTGTGTTGTCTCCAAGAATTACTGTTATAGGGCCGCTGTCTGCAAAGTCTTCGGCATAAGCAAGTGCATCAGAAATTCCGCCGTTTGACGTGCTTTGGTAAGCATATTCCAAATGTGTGAGGCCGAATTGCTTACCATTTTCAAGCACGCGTAAAAAATGGCCCGCATGGGGCCCGGAAGTAACGACAAGCACCTCTGTAATGCCTGCTTTCACAAGAGTTTGAATAGGATAATAGATCATTGGTTTGTCATACACGGGCAGGAGATGTTTATTTGTCGCATGTGTGAGAGGATACAACCGGGTTGCCAGCCCGCCGGCGAGGATAATACCTTTCATGGGTTATTACACCAACAATGCTCGTAACACAATCATCGCAAGTGCTCCGATCAAAATATACTCAAATACTATTTTCAGATGCAAAGACTGATCCCGAGTGTGGTGGGTGATGCCCCACACAATGTAATACAACACAAAAACCGATGTAGCAATGAACTGTTTAGAAGGCTGCCCTCGAAAAAGTGACAGGAACAGCAAAAATATCATTGCAGAGGTGAAAAGGAGAAGGTATTCAAGCACATGTGCATGTAAGTCATCCTTGACCTTATGAGTTATAGATCGCTTGGTTAACATGTGTTATAAAATCAACCCACCATTTTTAATAAAGTACAGGCCAATGATAAGCGTTGCAATAAAAATAACATGGGCAATATTTTTACCCGTAAGCCTTATAATGCCAAATCGATGCGCCATGACCAGATCTACCAGCAGTACCACGAGTAACAAGCCAAACAGAGCCGTGGAAAGGCTAAACGCTAATGTATTAATTGAGATTTGCCAAGAATTTTTTATTGTAGCAGGGACAAAATCATTTTCACCTTTTGGTTGTACTGCCGAAGCTGCGGCTGTGCTTTCAACACCACTTGCCTGCGCTGGTTTAATAAGTCCAACATCAGCAAGTTGTTTTTCATCTTTAGGTTCAACCGGTTGCTCTTGTGCCAATCTCTTGCCGAACATTTGCACAACAAGAGTCGTTTCCTCTCCCTCTAATGCGCCATTCATCACAGCAAACCCGACGTCATCGTACTCGGCCTTGGTAATATTTGCCCAGTGGGTAGAAGAGTTTCTCCAACCATCCACAACACCTTCAGAAAACATAAAACCTTTTGCAAGATTTTCACCGGCAACTTCGTAGGAATAGCCAGATGCAAGGATAAAGTCCCACGGGGATCTGCCTGATCCAAAATGAGCCCAATAGTTGTTGGTAATCATATGTTGAGCTTTGTTTTCTGCGGCGTGCGCGAGCTGGTTACTATAGTGAAGTGGGGGTAAACCTTGGCTCTGTCGAGCCTCATTAGTAAGCTGAAAGAGTTTTTCAATGCGGATGTCCTGTGCAATACCCAAAATCTCAGTTTTTTCAAGCCATCCTGTTCCAAAAGAGAGCAAAGTCGCTGCTGCAATAAGCACAATCAGGAAATCAAGATGCAAAAGCTTTGCTCTAAAATTATTGCGATGAGAGGGAATGAAAAGATGATGAAGGGTGCTGGTTAACCATAACATATCCATCCATTGTACCGATCTTTTCAGGTAGAACTCAAGAGTTTGTTAAAGAAGAGTTTATATTTACGTAGAATAAGCCCCATGAGACTGATCCCAATAAGATCAATAAAAACATCTCGTGGAACACCTGACCTGCTGGGCACAAAGGTCTGATGGACTTCATCAAAAATGCCGTATGAAAGAGCCATGAACACAGCATAGGTAATACCTGTTTTGTAGGATACATGAGTCGTTTTCCTGAGCGCATGAAAGTATAAAAGCGTCAGAAGAGCATACTCTAAAACATGTAAAGACTTGAAAATGATAAAATCGGTTGTGAATTCATGTGTGACGGTTATGTTTTGACGCGACGACATGAAAAAAATGAAAATCATCAGAACAATGGATGGTATCCAGGCGTAGATATTATTCAAGGGTAATCTCTTCTTCATGTATGTTCATTATACTGATCTTTCTCTTTTTAATAATGAGGTACATGCAAAAAGCTCCGGCGCAAACCATCAAGATAAGTGCCAAGTAAACCCCAAGAGGTGTTGGAATGTCTTCTGGAGGTGGATAGGCTGTTGGTATGGCTGTCGTTGTTGTTATAGTAGGCTGTGGTGATGAAAAAGAGGGCTTGTGCTTACGTGAAAAAGACTGGGGAGAGATTGCAATACCGAGCACATCTGGCATGGAAGCAGCTTGGCTGATTGTGATGACTGGAGTTTGAGTAGCAGATGGTGACGGTGTATATATTTCTTGAGTTGGAACGACTGTGGGCTTGATGGTGGGATCTGCAATACAGGCGCTGTTTGCAAATCCTGGAGTTGTGATATCAGCGATGACCCATTCCGTACCACACAATGCAAGGCTTTGGGATGGTATGAGAATGACTTCATACGTCATTGTATCAATGGTTACACCTGATGGCGAGAGTAATGTTACAGAGTCACCGCTATTATTTAAAATTCCCGATGCTGTGGCAATGATATACATATTTGGCAATGCAACAAGCTGTGGGAGTTTAATAGTGTGATTGGCGTTATCAACGAGTTTATATGAACCAACAGAAACACTGTCCTCAGAAATATTGTGCAGTTCTATCCACTCAAACTGCCCACTCGGCGGGACGGGGTACACTTCAGATATTTGCACCTGCGCAAACGCAGATGGAACGAGCACCAAAAACAGAAGACTGATAAACAGAATACCCATACCAGCATCATACAACTCAAACATGAAGAATTCATGAAATAGTCCTATAGGAAAAGATGGAGCTGGATTAAGTGATATATTTCGAGGTTGCGATATAATTTCCGATGAGGCCCATAGCCATACCAAAGAACACCACAGCAAGATACGTCATACCAATATACTCCATAGTTGGCGGATAGACGTACAGGTTCAGCCATTGAAGGTCATAAAATGCAAGAGGTGGGATACCAGCTAAGTATGAAGAAAGTGCTGAACTGAGTGAAAAGTACAGTGCATAAAAGAGCGAAAACGCTATGGTGCCACTTACTAACCCAAAAAACAAACCTTCTGCCAAAAAGGGTTTTCGAATGTACCACTTTGTTGCACCAATAAGTCTAAGCACCTCAATCTCATCGCGTTTGACAGAAATCTTAAAAGCTGTTGTTGTAAGCAGAACCGTCATAGAAATGAAGGTCAAAAATACAAATAATCCCAAAGCAATGCGTCGCAAAATCGTTGTCAGTGTGATGAGTTTTTCAACAATCACCTGTTGGTAATTGACCTCATCGACAATCTTAACCCCTTCAAAATCTTTGGCAATTTGTGCAAGATACTCGGGTTTTTTAGCGTACACTTCCAAGGATGCGGGTAAAATTTTTTCAGACACCATTTCCAAAAGCAGAGGATTATCCTTGTTCAAGCCTTTATAGATCTTCAATGCCTCTTTTTGTGAGACATAACCTACAGAAGCAGCTTTGCCAGACTGTTCAACCTGTGATTTGAGTCTGAGAATATCAGTTTCCTTTGCGTCAACATCAAAGTACACAATAACTTGTGGCCGTGTTTCCACATAATTCAACATGCTATGAAAAAAGGATGTTAGGCTGAAGAAGAATAAAAAAAGCATCAACGTAAAAAACAGAATAGAAAAAGATCCCAGCGACTGATACGGCGTGCGTCTAATTGATGTAATAATCTCTTTCATAATTCGTACTTCCCGTCACGTTCATCTTTAATAATTGCTCCGTCTCTGAGAGTGATGACCCGCTTCTTGAAACTATTGACAATATCAACATTGTGCGTTGCAACCATAATGGTCTTCTGGCTGTCGATTTTTTTAAAAATCTTCATAATGTCCCAGGTTGTTTTAGGATCGAGATTACCCGTTGGTTCATCTGCTAAAATAATGTTTCGATCGCCGATTACTGCCCGGGCTATAGCAACGCGCTGAAGTTCCCCGGCCGACAGCTGTATTGGAAACATCAGACGCTTATCGGTTAATCCTACAAGATGCAGGACTTCGTTTACTTCCTCTTTTATTTTACCTACAGGCTCGCCAAGCACTTTCATAGCAATAGCAACATTCTCGAACACATTTTTATCATAAAGAATTTTAAAATCCTGAAAGACAACACCAATGGACTGACGAAGCCTCTGAGTATCCTTGAAATGCTTGCCAGCAATATCTTTTCCGTCAATTTGGACACTTCCTGAAGTAGGTGTAATCTGGCGTAGAATCATTTTCAGTATAGTAGTTTTGCCTGCACCAGAAGGCCCGACGAGAAAAACAAAATCGTTATCATCCACCTGAAAAGTGACCTTGTTCAAAGCAACAGTCCCAGTCGGATATTTTTTTGTGACATCTTCAAAGACAATCATCCAGCACGTTTTAACTTTATAGGACGCTACTTAAGAGCTTCGATATAGCCGACATCCATGAGCCAAGCAACTTTATCTGAGGCAAATGTCTCACCATACACTCTCACTTTTTTGCCAGCATAGACAGACAAATCAACGGTGCTTGCTGTGAGATACACTGTTTGCGAGTCTCCACCAGAGCGAATAAGCCTGAAACTTCCCACTCCGCTTTCCTTATGCCCGCCCACCTCAAGTACACCTTCGGCGGAGTCTTTGAACGTTTTTTTATCTGCAATCCCTGCAGATTGTGCAACATCTGCCTTGTTTGACATGGTATCTGTCCCACCAGAGAGCGACTGAATAGCCTTTGCCTTGCCTAGATAACTGATACCAAAACCTGTTAAAATCCCAACGATAATAACAGAAGCGAAGACGATTACAACGTTCTTCATGGGCATATCATGATCGGATGGTATGTGTGGTTTGTCTGTTGGGATGTCGTGAATGATAGGCTTGGCAGCCGTAATTTCCGGATTAGCACCATTTTCTTCCATAGGGAAAAGGATAGCATATAGAAGAGTAGAAGTATAGATGGATGGGGATAGAAGTATAGAGGGATAGAAGGGTATGAGTATAGAGTGATAGGAGGGTGAAGGGGCGGAGATCGTGATAAAATCATTGCCATGAGAGAGCAGGATCTTGCAGTCATGAGAGAAATCTTCGTGAAAGCAAAAAAATTCTCTCCACATTCTGACGAAGAAAGACGACAGCTTGTACAAAGATACATGACGCAGTATTCTATTCGCATACGACCTTTTATGGCACTGGTACATAGCCATAGTGGTTCGGTATCCTTATCTAAAGATGAAAAAGGAAATAAGACTGGATATCTGATAGATGCTTACAATCCAATTGGCACAGAAGGGTTGACAATATTGCATTGGTTAGTCATAGGCCACGAACTAGGGCATATTGAACTAATAGAAAGGGCTATCAAAGAAGATGCATATGCAGATTGGGTTATCATAGAGCGCTGGTGCGACCAATTCTCTATTGTGCTGCTTGGATTACAGCATGCCCATGTGGATGAGCACCTAATAGGGCCAGAAGCCTATGAAGACGACGATGATATAATGATGCTATGAAAAAGATTCTCTACATGGCTCAATCTGCGAATGGATATATTGCTTTGCCTGATGATGAAACTCCCTGGACAGATAGTGAATGGGCAGAATATGAAAAAAAGGTTCAGGAAGTAGGCAATATCATTATTGGGAGGAGAACGTATGACAGATTGACACCTGAAGGTTTTATAAGTATTGGCTCTCCAGACGTTGTTGTTGTAACAACCAAAGATCTCACTCCCAAATTTCCCAAAACACACGCTGCTCATTCTATCGAGGATGCCTGTGCACATCTTTCATCAAAAGGATACAACGAATGTTTTATTGGAGGCGGTAGTCAACTGAATAAAAGTGCCCTAGAAGCAGACCTGATTGATGAAATTTTTCTTGATATTGAACCGAAAATCTTTGGGAAAGGCCTTCCTCTGTTTGCAGAATCTGACATAAATCTCGATTTAGAGCTTATTACTATTCGCCAAACTGGGCAGAACACAATGCAACTTCATTGGAGAGTTCTACACAAATAGTCCCAGCCTGCCAATCTCCAATACTAAACTTCTATCCTTCTATCCCTCTATCCCTCTATACTTCTACCTCCCTACGCTTCCATCTTCAAATACTCCTCAATGAACTCATCAAGCGCACCATCTAAAACTGAATCAGGGTTTGTCTCCTCATGCTCCGTACGCAAATCTTTAACTAATTTATAAGGATGCAGCACATACGAGCGTATCTGCAAACCCCACGAGGCCATCTTTGGGCCTTTGAAAGTCTCCATCTTTTTCTCCCGCTCTTCCTGCTCGCGCTGCCACAACTTTGCCCTTAATAATTCCATGGCAATTTCGCGGTTTTGTTCCTGCTTACGCTCTCTCTGACAGGTAACCATAGTACCTGTCGGTTTATGAATAAGCCGCACTGCTGTGCTCACCTTATTCACATTTTGTCCTCCAGCACCGCCCGACCTGAAAAACTGCCACTCTAGGTCATCCTGGTTAATCGCAACGTCCTTATCCTGAATGACCGGTACAACTTCAACAAGCGCAAAAGATGTCTGTCGCAGTCCAGCAGCATTAAATGGAGACTGTCTGACAAGGCGGTGCACTCCTGCCTCTGCCTTAAGATACCCGTATGCAAATAACCCCTTTACCTTGATAATCACAGTCTTCAGGCCAGCTTCTTCTCCCTCAATCATGTCTAAAATTTCTGTGTCATATTCCTTTCTCTCGCAATATCTCGAATACATCCGGTGCAACATAGCGGTCCAATCCATTGCCTCTGTCCCCCCCTGCCCGGCATGAATGCTCACAAGAGCATCTTTCTTATCAAACTCGCCAGATAAAAAAAGCCTGATTTCATATTCCCTCAATAGCTTTTCCATCGCATCATAATCACCCTCTTCAAACAGTAGCTGAAGCATTTCAAGATCATCAATATCTTTCCTTATCTGTGCGATTTCCTGAGAGACCGTTTTGGCATGCTCATGGTCTTTCCAGAAATTTTCATCATATGTTTGTGCTTCCAAACTTTGGGAATGCATCGTAAGTTCATCTATATGTACCTGAGCAAGTAATGTATTGAGACGTTTTTGAAGGTCCTCTTTAGGGTCATCCATATGGAGGTTATTATAACAGTTAGATCTAGAGACAGAAGCTTCGTGCCTAGGTCGTTACTCCCAATCACTTCCCACAATGATCACCACATCTGCATTCTCCTCATCATTAAGGTCTGCAGCGTCGGAGATGGTTACATAATCGGCTAAATCTTTTTGCAGGAGCGAAAGGGCGTCAGAAACACTTTTCTTTAACTGGATCTCTGTGGCAGTATAATCAAAATTTTCAGCGTTGCTTGTCACAATATCTGTATAACCTGCATCCTGTAAAACAGTTTTAACTTCACCAGCCTTACCCTTTGTCCCTGATCCATTCAAGACCTTTACTTTAAGGTCTTCCCGTTTAACCGAAGGAGTTGGCGAGGGCTTGCGTGTCGGTGCCGAAGTTGGTTTACTGACCACGACTTTATCTCCTTTCTTAGGAAGATTCAGCGAGAATTGAGCAAGATTAAACTTGGATAATCCAAAGATGATCCCAAGTGTAAGTATAAATGAGAGCACAAAAATAATAATAGTTTTCAGATTGAAAATCTCGCGCAGTGCAGACAATAAGCCACTTCCGGGCACACTCATTTTGGGCAATCTTCTGTTACTGCCAGACACTACAGGCTTCCCGGTAAGCGTGAACTCTCGCATGGTCTCTGTGAAAATAAATGCGCCAAAGCAAACGTCGTACATGAGAATTGAAAAATTTTCGCTGCTTGTTGGGATGAGCATTTTCAAGTAGTCTTTGTAGAATGTATCAATAATCTTCTCAAGAGGGTTGGTCCATGCTCCAACGTCCTTTGTAAATAGATCTTGGCGTACAGTGGCAGCTTGTGTTCCAGAAAGGATAAGTCGGCTAACTTTCAAACCCTCAGATTCAAGTGACCCCACAAGTGTCTTGAGTGAGGGTTTAATATCTGACCCAAGATCAACACATTCTGATTTCAATAGCCCCAAAGAATCATATACATATGCAAATGAATGCTGTTCGTTGTAGGAGGCAAAGAGTATAATCTCCTTTTTATCAGCCCGTAGCGTCTTGTCAAAGAGACTATAATATGCACTTTCTTCCGGAATAATGCGTGCGATTTTAAGCTGCAGTAACTGCAATGCTTCCTGTAGTGGCTTCAAAACCTCTGTGTCAATACTGTAAAAAAATACAGTAGCCTCAGTTCCTTTCCTTTTTACAAAATAATCATGGTGGGTCGACTCAAGGGGCACTTTCAACTCCAAACGTACCTTATCTTTGACAAACGGCACAATTGCGGAATCTGAGATATCGGATGGTACTATATATCGGCCAAACACAAAAAGTTCCTGAGGCAATATCAGACATATATCCTTGTCAGAGATAGGTTGTGGTTCTGCTGAAGTTAATGCCTCCTTAATAGCACTGGCAATGAGATCAACGCTCTGAAAAGCCCCGTTTTCAATAAATGCTGAACTATGAGTTTTAGCAAAATGAGCAAGGCTATATTGACCAAGTAGCGTTTTGGTGAAACCAAGTGCTTTAATTGAATGCTGGCCAAGATATAAGTACACCATATATGTATCTTAATAGGTCCAATACAAAAAAACAATACTTTCGCAGCTATCTGTATCAACCTATTTTAAATAATCCGCCGACAAAATATGCGACAAGTGAAGATAGCGAACCAATCAGAAGTGTTTCTCCAACAGATCGGACGAGGTGTTGCTGAGTAACTTTCCAGCGAAAAACGCCTAAAACCAGAAGTGCTGAAAAGGCAAGAAGCATTGAATACATAAATCTTGTGACACCATCTCCGTTAATAAACATATATGGGAAAAGCGGAATACTCCCAAAGAGAATGAATGAAATAAACGTGGCAAGGGAGGTTATGGCTGGCTTGTCTTGATGTGGATCCGGCATATTGAGCTCATTGTGCATCATGAAATCTACCCAGTATTGCTCATTTTTCTTATAAAGATGAGCAACGCGCTCAGCATCTTCATGAGAAAACCCCTTTTTCTTGAGAAGAGATACGGTCTCAGCATATTCAAAGTCAGGTTTGTTCCGGATTTCGAGAAGTTCTCTCTGCCGCTCTTTTTTATATGCGTCTTGGTCTGCTGTGACTGATAAATAATTCCCGAGCCCCATAGATGTAGCGTCCCCGAGGAGGTTTGCAAATCCAAAGAGCAAAACCGATAAAAATGACAGCGTGGGCCAAGAAGTTGCGACCTGAGCTCCGGAAAATCCTGCAACAACAGCAAATGTTGTAACAATTCCATCACTACCGCCATATACAATTTCTCGCAAATACTGGGCAAACGGCGAGCGATAATGTTCCTGCCTTGAGTGTTTTTTCAGTTCTAAAGAAGTTATACGGTGCATAGTTTATGCTTGCCTTTCCCATGCTTGCTTTGTGTATTCACGGACACAGCGATGGGTATTAAAATACGCTCCTAAAGCAATTGCACGCTTCATGCGATGAATCCACTTCACACGGTCCTGGTAGAACATAGGAATAATAACGTTGCCGAGCTCTGAGTAAAGGGCCTGAGAGTCTAGGTCGTTATCAAACTTGGCATCTAAACCAGATATCTCTTCTCCAATCTTAAAACCTGCCTCTGGTTCCATGCGGTAGCCTTCGAGCCACCAGCCATCAGGCACTGAGAAATTCAGTACACCATTTATGGCAGCTTTCATACCGGAAGTTCCCGAAGCCTCCAGGGGTTGCATAGGCGCGTTGAGCCAGATATCTGCACCAGCAACGAGAAACCGAGCAACACGTGGCGAGTAATTTTCAAGGTACACAATGCGAATTTTTCCTTTGAGCTGGTTTGCAAGCTGCACAACCTGTCTGACAATATCCTGACTATATTGATCGTATGGAAAGCTTTTCCCGCATTGAATAATCTGGATTTTTCCTTCACCAACTTCAAGCAACTTTTGAACGTTGTGATACAAAAGCAAAGGACGCTTGTATGCTACAGGGCGCCTGGCAAGAGCAAGAGTCAAGACATTTTCATCAAAAGCATTATCGGTCACATGAGTGTTTACATAGCTCATTAGTTCGCGTTTTGCATGCATGTGGGCATTCCACAATAAATCATCGGCCACAGTCTCTGCTACTTTTTTAAACTTGCCTGGATCCTTTAGGAAACCAGGAACACACTGCTCGTAGACATCCTGCAAATGCGGGTGTAGCCAAGTACGGTGATGTACCCCATTATCAATGGCAGAGATAGAAAAACCAGGGAAAATATGAGAAGAAACCTTAGCATGTTTCTGTGATACAGCATTGGAATATTTACTCAGATTCATTGCGAGTTTTGTCATATGCAATTTTTCCTTTGAAGCAATCTCTTTAATATGCCAGGGGATATATTTTTCGCCAATATCATGCGCGAAAGCATAGTCAAAGCTGTCATGCCCTTCGGGAATAGGTGTGTGGGTTGTAAAAGTGCACAACGGTCGGACTTGGTCGTCCTTATATTCATGTTCTTCCAGTAAAGCAAGGGGGACAAATGCGCAATGTCCTTCATTCATATGATATGTTTTTATGTCAGTGTAGCCAAGCTTCCGGAGCATCTTAACACCTCCGATACCAAGTACAATCTCTTGCGCAAGCCGCAAATCCCCTTTATCTGCGTAAAGATTTGCCGAGATTTCCTGTCCCCAAGGAGAATTTTCAGGCAGTGCAGTATCTAATAAATAGACAGGCACGACATGTCCATCCAAACCTACTATGTCATACCGCCATACTCCAACATGCACGTCTTCATGGCGAATGGTAAGAGTAACCCGATCTGTGAGTTTGGTGAGTTGATCCATTTTTCGCCATTCAACTTCATGAAACGTTTGCGAGCCATCCGGCAGAATATGCTGGGAAAAAATATGGCCATTGTAGATGAGAGATACACCTACGGCTTGAACAGTCATATCAGCACATGAGCGTAAAATGTCACCTGCAAGGACTCCGAGACCACCGGCATAGGTGGGGATGTGGGTCTCCAGCATAATCTCCATAGAAAAATATGCAATATCCTTAAGAGGAGGTTTGGTGAGTGCCATAACAACATTCAGCTTAATTGATTTTGACACAGTTATCAAGAATTGATAGAATGGATAATATGACGCCACCAAAACCACCACAGGGACAAGGAGGACAGACTGCTCCGGACCCACGGGATTCAAAATTGTGGACAAGAGAAGGCAAGTCTGCAGAGGAGAGGGCAGCTCATGATAAAAATCTTCAAAGGGGGCTTGATCTCCTGAATGACTACCAAGGTGGTAGCAAAGAAGGACGTTGAAGCTCAAGCAGTCATGATCGGGGTTCTGAAATGACTTCTACTTGAGTGACTGCGGGATCGTTACTCCATATTTCCCAATCACATGCGACCCTGCTCTTGGTGGAAGTGACACTTCAATAAGTGGAGCCATCTCGTTTTCTGAGACCTGCAGTCCCCGCAAGCGCAATAAATAACGAAATCCGTTATCAATGCTTACGCCGTCATAACTTAAGAAAAATTCCCTTCCTTTGGTTTGCTGTTTGATATAGTGCACAACCTGGTCTTTGTATATAAGACCTGCATAATCTGTTTGAACTGTTTTCTGAAACCATGCAATGTGGATAAGTGCAAGCAGCAAGCTGGTTAAGATAAGAGGAACAGCTCTCTTCTTTTGAATGGCGAAATCCGTAATCGCCAATAATATAAATGGCATGAGAAATATAAAGTAATACTCTGAGGGCCGCTTGCCATATATGCCAAAAAAGACCGGTGTAAAAATCCAAAGACTCGCCGCAATTCCATATAAAACTTTCTGAAAACTTTTTGTGTGGAAGAACAAATATGCCATGATTGCGAACATAAGTACATACATTATCTGCATAAGAATAGTTATCGGGAAAACAGTAAACGATTTCATGAAGTGAGTAAAAGGAATAATCCAAATAAACATATCGCGTTCATACACATCTATTTTGGTAAAGAAAAAATTAAAGAGGAGCTGTGTATTAAGAAAGTTATGACGAATGTCAAAAAGGATCAGCGGAACAAGAGTTGTAAGAAATCCCAGTCCAAGAACTAACACTGCTTTAACGGGTACTCCTTTTCCTTTTATTTCATAACTGGCAAAAAGTGCAGCACAAAAAATCATGAACACAAACTGAAAATGCATATTTGAGAAAAATCCAAGAGCGAGCCCAAGTATGGCCCAGATAAGAAGCTGCTTTGAATTAGTGTGCAGATAATGAAATAGGAAAAGCACTGTCATAACGCCTAAAGGGATATAAAGTGGCCACCACGGGATGCTATCATACATATGTGCAAGAGGGTTAAACGTCCATAAAAACAGGAAAAGCAAGGCATGTCTTGACGAGAAGATGCGTGAAACTGTGAGGTATGACAGTGCAAAAAAAAGCAGGCCCATAAGTACCACAAAGAAATACAATGCGAACGGATGCATGTTCGTCAATAAATACAACGGGATAAGCATATACGTAAAATATGGAGCAAGAAAAAAGCCCAGGTCATTATTTGTACGAGGACCAAGAAGCGTGAACGTATGGTTTTTTACAACATTCCAGATTTGATTGGAAAACTGCTCCTGATCCCATCCGAACGTGATGCGATGTTCAAGATTGTAGAGACGAGTCAGCATGAAGAGAGCGAAGACAACAAAGAAAGCAAGGGTAAA
>MFZT01000006.1:14342-18793 GCA_001789515.1 Candidatus Roizmanbacteria bacterium RIFCSPHIGHO2_02_FULL_43_11
GGTAATGACTTCTAATGTTGCTTTAAGTGAGACGTTACATGTTTCTTTCGGCGCAGCTCCATCATATAGTGCATATCCTCTTTGAAAAACGTGCTGAAAACATATATTAGGTTATCTATCTGCCTTTTCAAACACAGCA
Source organism: Candidatus Roizmanbacteria bacterium RIFCSPHIGHO2_02_FULL_43_11 (assembly GCA_001789515.1). GTDB lineage: Bacteria > Patescibacteriota > Microgenomatia > UBA1406 > HO2-37-13b > 2-02-FULL-43-11-A. Next base: position 14,482 of record MFZT01000006.1, read on the forward strand.
ATGATTTCCTGAATAGATTTTTCCTTGTCCTTTCCTTGCATTGCCGAAGAAGCATGCTCCTCAAGATGCCCTTTTAAGATAATGCTGTCGACTGCCCGCAATGCCGATTGCACAGCAAGTGACTGGTGTAGGATGTCAATGCAATATTGTTCAGATTCAACTGCTTTAATAACGTGGTCTAAATGGCCATATGCAGTTTTAAGCCTTTTAAGTACGTTGACTTTTACGTGCGATTGCATGTATGTAGTTTACACCCCACAACCTCCTCCTTGTTTTGGAGGCTGTTCAATAATTCCCTTTTCTGAAAGCCACTGTTTTACTGTTTGCCATCCAGTAGCTGATGAGTATTCCCTGCTGAGAATAAGCCGCGCATCGACAGATTGAAAATCCTTCTTTTCCTTATTTCTGAAATAGAGAGCAAGGTCGTAGTAATTTCCCGGGAACCAAAAGGCATTAAAATATTTTGCAGCTTCATACATCTGGCCCTCATTAGCTCCTTGTGCAGCCATAAGTTCTAAAACTCCCAGGAGTGCCATGCCATGGTTACAATCAGGAAAAGCAGTGCTGTTGTCACAACACGGTCTGTAAATGTCAGAGGCAACGGCTTCCACTAAAGCCTCCTGCTCTTTTGTAAGGGGAACAAGGCTTGATTTTGAATAATAGTTCATGGCATCGGTCTTTCCTAACGACCAACCTCCTGTTGAGGCAAAGTTTCCTGCTCCCTCCAAACCTCCATATTTCATGAGTTCTCCGGTATCAAGTGTTTTTGATTTATTCGCAAGACCCACTGCCCAAAAATAATTCAAAAGGAAATATGCATTTTCACGTGTAATGCGAATCTGTTTTGAAGAGCCTTTTTGCAATATATCGACATATTCCTGTGGCATTTGACCTCTGCCGTTCTCATAAGCCTGGCGAAATTTGTCAATATCAATAACACCGAGCTTGACCATCTGCGGACCAAGATCCGCATATGTAGCATTTATCGCATAACCTTTTTTTGGGTTTATGGCCTCATAGAGCTTTTCTGTTTCTGCATTAGATGTTTGTGTTTTCTGTGAAGTTGGCGTTGTTTCCTGACTGAGATTTTGAATTTGAGACGTTTTATATATAAAGACCACGTTCACCAAAATACTGATGATCAAAAATGTTTTAAGTTGTACTCTATTGAAAAATTCGCGTGAAGGAATTGACCGAGTTCTCATATATGCTTCTTTAACAATTTATAAAAGATAAACACAATGATGCCAAATATCAGGATATCTACGACGGAGTTTTGAAAGTATTTCCCAAATTGAAAAATATATCCACGTAATGCCTTACTATAACCTTCCATCTGATACATTTGTATCTTATCAAAATAAGTGAAAATAGCGATGAGTACCCCAGTTATGATAAATATTGAGGATCCAATTATCGTCAGAGAGTCATGAAATTTTTGCCTATTTTCCCCGGAAATTTTAAGCGTTGCGGATTCGTAACCGAGCGACAAGATAAATAAAGGAAAAACAATGCCAAGGACGTATGCAATAGAAACGATAATTGCTTGAAAAAGAGAAGGTGCCAATGTTGTAAGTGTTACAGCAGCAAATAGCACTGGTGCACAACATGATGATGTAAGTCCCGACATGACTCCAAGCCAGAAAACTGATCCCACGTTGACCTTCTTATTCAGAGACATGTTGAAGTGAAAAAGTTGGGGCATTTTAAATACAGGCTTTACGGTCATGATTCCCATAAAAATTAAGAAAACTGCTCCTAGGTAGTAAATTTCACGATGAAATTCGTCGAAAAATGAAATGAAAAAACGGAATCCAAGGGCAACAGGGATGAGGACAGAAGCAATGCCTAATGCAAAAACTATGGTATAAAACATAACTTTTCGATTTTCTTTAAAAATCGTCCCAAGATATGAAGGGAAAAGAAAAGTTATACAGCATGGGGCAAAAAGTGCTAAAACTCCAGCCAAGAAAGATGTGGTTAAAGATACGCCAAATAATAGATTATCCATGAGTTACTGTACGACAGCCTTCACTATAAATGTTAATGTGGGATTTTCGGGATCATTCGTTTTAATATATACCTCTCGTTCAACTGGGCCATACACGGGCATAATCGACGGGCTATAGGTTACTCTGATAACAGCTTCTTTTTGTGGAGGGATTTCAATTTGATAGGCACTTTTTGTGTGCATACCGAATTTTTCGCTTGTCACGCCATTATAAATAACTTGCCCAAAAGTGCATCCGCAACTTGATGAAATATTGAACAATTGCAAAGGTTTCTTGCCGATATTTTTCATAGTGAAATCATACGATTTGTCCTCTGAGACCTTCATCTTTCCGAGATCCTCTGAAGTTTTATTTAGCTGTGCTCGGGGTCGTGATTGATCTGTGACTGCATAGGAAGTTTGTGTTTTTTGAGGGCCTTTGTTAAGAAGCGCATAGGAAGCAGCAAGAATGATAGCAAGCCCCACAACTGCTCCGCCCCACACTATACTGTTACGTAAAGTCATGATACATTGACAGTATCCTACCCCCTGGGGGGAGATATGTCAAGAGGTATGGTTTTTATGCTGTCTCAAGTAGGCCTAGTACCTCCCTATCAGTAACCTCCTTAAAGTCTTTGTAGTAAAATCCAATAGCTTGTAAGTCTTTAGGGTAATCTAGGCAAACTAAAGCGCTGACGATGTTGCGAATCTCTTGGGCTGTATCGAGTGCACACACAGGGACTGCACACACTATTCGATCGGGCCTTAATTTCTGAAGTGAGAGAATAGCAGCTTTGGCTGTCCCCCCAGTTGCGATGCCATCGTCAACCAAAAGCACGGTTTTACCTTTTAAAGACTTAAGTTGACGTCCTTTTCGATAAACCTTTATCCGGCGATTTAACTCCAGGGTTTCTTTCCTAATAATGCGTGCAACATCATTCTTAGATAGATCCAACCCGCGAATCATTTCAGTGTCGAGGACCTGTATGCGATTCTCACTGATTGCCCCAATGCCCAATTCAGGATTTTGAGGAGCGCCAATTTTTCTGGCAACAATAATATCCATAGGAATGCCAAGTTTGGTAGCCACCCTGTGTCCAACCACCACTCCCCCTCGAGGCAGAGCAAAAACAACGGACGAAAGCCCTGCATACTTCTTAAGCAATCGAGCCAGCTTTTTCCCGGCATCAGCTCTGTCTTTAAACACAATCTTGCCCGACAATGAAAGAGTCATTTTTTGTGCTGATCTAATAACTCAACGGTGTAGAAGACGACTTCTAGGGTCTATAATAAAAACCTTCCCTTTCGTCCATCAATTCAAGATATTCTTCAAGTGAATCAAAAATTGTGCCAATGGATCTCTCAAATTCTTCTCGTTCCACTTCATCTGCAGGAAGATTTTTTTGATAATTTTCAAAAAGCTTCTGTAACTCTTCGAGTGTATAAGGATAATCCTTAGGTTCTTGGTTTGTAAGCTGAGCTACAATTGCGCAACTAGCCTGTTCCATTGCTGCGATTGTTGTATCTTCCTCTAGTGCGAAATCAAAAAATATGCTTATTTCATAAATGTCAAAATGAACTTTACCGCCAATTTGTAGAGCAAGTACTCTATTTGCAGGTGTAAGCCGATCGCAATCAATATAAAAATATGCTGGGCCCCCACGTTCAACGTCACCCTGATTAGCGCTTGAAGAGACTGTCTTAATCCCTTTTGCAAAGCAGTTTTTGCATGCTCCTAGCATAGGCAGCTCAACGAGATCGTCAAGGTCATCTGCCTGTCGAACACCATGAAATTGATTTATGGGCATTACCTCGCGCACGTATGTTAGAGAAGGTCCTTCTGCTGTTGGTTTCCCAACTGGTGATTCAATGTCACTTAACTCTGAAAAGTTATCGGCCATGGTTTTTTCAGTTGAAACGAATTGCTCACAAATAAACTGACAGTTTATAGGTAATATAGACACCAATGACTCCACCAATCGCACTGAAGAAAATTGATGAGAAAGAGATTAATGATGCTCCGAATAAAGCAGGTATGTAGCTACCGATGGTTGAACCGATGAATAATCCTAGCATTATGAACCCTTTAGAAGACATACAAAATTATATCAAATAAACTTGAGGAAATTGCGTCCAGGCTGGTAACAGACGTTCGGACTTTTTGAGTGAGGATTTAAAATGATGAGGACTTTTTGTATCGAGTGTAGTTTTGAATAATGGTACTGTACATAAGGGCATCTTCAGCGTCAATATTTTTGCTCAATCTCTTCAAGAGATTTTGAATATATGGAGAAAGATTTTTCATCTCAATTTCACTTTTTC
>MFZT01000007.1 GCA_001789515.1 Candidatus Roizmanbacteria bacterium RIFCSPHIGHO2_02_FULL_43_11
ATTGCCATCATTGCTGTCCTTGCTATTCTCGCTTTAATGGCATTTAACCCCACCATGCAACGAATTAAAATTTATGACATCAAAAGGAAACGTGATGTAAACAACTTGCGCAGCATTTATGAACTTTTCCACAGTTCCAAATCAAGATATCCCACCGGTGATGAGCTTTGCTATGATGCTCCTGTTGAATCGGGTGGAGTTTGCTCCTGTCACCTCTGCGGCCTTGAAAAAGATACAGGAGCTTTAGGACCTGTCCTACAAGTCCTCTATTGTGACCCCGAGCATCCGAAGTCCAGTTACGTTTATGAATATGACTGCTCAGATTCCCCATCATGGTATCGCCTGTATACACATCTCGGTTTTGATGATAAAGACCAGAAACCTCTCACAGATGCATCATGCCGATACGGAGTAACAAGTAAATCCGATGGCTTCTTAGAGCCCTATCCTGATTCTTGCGGTGGAGTAAATATTGAGATCCCTGACAATGGGGATGGTGGAGGTGGAGATAATCCGCCCAACACCCCAACCCCAACTCCACCAGCATGCGCCGACGACCCTGTGCCGAAATATTGTGTAAACAGTGATATTTGCAACATTTGTGGTAATTATGCCAACTGTCTCAATCCTTCAACTTGTGATCAACCTCCAGTCTTATTTAGTAATAGCTTATGCACAGATCAATGCCAGAATTTTGGAAATTTCGGCCCAACAGCAACCCCAGAACCATCGCCAACACCTTTCCAGTATGGATCCTGCCCTGCTGATCCCACACCAAAGTATTGCTTAATCGGCAGCATATGCAATAACTGCGGAGCATTCCAAAACTGTATACAAACATGCGCCAGCCCTCTCACGCTTTATGGTAATGCGACCTGTAATGGGATGTGCTATTCAGAGTGAGGTAAGAGGATGGAGGGATAGAGAGCATGGAAGTGTAGAGGCATAGGATGAACTAGGTGAACTAGGAAAGAAGGCATGAGCAAGCGCTCCCACGCTCTCTATGCTCCAACGCTCTCTACGCTTCTATACTTTTATTTCGAAGTCGGCGTTGGAGTGAGTGCCGCTGTCGGCGTTGGTGCAGAAGTAGGCGTTGGGATTGTCTCAGCAGGCTTGGTTTCAAGCTGTTTATCTGGCCCGGAAGTCTTTGGAAGCTCAATTGGTGGCGAGACATTTGCGGCAGGAGGCGTTGCCACATTCAGTTGTCCTTGAGCTGGCTGAGCAGAGCTCGTTGCTTCCTTGGATTGTTTCTCAAAATCTCCTAGTTCCTTTTGTGCGCGTTTATAGTCTTCAGTGTTCTTGCCTATCATTTGCAAAACTACCTTCATAGCAGCCACGGCATTGTCATACTGTTTATTTTGGAAGCTTGCCCAGGCGAGATTATAGTAAGCATTCGGCCAGTCAGATTTCACTTCAGCGGTCCTTTGGAAGTAGCGAATTGCTTCAGAGTAATTTTTTAATTGATAATAGACCCCCCCCAGGTTGAGTAGCAAAATTGGGTTATTCGGATCTAGGAGCAAGGCCCGTTGGTATGCAGCAATCGTCCAGCTATCAGCTCCTTGAGCAATGTTTAGAATATTCTTGTATACAAGCGCAAGATTTGCCCATGCAGTAGTTCTGTGTGGATTAAGATCGACAACCACTTTACTCTGCGCTATGGCTTCCTGAATAAGTCTAGCGACAGTTGTGCGGTCAGCATCAGACAGCTTTTCCTTCTGTGCAATACTTTGGGCAAAAAGCAAGTTTATTCTGCTTGATTGTACACGATATTTTTCAGAGAACGGATTTTGCTGGATAGATTTAAATAAGTTCTCATATGCTTGCTGCTGATTTCTTGTCTGCAACGCATCAATTGACTTTTTAAAATACAACTCGGATGCGTACACTCGTCCCAGTAAATATCCTGCCCCCAGGATAAGCCCTATTGAAAGCAGAGCCATGCCCATATACAAAGGGGCAACCTCTCCAACATTCATCCTTTGCAAATACTCCTTTTCATCATCGTACTGAAGCGAGGCATATGCAAGTGCGGCAAGGTATAGTATGGCAAGAAAAAGGGTAATAAATGACGGTGGAAAGAGCACAAAAAGCAGAGCAATGTATCCGCCAAGCGCAGCAAAAACATACCGCTTGTTATCTTTATGAGCAAATAATCCATTGACCTCCCTTACTGCATATAAAAAGATCAACACAACTGCAATAAGCCCGATAAGACCTGTCTCAACCCAAACATGTAAAAGATATGATCTAGATAAATTAAAGTTGAGGCTCCACAGAGGCGTAAGATTGTACGACGCTGGTTTCACCGCAGAGAATGCTAGTTCATAATTATCAACTCCCACCCCAACGAGTGCCGTGCGTGGATTTTTCAACGTTTCAAGTGCAGCAAACCATGATACATTAACGGGTGCCAGCTGCAATCTGTCCTGAGCTATGGAAGGCCTCAAAAGTGTATAACCGATGAGGATACACGCTGTGGCAGAGACAACACCGAGCAAGCCAAGGGTCCCTAGACTCATTGCTTTGCTCTTTTCTTGGATCATGTGCACAATTTGAGTAATAGCAAATATTGCAAGAAAACCAGTCAGGTAAAGTGTTTCAAGATAGTTACCCACAGGAGAAAATCTGAAGTTTTTGAGAAAAGCCAGATTTTGTGGAAGATTTGTGTTCTTTAAAGGCAGAAACCAGAAAATGATAACTATCATTGACACGACCAGACTCCCCCACGCTAATGTCTTAAGAATTGGAAGTTGATGATCCTTCTTATATAGGTTCGTCAAAATAAAGTATAGAATGACCAATACGGCAACCATCCCCAGCCCTGCAGGAAGTGCTGCTATTGCCTGGACTTTATTGGGTGAGGAAATGATGATCGAAGCTGCGTAGGCAATCAAGAGAAGGAAAATCCCCCTATCAAACGGTGTCTTAACAAAGGTAATTTTCTTTGTACGAAGAAAGTGAAGCACTCCGAGAAAAAGAATAACTAAAGCAACAGCTGCCGTCAGGAAAAATTTGTGGGTTATATAAAATTCTTGTGTAAGAGGTAGGAAAAAGAGCGGCAAGAGAAAAAGATACCCTGTAACCAACCATCGTTGCACGTTGTGAATAAGTTTTTCCATAAGAGTTCCTACAGTCTACGACCCGATATGGGAGTTGTCAACTAGTTATAACTAGTTATAACTAGTTCAACTAGTTCATCTCGTTGCAACTAATCCACCCCCACATGTATCACATCCACACTCCCTTTCCGAGATTTTTTGTTCATCTCTTTAAATTTGTTTGCAGAATAGAGAGGTAACGAGAAAGAGAAAGTTGCTCCTTTGCCAATCCCTTCTGAGGTTCCCTTAATTTCACCTCCATGTAAATCGATTATAGATTTACTTATGTAGAGCCCCAAACCAGTTCCTGATGCTTTTTTGTTAGAGACATAAGAGCCTGCTATCATGCCGAATTTTGTAAAGAGTGTTGGAAGATCTTTAACATCGATTCCCTGCCCTGTATCTGTTACTGATGTTGTGATGCAGTCATTTTCATACGAAAAATAAACAGTAATAGTCCCCCCTTCTGGTGTAAATTTGAACGAATTACCAATAAAGTTAAATAGAACTTCTTTAACTTTATCTTTATCTGCAATAACAAAAGGTTTTCTTTTACTCCCCATGTCATCCACATGGTTGCTAATCTTTACTGATAATTTCAGCTCATCAGCACGGGGCTTCACCTCCTCATATACCTCTTGTGCAAGCTGCAAAATGTTAACACGAGAAAACGTCAATGAAATACGTCCTGACTCGATGCGGGAGATCGTCAGCATATTATTTACTAACTTGATGAGGCGGTCTGTTGAGGTATATGAGCGGTTAAGATAATATTTTTGCTTCTCTCTTAAAGGTCCACCCTTCCCTGCAAGCGCCATCCAAAGGTACGACTTTATTGCTGTCATAGGAGTGCGTAATTCATGTGAAGCAATTGAGACAAAGTCGTCTTTCATTTTGTCAAGCTCCTTTAAGCGTTTGTTTGCCTGTTTCAGGTCTGCATAGATACGTGCCTGCTCCAGAGCGATTCCAACAACATCAATGACTTCATTCAGTGTCTCCTTTTCAGAGCGTGAAAGATCATCGCTATTTTTGTGCAAGGCAAGAATAAGCACTCCCAAGACCTTATGTGCAAATACAATGGGTAAAAGCACAAAGGACTCTATTTTTAACTCTGTTTGCCAAAGCTCTGCTATCTGCTTATCGACATACGGTGTCAGCAGAGCGTGGAGACGGTTAGACACTTTGCGTTTCCCTGTCAAAAATACCTCAACAACATCGTTTTCTTTTTTCCGTGGGCTGAGTTTTAGTTCCAAAAGACTTTCCAGTATCGAGACATTTTTTGCTGGCGGATGCTCCCGAGATGACGACGCTGCAATAACATCAAGTGTACGGGTACGGGCATTATAGAGCACAACGCTCCCCCCCCGGAAGTTCATTTCTTTTGTCATCGAATACACAAGTCGCTGAGCTGTCTCTTGAACACCTAAAGTGGTATTTATGATGGCATACAGTTCACGTAAAATGGATAATGTCTTGTTCTTGACTGTCAACTCAACATTTCGCTCATACATTTGTTCATTGATGCGCTGGAGTACACCTTGTAGCTTTTCCTGGTCGTTTGACATATTAAGAGTATAGCGCAAGAGAGATAGAAGGATGGAGGGATGGAGGGATAGAGGGATAGAGGGATAGAGGGATAGAAGTATAGAAGTGTAGAGAGCGTAGAGAGCGTAGAGGGCGTAGTACGGGAGTTATCCCGATCTATAGTTCATCTAGTTCATCTAGTTCATCTAGTTATAACTAGTTCTAGCTCAGGATCTCTGGCAGTTCTTTAGCATCAATCTTCACCCCCGCCTCCTTGATTGCATCCTTGCACACTTCTACTGAGGCCTGTCCAAACAACATTTCATATCTCTTCACCAATGACTCAAGAACCTTTTTTGGACTTGACGTTTTTTTTAAAGTTACTCTTACCTTTCCATCATCTGTCACCAGTACTCCATCTACTTCATTTGCCTGCTCTATAGCAAGGGGGCCCACCACGTTCTCCTGGTGTCGCACAATTGATTCAATAATCACATCAAGTTTGTCCATATTCAGGTTTGCTGACTCAATTTGGACCTTACCACCGAGATTCGCAAATTGATTAAAGCTATTGACATGACAAAGTAACTCAGCAGGTACATGTAATCATTGATCTCTCCTACTTTCCAGACTTCTTGCATAGCTTGGACTAAAAAGGTGTAGTCGGCCATGTATTGCACACAAAGAGCAAAAAGCACCACAAATATCCGAGTACGCATAATACCCCCTAGGATGCGATACGATAGCATGTAGGTCATCAGGGCTATTGAAACATACACTACTTGGCCCAGAGGGTAGCCAAAATCAAGAGAAATTGTCAGGGGTTGTGTCACGTCAAAGGTATAGTCTTGGAGGAAAATGAAATATGATGTCAGAAGAAGTAATAATGGTACAACAATCGCCTGTAATTGGTTCGATATTTTTTTAAGAGAAAAATTAATGCCCGAGGCTTCTGCAAGATGAACAACACCATATATATAGAATGGTATGCTTCCAAAGTAGCCAATGTCCCCTATGGATGGATATGGCACTTCAATGCCTTTGAAATAGATATAGTAGGAGTAGGCAAGCTGGCCAAATTCCTGAGCAAGCAACCCTAGGGAAAATCCGATAATCGCCTTCCCCATCAAACTGCGTGTAAAGCCGTATTTACGGGCAAAGTAAAATCCGCATAAAGCTCCATACAAGGCCATCACACCATAACTTGCAGCGAAAAGTTGATCTTGAAACGAATCAGCAGGAAGGACGAAGCGAATCAATAACCACCAGAGCGTCAAAGTACTAAAGATGACAACAGCCAGCACCGTGCTCTTGCTTCGGATGATGTCTGACATATAATCAGTCTACAACCCCCCATGCTATAATTGCAACATGGAATGGATCTTTTTCTCCCTTGTGTCTTCCGCTACGTATGCTTGTGTCATATTCCTAGATAAATATCTGCTGGAGGCCGAGGTTCGGGATTACAACGCAATGCCGATTTATATGGGTATTGTTGCTGCAATTTTTGCCGCACTGCTTCTACTTGTCTCTGGTTTCCCTGTTGTTCCTTTTCGGGACGCCTATCTTATTACCACCACTGGGATCATTATTGCCTATGCCGGTCTATTTTACTTCAAAGCAACGTCATCTGAAGAAGCAAGCCACATTAATATTCTCATTCAATCGGTTCCTGTGATGACACTGCTTCTCGCATTTATTTTCTTAAACGAGCGAATTTTGCCCGTCCAGTACGTTGGTTTCATGTTGATCTTAGGGGCTGCTTTAGGAATTTCATACCGAAAAGAAGAACACATACTTCTCTCCCCCGCATTATTCCTGATGATGACGTATTGTTTTTTATGGGCCGTATCAAGTGTTCTCATGAAATTTCTGATACAAGAGTACCGATTTCTTGACGTGCTAACTTTTGAAAGTTTAGGCATCACAATCGGTTCTTTGATTTTATATATCGGTGTCCCTGCAACACGCAGAGCATTTCATACAACCCAAAGACACTTATCTGCAAAAGCTCGTTTGATTATCGGTGTCAATGAGAGCCTCAGCATTCTCGCTAAAGTCATGATGTTCTATGCATTTTTGCTTGGACCGGTGGCCTTGGTGAGCGTTCTCACAGAAGGCACTCAAGCTTTTTTTGCCCTCGCATATGGGCTTATTCTTACGCTGGCACTGCCAAAATTTTTCCACGAAGATATTTCGCCATACGGACTCATAAAAAAGAGCGCCTTTGCAACAACCGCTTTTATTGGTATTTGGTTACTTGTTTAACCGCTGTATGTTACCCACATTTCCCGATCAGGAAAAACTTGATATTAAGCATGCCTTGGCTCTCAAAAAATTGCTCGATGGCTACCCTCCTTATTCAGATTTCAACCTTGTGAGCTTATATAGCTGGAACGTGAAAGATGATATCGAGGTTTCCGAGCTTTACAACAATATCGTCATTAAATTTACTGACTACATCTCCTGTAAACCATACTTCTCATTTCTTGGAAAGACCAAAGTGAACACAACTGCACGACTGATATTAATTGGGCTCAAAAAAAGGATACGCTTTCCCGCTCTTAAAAACATTCCCGCAACAGTAGCAATGCGCATATCAAAGCGACGATATAAAATTCAGGAGGACCGCGATAACTTTGACTATATATATAACATCCGCAATTACTTGGCACTTGTCGGATCCCCATATAAGAAAAAGCGCAATCTCATCAAAAGGTATCGGGAACTCCATGGTGAAAGAACCGCTATTAAACGCATCACTCTTTCCCAGCCTTCCACTCAAAAGGCAATCCTTAAGGTTTTTGACCAGTGGAGACGCACAACACTTAAAACGTCACAGTATGCAAAAAATGAGCGCCGAGCACTAATGCGGTATTTCACATTTCATACGTTAGGCAAAACACGCAACTACGGCTTTTTTTATGACCGCATACTTATAGGCTTTGCATGTTTCGAACTTTTACCCAACCGTATGGTTATGTGTCATTTTGAAAAAATTGCAGAAAAAAAGCACGGCATATCCGAATTCTTTTTATATACAGTGCTTAAGATTCTTGCACGACAAGGATACCGGAGAATCAATTATATGCAGGACTTAGGCATTCCTGGTCTCCGTCACAGAAAAACACTTCTTCGACCTCAGAAATATTTGAAGAAATACATCATTAAGGAAATCTAAGGCCACGGTTTTGCTGAAAGACATCGATATCCTCGGTCTTGAACACTCTCTTGAAGTACTCAACCACAAACGCTGTGTCAAAGGGCTTGCATGAGTAGATATCGGCAGTGAGAAAGCCCTTTTCCGGAAATGTATGCAAACTAATATGCGACTCCTGAATAATAACAAACCCTGACCACCCTCCTGGATCACGCTTACTATTTCCTTCAGCAAACACAATATAAGGCTTGATAAGAGATCTCATACCCATTTTTTTCGGGAGCTCTTCCAGAAGAACATAAAGAGCAGTGAGATTATTCAAAATTCCCACATCGCACCCATACATATCAAGCATTAAGTGCGGCCCAAAGATCCCCTTCCCGTCTTTTTTTGCCATATCGACTTTATTGTAGCATAAGCATTTTCTTGACATCTACATTCATTGGAAGTAAAGTGTGACTATGAGCAAGCGTATCCTTGTCGTTGATGACGACGAATACATTCGCGACCTATACGAAGAAATCCTTAAAGACGCCGGGTATAGCGTTGACATTGCTGTTGACGGTGCAGATGGCTTTACGAAAATGAAAAAAATTGCTTATGACCTTGTTCTGCTAGACATTATGATGCCTAAACTCGACGGCATTGAAGTTATGAAGAAACTGAAGACGCAAAAAATCTCCCGTCCGACCGTTTTACTTACAAATCTTGCCCATGACCCTGTTATTAAGGAGGGCAAACTTCTTGGAGCAAAAGCATACCTTATTAAAGCAGACCTCACGCCTGACCAGCTTATCATAAAAGTACGGGAGTTAGTTAAAACTAGTTGAACTGGTTAAAACTAGATGAACTGGGTGAACTAGTTTTAACTAGATGAACTGCGGAAGTGGATGCTGCCTCACCGTGCTCCAAGCTCCTATGCCCTATATGCTCTCTATCCTTCTATCCCTCTATCTCGTATGCACCAATCTCTTCCCTGTCACTTTTTCTTCAAACTGTTCTATTTGATCAAGCGACTCCTGACCAAGCACAATTACTTTATGCAGTCTTTCCTTCACTTCTTTATCCTTTGACCGTCTCAGGCTTACCATCGCAAGTTGCCGCATATCATTGATTGGCTGTCGTAAGTTCACTGCCATTTTTATTATCTTATTAACCAAAAGCGCATCAACTTTATTCTTGATCTCATTGGTTTCCTCCTCAAGGATCAATACTTTCTTTTCTGCTTGTTTCAGTTGCAGATATTCTCTTTGCAAAAAATATGTTATTGGCACAACACTTAGGAGAGCAATCATCGTGATCAGGTCAATCGTCAAATCAATCGAGCCGACATTGGGCATAAAGAGGCCAACAAGTGTCAAGGCAAACATAAGTGTTACAAAGGGCGAGAACATGAATGCCAGAATTATGGCCAGCAGATAGAGAAAATAGAAAAATGGCGAGAAGAACCAGCCTGTGACACCTACCCATAGCAGGAGGGCAGCAATAATCGCAAAAAAATACAGGTTTTGAATGAAAGGACTTTGAACTGCTTTTCGTGCAAATGGCCAGTACAGGAGTCCCGCAGTAGCCGTAAAGATGTAGAGCACGAATAATGAGTTAATTGCCCCTTTTGTAAC
>MFZT01000008.1:0-1055 GCA_001789515.1 Candidatus Roizmanbacteria bacterium RIFCSPHIGHO2_02_FULL_43_11
TCGCCTAGAGACTGGTTACTGGTAATTCTGTACACCTCCGGCCTTATACAATATCAAGCATCTCTTACATGGTAAGCTGTTAACCCCAAAGGAGCCGTTTGCAACGATTTATAAGGAAGCCATAGAGCAATACGCCTACGATGGCTTAAACACCCTCCAGGAGGTCAGAGAGTACATTCTAAAACGTTATGAGGAGCATAGCATCAAAAGACCCCTTTCATTAAACGGTGTGCAGCGTATTTTGACTAACGTATTATACTGTGGTTGGATTGAGTACAAGCCGTGGGGAGTTGCCTTGCGAAAAGCACAGCATGAAGGTTTTATAACAAAAGAGCTGTTTGATAAAGTGCAGGCAAAGTTGAATGGAAAATCAAAACCACAGCTAAGAAAAGACTATAACAGAGATTTTCCACTTCGTGGCTTTATAATCTGCGGCTCTTGCCAAAACCTCTATACTGCAAGCTGGAACAGAGGAAGAAGTAAATATTATCCAAATTATGTTTGCCATGCAGATGGTTGTCCCTATAGGTACCGTTCTATAAATAAATACAAAATAGAGCTGGACTTTGAAGAACTTTTGCATAGAGTTAGACCGCATAAAGCACTTTTCAATGAAGCAGAAAGCGTTTTCACAGAAGTTTTTGAAGCGGAAAAACAAGCATACCTTAAGAGTAAATCTGGCCTATCAGATGTAGTCGCTCGCATTGAGACGGATATTGAAAGGCTTATTGATCGTGTTGCTAAAACCGATGATGAGGCTATTGTTAAACTCTATGAGAATCAAATAACCACTCTTACTGAAAAGAAAAAACGGGTTCAAAAGGAATATAGTCTAGAGTTATATACTCAAAGTGATTTTGGAACCGCTATGAATCTTGTCTTTGATTATCTCAAAGAGCCCGTCAGGATGTGGAAAAATGAAAAGTTAGAGTACAAGAGGACTATCGTTTATATGTATTTTGATGACAAATTACCCTACGATAGAGAAAAGGGCTTTGGAACCATTGAATTAGCCTATCCCATTGAGCTAATCCGTTCATTTTCAGATCCTAAAA
>MFZT01000008.1:1062-1614 GCA_001789515.1 Candidatus Roizmanbacteria bacterium RIFCSPHIGHO2_02_FULL_43_11
TGTGGAGATGGCGGGAGTCGAACCCGCGTCCGCAAAGGAAGTTTAAGAAACGTTTAGCTAGAGATAGAACATGTTTTCGGTGTGCTGATATGTCACATGCACAAGGCATATCAGTTCGTCGACACGTTGATTATGCGCTACAAAGGTGTGCCGCAATCCTTCATAGAGCAACCCGCATAGTTGTCATCTATCGCCGCACAGGTGTAAACGATAGAGGGCACTTTAGGAAGCAAATGCGAAGGCGGGAACGTAACTCCCAAAGGAGCTCGTCCCATCACCATCTGCAAAAATACCTCTTTCAAGTGCTGCAGTTAGTTTGTCTGTATATATTGGTTTCCTATTTCTCGAATAGGTTCGCCCTAGCCATTTGCAAAAACATCGATCTTCACGTCGAATCCGGAACATCCCCAATCTAGTTAGAACTAGGTGAACTGGGTGAACTGGGTGAACTGGGTGAACTGGGTGAACTAGTTATAACTAATTCAGCTGGTGCTTCGTAGTTCTTTTTCAATCCGTCGTTTTTCGGTCTTTGCCATTTCAATGCGCTTGATC
>MFZT01000008.1:1626-9606 GCA_001789515.1 Candidatus Roizmanbacteria bacterium RIFCSPHIGHO2_02_FULL_43_11
TTGCCTTTTGCAAGGGCTATCTCGAGCTTGATCAGACCTTTCTTATTATAACACGCCAGTGGCACAATCGTCAATTGGGGGCTTTGTGCTAGTTTTGTTTGCAGTCGAATAATCTCTTTTTTATGAAGAAGTAGCGGACGGGTTTTTTTTGCATCATACTGATCTTCATGAGAAAAAGTATATTGCGAAATATTGGCATTGATAAGTTGGGGCTTCCCACCAACAACTTTGACGTATGCATCTTCGAGTTTCATGCCCCGGGCACGCACTGACTTTACCTCGGCCCCCGACAAAGAAATTCCCGACTCTATTGTCTCAAGAATCTCGTAGTTGCGACGGGCTGTACGGTTGCGACTGATCATGCGTATAGTATACAGGAGACCTGTCTCAATGGTACAATTGAGGCCATGGACCAATCCTTGTCAGAAAGGATAAAAAGGGGTGTCTGGTGGATATATCTTTTCCTACTTCCTTCTCAATTCGGCAGGCACTTTTTTATGAATTTTTCATATGTCAGTGGAGTGAGAGTAGACTACCTGGCGCCAACTTTATACCTCACAGATATACTTTTTTTCGTGCTTTTGGCACTTTATTGGAGTGTAGTTAAGAAAAATTTCATACATGCTACACCCACGCGCATGGCTATATTCCTCCTTTTTGCAATTAACGTTCTCTTCGCTCAATTTTCTATCCTCGCAGCGTACTCTGTGTTCAAATTTATTCAAATTTACGCTGTGTATGTACTTGCGCGGTCGATGAAACTCACGCCTAGATTCATCTTACAAGCCTTTTCGGCAGGAGCAGTTATCCAGCTTGTTCTCACACTTATGCAGTTTTCGTCTAGTCAGTCCGTACAAGGAGTCTTTTATTTATTGGGTGAGAGATTTATGACATTAACATCGCCCGGCGTTGCAAAAGCGGCTTTTCTTGGAAGGGAAATTTTGCGACCATATGGAACTTTTTCTCATCCGAATAGTCTTGCTGGTTTTTACGTACTTGTATACAGTTACGCTCTTTCTATTAAAACAAAATCCTTATGGAGAGCCTTGCTTATGGGGATTTCGTCTCTGTTGATTTTTATTTCATTTTCAAAATTGGCAATTTTGACATATCTTTTCATCACAATTATGTACCTTATTTTTTACCTATTAAAACCATGCAGGTTATGTATTATTGCCCGATTGACTGTTTTGGTCGTTGTCGCTGGTGTTTTTTTGCAGACACAGACAGATCCTCTTACCTTTGAAAAAAGGCTGTCACTTTTCAAACAGGCCCTTTTAGTTATCACACAGCGCCCTGTTTTTGGAACAGGTTTTGGTCACCATTTATTCGCGACCACTGAATTTATAAACCAGTATGCCTACTTTTTCTTGCAGCCTGTTCATAATATTTTCATTCTTTTCATGATGCAGGCAGGCATTATTCTTTCCGGAATAGTTGGGTGGCAATTATGGGCTGTTGTAAATGCTCATTGGAAGAAAATCGCTTTGCCACTGCTTGTTATCTTTATCACTGGATCTGGCGATCATTACTGGCTAACCCTTCAACAGAACATGTTGCTCATGGGCACAATCTTTGGCCTTCTTGACAAGAAAAGCAGCTCGGCGTACTCTTAGCATGATACGCATGTCACCACGCTCTCAAGACCTGCAGATAAACAAGACGGGTTAACTTTCCTCTGTGTGCTTTCTTAAAATAACTATCGGTGTCTGTTCATCTGCCTGACCCATGGGATTATCCTGAAAAGCCTTTTGCACCAGTTTCACATCAACCCCGCGGGACGCTCCCATCACGTTTATGCCATAGTCATTTGCATCAATCACCACAGCTCCACATCCAAGTGTGTCCGCTATCTGCCGAGCTACCTTCTTGGGATCCTTTGGCCCGAGTTTTGCGCTCTTATTACTTGGTGGAAGAGAATAATCACATGGCCCATCAATAGCATTGACATCATGGCCTGCAACCCGATAAAACATGCCACGCATACCAAAGGGCTTTGTCAGCACAGCCATAACTGCTGCCAGTAAAATTCGTATCACGCCGGCTTCTTGAATTGCCAATTGCATTGTCCAGGGGCTCCGTAACCCTATACCACCCGGGTGTTTATGCACAAATTTCCACAGCCGTCGGGCCCACCAACCTGGCATAATTTCAGAAACTAGGAAAGACCGACCCTGAGCAATGGCAATAACCCTCTCGGAAATCACCACCACATCCCCCTGAGTCACTTTTGGTCCTGCATATTTTGTACTGATTTCCAGCAGATTTTCGCCTTTAGAGATAAGATGCGTGCGGATGGGGAAGCGGGAATAGAGCACGCCGTCAATGTCAATATCCAAAGATTTTCCCTCGTTAGCTTTCATAACCGCGTCAGATTATTATACGCATCAAGGTTTTGCTTAATTGCCGCCTCAACGAGTTTCTCAAATTCTTCGGGGATTTTTTCAGCAAAGTCTTCCATAATTTCCTCGCGCTTCATACTACTTCGCTTTACCTTATCAACGAAATCCGAGGGCGGAGTTGTTCCAATTTTTTTCGACAAGGCAAGCGTTTCAACAATATGAGCGCTATGTTTGTTTGCCTCATTCATCATACTTACACTTAATTGCCATTTGTCATTATTAGCAAGCTCCAAAGCCATGGCTGTCTTTTTATCTGCAAGAATCAGGAGCACTTCGGCCTTTTTAAAATTGTCTCGTGTGAAAAAAACCCAGACATTATCGCGGGCACGTTTTAAAAAATAGAGTGGGTGATCTGGCAAGATCCCTGGATATGGCAGTTCGTAGACGATAGGCTCCGTTGCTGCTTGAATTATGAAATTTTTATGAAAAGAAATGGCGAAGATAAGAAGAAAAACAAGGCCGATTAGAAACGATGCGGTTTTGTTCATAGACATATATGTCATTATCCGTCCAACCACTAGTAAAGACTAGGGCTGGATAGACTAAAACAAACCCACCTCCCTGTCTATCCGACATGCAGCGGGTTTGTTTTACATAAAGATAGTGTATTATCTTTTGACTGTCTTCTTCAAGCGTTTCCCAGCAGAAAAGCCCGGGGTATCACTTGCTGGGATTTGGATTTCAGCACCAGTTTGTGGGTTTCGACCCTTACGTGATGCCCGATGTCGGACCAAGAATGTTCCAAATCCTGTCACCACCACTTTTTCTCGATTTCTTAGAGCGTCAGCAATGGTATCAAAGACACCATTAACAGCATCTTTTGATGCTTTGGATGTGAGGTTTGCTTTTTTTGCTACTTGAGCAACCAGATCGGCTTTTGTCATGTTCTTCACCTCCTCTCCAGCTCTATTCTCGACTATAGGGCTTAAATACCCTATGGCACACTATTGGAGCTGGGGATATAGTAAGGGAGAACTGCCCGTCTTGTCAATCCGTATTAAATTATTCCTTGTGTAACAATCTGTATCAATTTTAGTTTCTCGAATGGCTTGTTGCAATAGCGCGTGTCTCTCTGATGATAGTGATGGTCACTTGACCAGGGAAGACAGGAAATTTCTGCTCAATGTCTTCCTTGATTTTTTGAGCAAGGACGGTTGCCTCATCGTCAGAAATATCCTCAGGTTTCACTACAACACGCAGCTCTCGACCTGCCTGCAAGGCATAGGATTCCTTTACTCCTTTTTTTGTTGCTGCAATGCCTTCGATGTCTTTGATTCTGCGCAGATACTGCTCAAAGTCTTCATGACGGGCTCCTGGGCGAGCCCCAGAGATGTGATCTGCAATGTGGACAATCACTGCCTCTGCCGATTGAAACGGGATATCCTCATGCGATGCTGCGACACAATGAATTGCTGCTTCTGATATACCGTGTTTCTTGAGAATTTCTACGCCAAGCTCAATGTGTGAGCCCTCCTTATCCTCAATAACCTTTCCAATGTCGTGAAAAAGGCAGCCAAGCTTGACTGTCATGACATCTGCTTTAAGCTCATGGGCAAGCGCTATCCCAATTTTAGTCTCCTCTAGGGTATGAAGGATCATATTCTGCCCGTATGAAAAGCGGTATTTGAAGCGCCCGAGCAATTGCACAAGTTCTCGTGGCAGATCATACACACCCACGCGGTGCACAAGATCCTGTCCAGCCTCGAACATGATTTTATCCAGGTCTTGTTTCGTTTGCTTGACAATTTCCTCAATCCTCACAGGCTGAATCCGTCCATCCTTGAGCAGCTTTTCCAGCGCTATTTTTGCTACCTCACGCCTGTATGCGTCGAATGATGAAATTTTGATAACATTCTCTTCTTCAAGATCCACATCCACTCCTGTTATTAATTCAAAAGCGCGGATGTTGCGACCTTCTTTTCCAATAATCCGACCCTTAAAACTGTCATCAGGAATTGCAATGGTAGACAGCGTGTATTCTGCAATATAGTCCGTTGAGCCATGGCGCATGGCATCAATGACAACTTCCTGCGCGATGCGATCAGAATCTTGCTTAATCTTTTCCTCTGCTGCTTTGACGCGCTTTGCAATTTCGCTTTTGAGCTTTTCCTCCCAGCCCTTTAAAATAAGATCCTTTGCCTCTAATTGACTTAGCTTTGCAACTCTTTCTAGTTTTTCAAGGATCTCATCCTTTTTTGTTGCTACCTCTGTCCGATCTGCTTCAAGTTGTTTCGTCTTTTCCTCGTATTGATGTTTTGCGCGCTCAATTTCCTGCTCTCGGGCACGCAAATCCCGATCTTTTCTTTGTAACTCGACTTGTAGTTGCTGAACCTCATGTTCTGCTTGAGCTTTGATGTTTACTGCTTCTTCCTTTGCTTTTAAAACTTCTTCTTTTGCTTTAAGCCGTGCTCCCTCAACAGCTTTTTCAGCTTCTTGAAATTGTTTATTGAAGAAAGGAAGAGATTTCAGAAGATTTTGTAACATAATCTCTTAATGCCCGAGGTCAGAGCCCGTATGGCCTAGTCTAGTACGAGAAGCTTAATAGACACATTCATAAAAGTCATCAATAAAAATGTGTTGTTAGAATTTTTTAATAATGTTTCTGCTCTCTCACTATCCATGCCCTGGTTCTTCCTCGAAATGCAATTTGTAACTTCTGCATTCTACTCCTCTGGGTCATTTTCTTCAAGAGCTGTTTTTATGTCACGGAATGAAAAACCACGTCTTAATAGTCCATTCTGGGCTCTCTGACGCTCTATCAGGCTGTTCATGTTATATGAACGATATTTTGTCAAGAGAAGATGCTTTATGATATCAACATCTTGTTCTTCTTTTGTTGACAAAGCTTGTTCAATAAGCTCATCAGGAATTCCCTTGCGCTTCAGCTCGATTAAAAGTCGGATTGTTCCGCGGTGTTTGAAGTGCGACTTTTCCGCAACGTACCAGCGAGCAAAGGCTTCATCATCAAGTAGGGAAGTGGCAAGGAGCGAGATAATTCGCTCTTCTATTAAGGTTTGTGTTTCTTCATCTGAAAGGTTATATCTCTTCAACTTGCGTGCATAGTAGTCACGCATTTCTTTTATCGATCGCGGGCGCACGCCAAGGTACCTGTCTGTGATAAAGATGAGATATTCCTTGATCTCGTTAAGAGGCTTTTTTGTCATGCTGGCTCTGACACACCGGTTTTGTCATTGATTGCTCGCAAAAGTTCATCTCGAAGTTTTTTGTCTCCTTTAAGCATTTGAGAAAGCTGTGCTTTTCCTTGAGCAAGAACTCTGTCATCCTGTTTGAAAAAGGCGCCGCTTTTTGAAAGTGCACCAATATCAACAGCAGCGTCAATAATGGCCTCTTCCTTATCAATGCCATTTTTATCAACAATAAAGAGGGCCTGTTTGAACGGCGGAGCCATTTTGTTTTTGACGATTTTTGCTCTGTGACGTGCCCCAATAACTTCATCTCCTTTTTTAAGCGACTCGGTTTTGCGCACGTCAATGCGAATTGAGGTATAAAACTTAAGAGCAAGCCCGCCTGGGGTTGTTTCTGGGTTACCAAACATCACGCCGATTTTGTGCCGGATCTGGTTTGTGAAAATAATAGTTGCCTGAGATTTAGACACAATGCTGGTGAGCTTGCGAAGCGCCTGAGACATAAGCCTAGCTTGCACACCAATCTGTGAATCTCCCATCTCTCCTTCGATTTCACTTCGTGGCACCAGAGCCGCTACAGAATCAACAACCACCAAATCCACTCCGCCTGAGCGAATGAGAGCTTCGGTGATCTCCAGTGCCTGCTCGCCTGTATCGGGCTGCGAGACCAGAAGGTTGCTGACATCCACGCCTAGTATCTCCGCCCACGTTGGATCGAGGGCATGTTCGGCGTCAACAAACGCAGCAATACCTCCTTCTTTTTGCACCTGTGCAATGAAATCAAGACACAGAGTGGTTTTACCTGAGGCTTCTGGCCCAAATATCTCGATAATCCGGCCGCGTGGAATGCCACCAATACCCAGCGCGATATCAAGCGGAATAATGCCTGAGGGGATAACATCGACCTTTTGCCTTGCTCGATCACCCAGTTTCATGATAGAGCCGATGCCAAACTGTTTCTGGATCTGTTCTACAGCAACCTGCACTGCCTGCATACGCTGTTTTTTATCTGTATCGGTGTGATCCTGTGCGTGTGTTGAGGATTTTTCTGCTTTTATTTCCGACTGCGGTTTATTTGTGTTGGATGATTGTTTAACCATAATGTACGTTCAACTGCGAGACTATGATAGAATAATCGCACACAAAAAACAAGCGTACGACATTCTTATATCCCAAATGTGTAACAGGAAGCCATCCCAAAACAGGATGCGGATATGATCAGAGCCCGAAGATAACTTCCAGGGTGGAGTATAGGAGAAAGATATGAAATAATTATGAAATCGGGGATGTGGCTGTATGGGCTTGAAAGTTCGCGAAAGGGAATATGAAAACGGGGATTGGCGCAGATGGCTAGCGCGCACGCCTGGGGGGCGTGAGGTCACCAGTTCAAGTCTGGTATCCCCGACCACAAGCTGCAGCCCTACTTTCAAGCTACAAGATGAAGTCTTTGGAAGCGTAGATATTAGCCTCAGTAATCTTCTTCAATATGCTTGAGTGCCCGCTGGAATGGCTCGACAGATATGTTCCAGTAACCAACAAATGGATTATCCAAGTCTTCGACAAGCTGAAAAATCATAGCCAGGATAAAGGTCAACGTTCCTGTTGTAAAAAACCCATAATAGGTGTTCTGAAATGGCATAAGAATAAACGTTGTTAGAGCAATGATAGAAGAGGAGTAGAGGAAAGTTTTCAGTAGGGCTGGCAATCTCGTTAAGCTCTGTGTGATACGTTCTGTACGAACCTCTGATAGGCGGCCGAAATGGTCGGCAATATGATCAAATACTATCTGATCGTGGTCATCATCAAATTTAATGCCTTGGATAATGTGCGATATTTTACGAAAAACCCTTCCAGTTTCCATATTTCTTTTCCCTGCACCAAGAGTTTTGAACTTGCCCTCAACTACTAAGTTTGCATAATTTTCAATGGCTTGTTTCATGTGTGTTGAAAGGTCTTTGTCTCTAAAGTAAAGTGTCAGAGTGAATAACCGTTCAAGGCCAAGAGCTTCCTTGTTCACGAGTTCAACTGTTTTGTTATATTGACTCCAGACTTCAAAAACAACAAAAGCCGCCATAATCCCGTACAAAGTACCAAATACGGTGAGAAATGCCCCAAGACCACCAACATCGGCAAGATAGGTGTCTGTTTTCAGAACCAGGCGAAAAGCAAGCATTATAGCTATTGCACATAAGGAAAAAATGAGAGATTTTATTATCATACGTATCATTGAAGCAGACTGTGTTTTAAAAAACAAGAAGAGGAGCATGGGGCGTTGAAGTGTGCTGTGGATACTGCGGGTGGACCGGACATTGCCGGCCCACCCATATTCTGTTGTGGGAACTCGAAACTAGACCAGCAGATTCATGCGCCAGGTCTTGCGATTTACATAGACACTGTAGTGGCAGGCATTGGCCACAGCCAATGCCCGATCG
>MFZT01000008.1:9631-10407 GCA_001789515.1 Candidatus Roizmanbacteria bacterium RIFCSPHIGHO2_02_FULL_43_11
TCGGCCACGCTGAGAATCATCCCTCGGCCGTATTCCTGAGACGCGAAGGCCATTCGCACCTTCTCAAGCAGGCCATTTAGGACTTCGACAACCTCTGCTCGTTCGCGGTTCCGCTTGTTCCAGTCCACCCTGCGCCCATAGATGGGCGTCGGAGTGAATTGAAACACATTTCGGAAGGTGGCAGCGCGCATGGGCCAGAGGAACTGATTGTAGACTACGAGAGCCCACTCACAGATCACGACGAGCACGTACCACGGAAATCCGAGGTACCTTTGCATCAGGTCGCCGGCTTTTTCGGAGCCGGCCCTGTAGAGAAGTTCGCCACCCAACAGCCCAATAAGGCTGAAAAACAGGTACGCGGTGGCGATCAACCACAGGGACTGACCAAAGACGGATGTGTCAAGGTACGACATTGCTGCCTCCTTAGGGGGGCTTCCCCTAGGTTGCCGGGACCTCCGGCGATGGATACAAACTCTGAGGGCTTCCCAGAGCGCGAGGGGCTGCCTCGCTGTGTTGCAGGCTTCCCACATGCCCGCAGCAATGTAGGATAGTATACCACCACCCAGAACAAAGTCAATACTATAGGATCCCCTATTGCTTGAGAGACTTTTCCGTTATACTTAGAATTATGTCCACTATCGCCTGCATCTTTGCTCATCCGGATGACGAGGCCTTTGGCCCAGGGGGAACTATTGGGCAATAAGGACAAAATCGGTTGGTTTTTAGATGACTTTAGCTTTCTGTATCAACCCAGACCTGCACATTAACTCGTTCTG
>MFZT01000008.1:10434-15992 GCA_001789515.1 Candidatus Roizmanbacteria bacterium RIFCSPHIGHO2_02_FULL_43_11
CAAAAACGACTTGACAAGCTCAGGCCTGACACCCTGCTCACGTTTGAGCCTCAAGGAGTATCTGGTCATATTGATCATATCGTGGTCACAATGGTCACGTCATATCTTTTTGAGCGCCTTGCCTACACAAAAAAACTCATGTATTTTTGCCATACAGTCGAACAGGTGAAAATTATTCGCAAAATTGTGCTTGATTATTTTATTTATTTCCCTCCAGGCTACCCTAAAGACGATATTGGTAAAACTATTGACACATCTCCCGTGTGGGACATCCGAAAAAGGGCTATCCAACAACATGTTTCGCAGAAAGATGATATTGAGTTCATTATGAAGATCCACGAAAAGCTGCCTAGGGAGGAGCATTTTCTTGTTTGGGAGAAAGCGACGGTGTGAAGATCTCGTGCAAATCAGCTTCACCCTCAAAAATCCTGTCATGGCTTTCGCTGTTTGTAAGTTTCAATCGTATTGGCAATTTCAACAAGGAGCATGACTGAACACCTGTCACAGATAGGGTAGTGTCGTCCACACGATCATGATCATAGTGGATCTGAATCTCAGTCTCCTCATCAACCAACACGCTTTTTTCATCTGCATTCATATCAGCCACATACGCTGCAATAGGAGACTTTGCAGAGTCAGTTGCAAGTTTAATGCTATACCGACCGTTTTCTGGCTGTGTTATACGGGCTGCCCAAAGGCCTGCAGAGCCCGAGCTTTCAATGGATTGCTCGAATTCATACGTGGAGCTGGGTATTTCCGTAACCTTAGCTCCATCCACAAATCCAGTCTGCCTGCCGTAGGAATCGGTTACCACAAGCTGCCCCGGGGCTTTAACATATGCTTCAATCAAACTAAAATCGCTTTGCACTTCTTCAAACCGCCTTATCAAGGCGGTTGTGGTTGCTTCCATCTCCCCAAAGATCGGATCATTGATTTTCAAAACATCCTCCACCATGCCTTTCGCCACAAACCAATGAGACTTATCCAAAGCTTTACCAATCACAGGTTTGCCTGCGGCAATATCTTCCCTAGGGTCCAGAGAGCCTCCTCCCATATACTGCACCTTCGCTGTTCCAAACAAAACCCACGCTTGTCTGCTGAGCTGGTTCACCACGCTCCAACGCACATCCCCAAATACATACCCGCGACTCACACATTGATTGAGAAGGCATTTTTGATCTTGCAAAAAATAGGTGTTTAGGTCGTCCGGGAGTGTGGTAAGACCGCTAGCCAGGTTCACAATGCCATAATATTGCAAAAGCATGGATACGGAAGTTAGAGCGCAGCCGCAGTCTCCAATATCTGTGCCACACCACAATGTCTGCTTATCTGAAGTATCATATGTTGTTGCTGCCCATTGAGGATCAGTTTGCTTCAACAAAGGGACATCAAGCACTGTGCCACTTTCCACCTCAATTTCAAGGAGAATCTGTGTCCACTGGCATCCACCAGCAGTATCTTTTACCTTTACGGCAAGAGTGTTGGAACCTTCCCGAAAGTGTGTGCTTACATCAAGGACTATCGGATTTGCCTCCGCCCTTCCACTTGTATCTGAAAGCACCTTTACACCATTGATGTAAATGTCTCCGTCATCATCAAATACGGCAGAAATACGGGCGTTTTTGACATGTCCATTCAGAGTGAAAGTTTTACGAAAATATGCGGTCAAAAATTCTCCTCCCTTATACACCCACATTGGAGTCGTGAATCGGACTTTGATCTTACTCAAAGAGCATGCTCCTGCTGATGGCGATCGTGTATTTTCCCAGGAACTATCATCAAATTCAGCTTGTTCCCAGCCCTGAACAAGTTTTGTTGAACTTTTCCACGTCGCATCGCTTGAGACAAACATCATGGCTGTAGAAAGATTCGAAGCTGTCACTTCGGTAGCACAGAAGAGAAACAGAAAAACGATAACCAGTCTCTGCATTCGCGCATCCTACACATCAAAGATGAAAAATTTATGAAGTGATCTCAGTGCGATCCAAGTCTGTATAATGTCCTTTGTGAGGCGCTCTATGTCTTTTGTGTCGTTTTTTGTTCTTGCTGTTCTTATTGGCTTTAATACCTCTATCACCACATTGCAAAATGGGGCTTTTCGTTGCCTCGACACACTATGTGGCATGTTCTTTTGGGGGGCACATCGGGTTGATGGGTTGTGGCATGTTGCCCTTATTGAGTCAGCATTTAAACAATGGCCGCCGTTGACACCTATTTTGTTTAACATACCTCTGCGTGGTTATAACTATCTTCTCGACTTTGTAGCACACCTTATATCTCTGATGGGGGTTCCTGCGCTGCGTGTGTACTTTGTACTTCTTCCGATCGTCTGGACCTTCTCCATGATTTTTGCGGTCTGTTGGTTTACCAAGCGTATGCATCAGTCACTTTCATTCCTTTTTTTCTTCTTGGTTCTTGTGTTTTTCGGTACCAATATGAATTTTTTATTTTCTCTGTATCATCACAAAACATTCTTAGATTTTCAAAGCTTTGGAGCTGCTCTTAATTTAGTGAATATGCAGTATGCGTTTTCTCTTATCACTGTCCTTGGGATTATGGGGATTCTCGCTCAATATAAAGCCACAAAAAAAGAACTCTTCGCCATGGCTCTTCTCTTATCTCTTGCGCTTGCTTTGAAGTTTTACACCGGCGCGATTATGTTGGTCTTGGTCGTGTCTGTTCTTACTTTCTCAAAACATAATGTGCGTGATCTTGTTTTCATCATTGGTATCTTTTCCATGGCCATGTTTATGCTTTACGGCCCTCTCACAGTAGCGCGTGGCGAACCGATTTTTTCTTTTTCTCCCTTTGCTCTTTCTGATCGATTTATTGAAAACTCAGAATATTTTTATCTACCTGGTTTGGCAAACGCGAAATACGTACTTATGCAAAACAGCTGGGGGCCTCGATTGTTTGCTATCCATCTTCTTGCCCTTGGGCTCTTCGTCTTTTTTGAGTTTGGCATCCAGCTCGTTGGGCTTGTAGATATTGTCGCTCGTGGGATTCGTCACAAGTTGTTTCCGCTTGACTTGGGGCTTTGTATTGCGATTATTGCCGGAGTCGCTGCATCTGTAATGTTTGTCCAGCGAGGACAATGGTGGAATGTCGTCCAGTTTTTATATGTGTCCCTCTTTTTGATGAGTTATTTTTCTGCACGGGCCGTGGTTGTGCTATGGGGAAGAGCGCCCTATATTATTATCGTTCTTCTCCTTCTACTTGCCCCATTCAATTTTAGCGTGTGGTATTCCTTTACAAAACCAGAAATTGGCGCATCATACATTCAAAAAGAAGAGCTCGAGGCAATTAAGTATTTTAAAAAACTTCCAGGGTCCACTTTTCTATACCTCCCCGCAGACTCTACAGATACCGCTCCTCCTCCACTCTGGGACACTCCAGATTCTCCTTACGTTCCAGCTTTATCTGGCAAGGAAAGTTATATACAGTCTGAAGAAATTCTTAAAATCCTGGATGTCGTGTATGAAGATCGGCTGGCTCAAGTCAAAAGGGGAGAAGTTCCGAATGTGGATTATATCTACGCTTACGGCCCGCCAAAGCCTTTTTGTCGATATGATATGGAAATTCGACAAAAAGCCACACCCCTATATACAAACACGCCTGTATATATTTACACACTGAGGTAGCGCTCAATTTCCAGCGCTGCTGCAACCCCCATCCCCACAGCTGTCGCGGCTTGTCGATATATATAATCCACCACGTCTCCTGCAGCAAAAACCCCGGAAATATTGGTCTGGTATTTAAATGCATGGTCAAACTTCGCCGCATCGGTTTTATAGTGTGAACATTGATGGTGAAACCCCTTTTTCGTTTGACTTTCCCACGCGCAACGAGAGGCAGTGAAGAGATAGCCTTTTTCATCAATTTCAAGATCGGTGCCTTTCAGAAAATCCGTGTTTGGCTTGTGGCCAATTGCCAAAAAAAGCCCCTGAACATCAAGGCAACCATTCTGAATAGCAGGATGTTTCTTTGATTTTTCAGTTGAAAACTTCACATGAAGCCCTTCCACTTTTTCCTGCCCTAACACTTCGTCCACTTCCGTGCCCCACAAAATCGTAATTTTTTCATTTTTCATGACACGTTCCTGCATGATTTTTGAGGCTCTAAATTCATCCCGCCTGTGAAGAAGATACACATGTTCTGCAAATGTCGTAAGCGTTAGAGCCTCCTCCATAGCAGTATCACCTCCGCCAACAACAGCAACCTTCTTGCCGCGGAAAAAAAATCCATCACATGTCGCGCAAGCAGATACCCCCTTCCCTCTTAGACGCTGTTCAGAAGAAATATGAAGCCATTGAGCAGTGGCACCTGTTGCAATAAGAATTGCTTGCGTTTCCAGTGACTGCCCGTCAGAAAGCTTTAAGAGCAGTTGCTTATGAGAAGAAAAGTCAACCCCTTTTACATTTTCATCAACAAACCGTGTCCCAAAATGGGCAGCATGTTCCCGGAATTTTTGTATCAGCTCTGGCCCAAGAATGGACCTGTAGCCTGGATAATTTTCGACCTCAGTTGTTAGCATGAGCTGCCCCCCAGCCGGCGCACCCGCAATAACCAGAGGCTCAAGAAAAGCCCGAGCTGCATATATCGCAGCAGCAAGCCCCGCAGGACCACCGCCAATAATAATGACCTTTTCCATAACGCGCAATTATTGTATCATACGAGAGTAGCATGCTAAACTCGCAGGATTGCCTCTTTTGCAAGATTGCAACCGGGAAAATTCCAAGTCATATAATCTAC
The DNA here is from genome assembly GCA_001789515.1 of Candidatus Roizmanbacteria bacterium RIFCSPHIGHO2_02_FULL_43_11. GTDB lineage: Bacteria > Patescibacteriota > Microgenomatia > UBA1406 > HO2-37-13b > 2-02-FULL-43-11-A. Next base: position 15,187 of record MFZT01000008.1, read on the forward strand.
GAAGACGAGAAATATCTTTGTTTCTTAGATATCCGTCCACACACAGTAGGGGATTCTCTCCTTATTCCAAAAAAACATTATGTCTGGACCTATGATGTTCCTGACTTTGGGGAATACTGGGAAACAGCAAGAAAAATCACGCAGCTTATGATGGAAAAACTTAATGCTGATTGGGTAAATTACTTTACCTACGGCCATATTCAGCATGCACATATCCATATCTTGCCACGATACAAAAGCATCTATGACGCTTCAAACAAAGACATGATCCCGCCAGAAATGAAAGTTACCCAAGAAGAGCTCAAAGCCATTTCAGAAAGATTTCATAATCCTTCGAGATAATCTGCATAAAGACCCTCTCCAACAGCGATTTTGTTCCTCGATGTTGGCAAGCACGATGAGATATATTTGAAGCAACCTGCTTTCTGTCATTAAATGCCTTGCCCATCCATTACACCTCGCTCGTTTAATCTTTTTGCTTTACAAGTCTGGGAGGGGCTGGCGTGATGCCAGCCCCAGGGCTCGTTATCGTGACCAGATTTCGACAATCCCCTTCTCGGCGAGCAGCAGCAACCGCCCCAGTACAACAGCGACGATCATTGCTGTCTGGAGACCCAACTGGTTGTATAGTAACAATCCAGATGCGACTGCAATGAACACCCCCATCACTGCTAGGACGAACTGCTTTGCACCCTTCTTCACGGCTTTGCCTCCTCTGTATTCAGCTCTCCACTCTCTTGCATATTGAGAAATGGAGTTTTAGGACGGTCTGAGACGAGAATAATTTGACCACCGTTTTGTACGAG
>MFZT01000009.1:0-2738 GCA_001789515.1 Candidatus Roizmanbacteria bacterium RIFCSPHIGHO2_02_FULL_43_11
TGCAACGAATGGTGCGACATTTACATATAATTCAGAAAAGGATAATACTACAGCCTCATACCAACGCTCACAGGCTGCGCGCACGCGGGCAAACTCTCTTCGTGTTGCTTCCTGCTGGCAAACAGAAGGAGCGCCAGGACTGGTGGCAGTACGCGAGCAAGTTAGAAAGGCACAAACATTCAGAGCAGCAAAAGGTATTTTAAAAAGTATCATACTTTCAGGTGGAGTGAGCGGGACGGGCACCGCAACGCTTACCCTCAAAGAAGAGCAAGATCTTTCACGCACAGATCAAGTAGCCAATCTTGCACAGGTATCCATAACCGGGGGCAGTACCTTTGATTTTCCATCAGACATTATTCTTGATCCCCAAAAAACGTATGTTATGATACTGTCATTTACGGGAGATGGCCAGTTTGACTGGTACTACTCAAGCGAAGGAAAGTGTACATCATATGGAACCTCTCTGAGCTACGATGCTGCAAAAAATGTCTGGATTCGGGATGCCGTGAGTTTCCAATATATTATTGGAGAGGATGTTGAGCAGCTTCATGGAATAAACAAGTACGAGCGCCGCTATGACGGCTGTCGCAGCGACCTTGCTGTTGGGGTAAATAGCACCCCTCAACAACAAAGAGGGCAAATTTTTACGGCTGATAAAACGTCAATGCTCAATGAAATCGTGTTGTGGGGGAAAAACGAAGGAGGCACAACAAAGCTCGAACTGCAAACAGTTGACGGACAGTCACCAAGCGGAAAGCAAATAGCATCAACCTCCATAGACACAGGCAATACCTTTGATTTTCGCAGTGCAAACGTTATTTTAGAGGAAGGTAAAAGATATGCGCTTCTTGTGTCACATGAAGGCGAGGGGGTATTCAGATGGCAATATCAGGAGCATCCATGTACGGGCAGTTTTAGCCATGACTTGAACTATAACCAAAACAAAGGCATGTGGAATATAGGCTCAGTTGGATTTTATTTCACCGTATATGGCCAGAATTCTGGTGCACTTGACGGAGGCTATGTGGTGGGTAGAGATATCTATTCACAGCTTATGTATGACGAAAATAAGTACTCTATCGTCTCAACCTCTTTAGACAAATGCGCCTGGAATGGCCAATCTCCGAAGCCCCAATATGTCTCTGGCACAAACTACTGCCACAACGATCCAAAACCTCAGGATAGCGCTATTGAAGGGCTGGTGGTTCAGTGCAACATGGAATATCAGTCTACGTGGAAGGTGCTGAGGAAGAGTGGAGTTGCTACAAGCACGGTGCCGATACCTCAGAAAAATGAGGATATTGATCGTGAGCGTGAAAGCCAGCTTCAGGCAGACTTTAATGGTGATGGTGTAGTGAATACGCTTGATCTGAGTATGCTTCTTGGCCTTTATGGGGAGGAAGACATATCAGCAGAATATGACCTTGTGGGCAATGGTCGTATTGATGCTCTGGATATCACAAAGTTTATAGAAGTATGGAGGGATAGATATAACTAGTTGAACTAGTTATAACTAGTTCAACTATATTCCGTTTGACAATTTCTTCCCAAACTTTTATAATACTTTTGATCCTCCTTAATCAGGGTAGCACGTTAAAAGAATTTTCTAACAACTGATTACACTCTAGGGTAACCTGGCAATCTTCGGATGCGCTGGGGATGAGGTGTTGTCTTTGTGCCGCTGGTCTGGTAACAGCCATGTATGGAGCGCACACTCCTCGTTATTTCACCTTAGAAAACCTTTTAATGCACACCCTTTCGCAAGGAGGATCTTTGTGTACATTTCTCAAAACCTCTAACCTCAAAATTGATGACAAGGAGCAGGCGAACACTATGTATATAAGCGCGTCTTTTTTATTTATACATTCTTTTTTTGACTATGAGTACCCACGATGATTCGATGGTGTCTGATGATCTTCACTTTGAAGATGTCCAACCTATTACTCTCTCTGATGACTTCGGTACCCAAGCAGCACAGGCCCCTCAAGCTGAAGAGGTCACTCAAGCAGCACAGGTCCCTCAAACTGCAGAGCCAGAAAAGTCCAAACCCAAAGTTCGATTTTCTCGTGCTGCAACGTCTACAAAAGCAACTACACCTTCCTCACGAGAGGATGCAAAGAGCAAAGGAGAGACGAGCTACATTGAAGTAGACCAAGTGACAGACCTTGCCGAAGCTCCGGTGCAAGAGCTGCTCAATCGTCGTGATATGCCTTTGGAAGAGCGCATTCAGGAAGACCTGAAAAACTCATTTCCAGGCAAGGGTATTCTGGAGATAACTCCTTCTGGCTTTGGCTTTTTACGCCCGCATTTTACTCCATCTCCGGATGACATTTATGTGTCTCAGTCTCAAATCCGCAAATTTTGGCTTAGGGCTGGAGATGAAGTTGAGGGTCTTGTAAGGCCACCAAAAGAGAACGAGAAGTATCACGGCTTGCTGATGATTGAAAAAGTCAATGGCCGTGCAATGACTGAGGATGAGTCTCGAAACAGGAAACGCTTTAACTCACTCACCTCTATGTATCCGGACAAGCAAATTTGTCTGGAGACAGAGGCAGATGTTTTGTCCACACGCATTATGGACTTATTTGCGCCTATCGGGTTTGGACAGCGTGGCATGGTTGTGTCTCCGCCAAAAGCGGGAAAGACAACACTTCTTAAAAACATTGCACATGGGGTATTAGCCAATTACCCTGATGCGCATTTAATTGCGATATTGATAGGGGAGCGTCCAGAAGAAG
>MFZT01000009.1:2770-3644 GCA_001789515.1 Candidatus Roizmanbacteria bacterium RIFCSPHIGHO2_02_FULL_43_11
GTAGTATCTTCACACTTTGATCAATCACCGCGAGACCAGATCCGGGCAGCAGAAATCGGGCTTGAGCGTGCAAGGCGGCTTGTTGAAGAGGGTAAAGATGTGGTGATCTTGCTTGACTCAATTACACGGCTTGCCCGCGCATACAATATGGCGGTCAATCCATCTGGGCGCACGTTATCAGGTGGCTTTGATCCTGCCGCCTTGTATCCTGCTAAAAAGTTTTTGGGAGCGGCACGGAACTGCGAAGAGGGTGGAAGCTTGACGATTATTGGCACAGCTTTAGTCAGCACTGAATCGCGCATGGACGATCTGATTTATGAAGAGTTCAAAGGCACGGGTAATATGGAGCTCCATCTTGACCGTGGCTATGCTGATAAGCGCATTTATCCAGCGATTGATATTGAGAAGTCCGGCACCCGCCACGATGAGTTATTGATTGATAAAGAGCGCATGGAAAAGATTGTAACGCTGCGACGTATGATGGGGCTTTTGGACAAAGACGAGAGGATCACAATGCTTACAGATAAGATGAAAAAAACGAAATCAAACGACGAGTTTCTTGCAGAAATCTCCAAAGGTTTCAAATAATCCAGCTCCATTTTTGTGCTATAAGGTATGACAGGGCGCCGCTGGTATTTCGACGCCCCTTTTTTGTTTAGCGGTGGCTGTTACATGCTTCCCATGATAGCGAGAACCGCAGCAAGGATAATGGCAACTCCGGCAACACAGGTTGTGAGCATGCCAATTCCGAGCAGCTTGGTTGTGCCTCCGTCCTTGTTCATCTCCCGTACTCCGAGCATGACGAGAATCCCGCCTGCTACTAAGAGGAGCACTGCCACGCGCATGACATTTGCGAGCATTTCGACCTTCCTCT
>MFZT01000009.1:3812-4928 GCA_001789515.1 Candidatus Roizmanbacteria bacterium RIFCSPHIGHO2_02_FULL_43_11
GCGAGTATTGTGAAAGATGCTGCATACCTTGACAACATCTCTGTTGCGGAGGTCATTCGAAGAGCAGTAGATGAGAAATACAGGCAGGGAAAAGTGTCCATGAGACATCCTAAAAATATTGGAGAAGCGCTGCTTGAGATTGCTGAAGATGCTCGAAGACGTGGCATTAAGGGGCCAAAAGACCTTTCTTATAATTTAGATCATTATCTCTATGGTGTCCCTAAAAAGAAATAACCTTTTTGTCGACACAAATTATTTTGTCTCGCTCGTCAATGAACATGACACTAATAATACTAAGGCATGTGCCTATGCAGAAGAGTTTGTGCAATATTCTCCTCAATTTATCATTTCGAACTACATTTTCTCTGAAGTAGTCACGGTTACTTCACAGAGACTGGGAAAGGACGAGAGTATACGTGTAGGCACTATGCTGCTGAGTAATCCGCATATTGAAATTCTCCCACTCAACACACTTCTCGAGAGAGAAGCATGGAAAATTTTCTCAAAAATTGCAAAGAAAAATATGAGCTATGTTGATTGCACAACTCTAGCCTTAATAAAGGCATATAAAATTGAGAGATTACTGACATTTGATAGAAAAGATTTTCAGCCGATAGGTAAGGATTTTGGCTTTGTATTGGTGTGACGGGCCAGCAGAATTGCTGGCCCGTTGGTCTGGGAGGGCACATGTATCGACATCAAGCCGCCTACTCCTACAATGATGAGCAGGACCCCGACGAGGGTCATGAGCACTCCCCATTTGTCCAGGTCCCTGTGGGGTGAATCCATGAGGCTTATCCCCCCCATGGCACTGATCATCCCGAGGACCGTTATGAGGGACAGACCAACATCTTGCGGCATCGCGCGTCTCCTTTCAGTGTCTGAGTACCGCTGAGGATTGGCTTACTGCAGTGCGAAGGCTGCGAGGCTCAATCCAAGCCCACACAGCAGGCCCACGCTAGTCACAGCAACCCCAATTAAGCACATTTTGGGATTGCCTCGGCCCGGTCTACTCCCTCTATCAATGATCAACACGCCGCCGACGAGGCCGCCAACAAACATGATATTCGCCATGCGTGTGAGGACATCGATGCTGAACATGCGTCACCTTTCCTT
>MFZT01000009.1:4943-9531 GCA_001789515.1 Candidatus Roizmanbacteria bacterium RIFCSPHIGHO2_02_FULL_43_11
CTTTTCGCCAGTATGCAACGAGCTGTTCTGAGATTATACCACAGCCCATAGTCATAAGTAACGCATGAATACGTGTTGGATGTGCTAACATAATCGTTATGTCTGATCCATATGAAAGCGCTCTTAATTTTCTCGACAGTATCCGTGATAATCTGCCGGAAGACTACAGGCCTTATCTCCAGCGTCTTCAGCAGCCACAGAATCTGGTTCAAGGGGATTTAGAGGTGAAGATGGATGACGGCTCAATGCAAAAGTTTCGGGCATATCGCTTCCAGCACAACAATGCACTTGGGCCATACAAAGGCGGCATTCGATTTCACAAGCAGGTGAGCGAATCCGAGGTTAAAGCTTTGGGGCTCTGGATGGCTTTAAAAACCTCGATTGCCGGCATTCCGTATGGTGGTGGAAAGGGTGGAGTGGTGATAGATCCAGCCCAGCTATCACAGAAAGAGCTGGAAAATGTATCCCGCGCTTATATGCGTCTTGTTGCGCAGCACATTGGGCCAGATAGAGATATTCCCGCGCCGGATGTCAATACTGATAGCCAGGTGATGGCATGGATGTTGGATGAATATGAAAAAATTCTAAAACACCATGCGCCGGCGGTGATTACCGGGAAACCAATAGAGCTTGGAGGCTCTGCGGGGCGCACAAAGGCAACCGGATATGGGGGTGTCCTGGCGCTTCACTTTCTCAAAAAAGCCTGTGCCGACGCGTATCCTGATAATACTAATGGATGGTATCACAAGAAAAGAGCAGACATCACCATTGCTGTCCAGGGATTCGGAAATGTCGGATATTACTTTGCACAAACGGCCGCAAGTGAAGGCTATAGGGTTGTTGCAGTTTCAGATTCGAAAGGTGGGATATATGCAGAAAACGGACTTGATCCACAGGCGGTCCTTCAGTCAAAAGAAAAAAATGGCAGTGTAACAGCATACACAGTCGGATCGGCAATAATTACCAATGAGGAGCTTCTTAAACTGAATGTAGATATTATAGTGCCGTCTGCCTTGGAAGGGGCAATTCATGCAGATAATGCTGACCACATACAAGCGCCTGTAATTATTGAAATGGCAAACGGGCCGATCACAAGCGAGGCCGACGACATTCTCTCAAAAAAAGACATGCTTACTGTGCCTGACATTTTTGCAAATGCTGGGGGTGTGATTGTATCCTACCTTGAGTGGGTTCAAAATAGAACAGGGCTCTACTGGAAAGAGCATGAGGTAGATCAGAAACTGGAAGAGCTTATGCAAAAAGCATTTGACGTAATGTGGGGAAAGCATCTGGAATTAAAGGACTCCCAAGGCTCTGCAACGCTTAGGATGGCGGCGTATGTGTTGGCTGTTGAGCGAATTATTAAGGCAGAAATGCTAAGAAGGCCTTTATGAAAATACAGCCAATTGATGCACGACTCAACAGATTGGTAGGTCAAATTGAGGGTATTCGCCGTATGATTAACGGCGGTCGGCAGTCTGGAGATGTTATCCAACAGATTTTAGCAGCACGGCAAGCCTTATCGAGAGTGGGAATTATGGTGCTGAAAGAGGAGTTAATGAAAAAGAATGGAATGAAGAACGCCAAGGCGACTCAAAAGCTTCTGGACAAACTCTTCGGCCTTTAGAAATGACTTCAAGCCCCATTTTTGCTTAATAGGCCGTCCTATAGTCCAAAAACAAAGCTGGGTAATGTTATAATATCAATAGCATGCTACGGAAACGGGAGAGGTTTCATGAATATAAAGAGTTTCTTCGCTTTTTCAGTACTTATGCGAAAAGCAGACTTCTTGGCTGGGGAATCCGCTTTGAAAAGGCTAAGGATGTTATTGTTGCGCTCCTGGTTGTCAAGCGAGGCAAGTATTCTTCGTCCTTTCTAAATACGTCTTTCTTTTTGCTTGTGGGGGCTGTGTTTATAGCAGGGCCCATTATCGTTGAAAATAATCCTTTTATAGCTGGATATTTCCAGGAGGGAGAAGGTGTGACACAAAATGTCCTTGTTGCGGATGTATATGCCATGTCGTTTCAAACAGATTTTTCCCAAAAACCAAGGGCCGCAGTTGAAGAATATGAGGTCAAACCAGGGGACACCTTGGCCTCAATTGCAGAAATCTTTGATATTACCGCTGACACAATTAAATGGCAGAATAATCTGACAAGTGATACAATTCGTCCTGGTCAGAAGCTCCAAATCCTGCCTGTTGCAGGTGTGGCACATAAAGTCAAATCTGGGGAAAGTATTTATTCAATTTCAAAACGCTATAGTGTTGACCCTCAAAAAATTGTGAACTTTCCGTTCAACGACTTTGAAGATCTGGATACCTTTGCCCTTGCAGTTGGAACAACGCTTATTGTGCCAGACGGGGTGCCTCCGAAGGCTGTTCCAAGAGTACGGCCTGGTATGCGTCCACAGCGCGCATCAGTTATAGCAGGTTTGAGTGGATCCGGACGCTTTATTTGGCCCACCACAGGAAACATTACCCAATATCCGGTGTATTATCACAACGCTCTTGACATTGCAAATAAAGCACTGCCCTCGGTGATTGCTTCAGATGGCGGGACAGTCATTTTTGCCGGGTGTGTGGGGTATGGGTATGGGTGTCACATTATCATAGATCACGGGAACGGCTTCTCGACGCTCTATGCGCATCTTTCACGTATTGACGTTGGTGCCGGCCAGGCGGTCGGGCAGGGGGCTGCCATCGGTCAGGTCGGATCTTCAGGGCGTTCAACTGGGCCACACTTGCACTTCGAAGTCCGAGTCGGTGGAGTACCTAAAAATCCGTTGTCCTACCTTCCTTAACGGGCACCACAATCAGAGCTTTGCAGCAGAATCTTGATGTTATAGGATCTGGGTGCTGAATAAGTGTTTTGAAAAGTCCAATCCTCGTTTTATATAATCGGTCTGAAAGTTTTCGTCAGCTCCGTGCATATTGCAATCATCGTTTGCAAGAGGGACTGAAAGGACTGGTTTGCGTAGTACTTCTTTGAAAGTGGCAACAATCGGAATTGACCCTCCGACGTATTTGTATAAGACCTTCTTGCCAGACACAGTTGAGAGAATGGTCGAAATTGTACCAAAAATTGGATCAAATGTGTCGATGGTGACTGCAGGAGCAGACTCAGAGAACTCGATAGTGTAGGAGACATATGAGGGGAGGTGTTTCTTAACATGCCTTTCCAGCGCTTTCTGAAGGTCTTCGGGTTTTTGACCATCCACGAGTCGTGCATTCAGTTTGATCAAGCAAGTTCCGGGAATGCTGTTGCGGTAACCTACTCCGGTGTATCCTGCAAAAAGCCCCGTCACCTCCAGGGCCGGGCGTAGCCCCGTTTGCGTATATATGTCATACTTTGACTCACTAAAGACATGTTTTGATCCAGTTATTTTCTCATAATCATCTAAAGAAAAGGGGATTGCGCTGTTGTTTTTCAACTGAGGCACCGTAGGCTCAACAACATGGTCATAAAAACCCAGGACACAAACTCGGTTTTGTGCATCATGAAACGTTGCGATCAAACGAGCGCCTTCGTGGGCGGCGCTTGGTGCAACACCACCCATCAGACCGGAATGCACGTCAGTCTTCAATGTGCGCAAAGTTATTGTTGCATTCACAACGCCCCGGAAACCTGCCTCAATGACAGGATAATCAGCAATAGTTTCACCGTCCGAGATTAAAATATAGTCAGACGTTAACTTACTAGCATGAGCGCGAACAAATGATTCAAGCAGGGGTGAACCTGTTTCCTCATTGCCTTCAATCATAAAAATTACGTTAGACGTGAGGCTCTTTGTTTGGATGAGATGAAAAATCGTTGCAGTGTGGATAAGTACCTGCCCCTTATTGTCAACAATGCCACGTCCAACGAGACGGCCGTTATGTTCTGTGAGATGAAAAGGATCGATGCTCCATCCATCATCCTTGGCAGCAGGCTGCACATCGTAATGACCATACACAAGAATCGTCGGAGCTTGCTTGTTAACAATGAAGCTCGCCAGCACAATGGGATTACCAAATCCTTCTACAAGCTCTGATGTAAAGCCATTGTTGATGAACTGGTGATGAAACCAGTCAGCAGTTTTTTGCATCTCTGCCGTAAATTCGGGATCAGTGGAAATGCTTTTGAGCATAATGCACTCGCGAAGCAGCTTAAGATAAGCATTGTATAATGTCTGTGTCATGTGGTAATTGTACCAGAAGTCGCTTCAAGCCTTTCTTTAGGCTGCATAACTATGAAACGTGCAGGCCTCCAACCACCCACACCGAACAGCCTCATAATCCAGATTCCTGCTGAAGCTGCAATGGGGGATTCAGTGTTCCGGAAGAAGTTGCTGGCAGGCCCAGAGCACCTTGAGGGTCAACACGTATCTGAACCTCACTGGCCTTAGCTGTTGCAAAGACTTCAAGTGTTGATTGTGCGATGGTGTAACTGCTTGATTTTTTATCTGCCAGTGAAAGCACTTTTTTTATCGCTGTCTGTGCCTCTTGTGTCTTTCCGCTTTTATACAGTGCCCAGGCATAGTTATAATGAGCATTGATCCAGTCTGGTTTTAATGTAACAGCTTCCTTAAAGTGCACGGCCGCAGTGTC
>MFZT01000010.1:0-7933 GCA_001789515.1 Candidatus Roizmanbacteria bacterium RIFCSPHIGHO2_02_FULL_43_11
ATCTCCGAAATTCCTGGTGGACATTTTTTGTGCATAAACAGCCGAATATTGTTAGCTTGGATGGAGCTATTATCTCGCATCCACGTGTGTGGGAGGCGAGTGGACATGTTGAGTCATTTAGTGATGTGATGGTTGAGGACACAATGACGCATAAACGCTACAGGGCGGACCATTTACTTGAAGAGGCAGGTGTGCATGCAGATGGAATGACCCCCGAGGAGATTGACGCTCAAATTCAGGAGCATGACTTAAAAAGTCCAGATGGGAACATACTGTCGAAAGCCCGCACTTTTAAACTGCTTGTTGAGGTATCTGTCGGGACGCTTGAAAACGAAAAAGAAATTGCATATCTTCGGGGCGAAACGTGCCAACCGATGTTCTATAACTTCAAGTTAGTCAAGGATACCATGCGGCTGAAGCTCCCATTTGGCATAGCCCAAATTGGGAAGGCATTCAGGAATGAAATCAAAGTTGGGCCTTTTATTTTTAGAACACGGGAGTTTGAACAGATGGAACTCGAGATGTTTTGCAAGCCTGAAGATGTCGATGAGTGGTTCGGGAAACTCAAGGACATGAGCCGTGCGTGGTTGTCCACATTGAAAGTAACCGACGACAAACTACGCTTTCGCGACCAGGATTTCAAAGAACGTGCCCATTACAACAAAGTTGCAACAGATTTAGAATATGAATTTCCTTTTGGTTGGAAAGAATTTCAGGGCATCCACAATCGGGGTGACTGGGATTTGCGTAGACACCAAGAATATTCAGGCGAAGACTTTACTTACACAGATCCTGTAACCGGAGAGACATGTTTGCCCCATGTTGCCGAATACTCAATTGGGCTTAATCGGCTTATGCTTGTTTTAGTTTGTGATGCGTATCATCAGGATGACCAACGAACATGGTTGGCACTGTCCCCTTCTATCGCGCCTTACAAGGCAGCTGTTTTCCCTCTTTTGAGAAACAAGCCTGAATTAGTTGAAAAGGCTCAGCAAATCTATAACGCTCTTGTATCAGAAGGCATGCACGTCGACTGGGATGACCGCGGCAATATTGGAAAACGCTATCTTGCCCAGGATGAAATAGGCACACCCTTTTGTCTGACTGTTGATTTCCAGACTTTAGAAGATAGCACACTCACAATCCGCGATCGTGATACAACAGAACAAACGCGTATTGCGGAGAGCGAAATTTCTTCGTATATTAAAGACAGGATTAAAATTTTCTAAACATGGTTATGAATATGGATGCTCTGAAGAACAAAAATGTCGTAATTACCGGGGTAGTTATAATAGCACTCATTGCTTCGGGGGTCCTCTTAACGCAGTTAAACAAAGATGGGTCTGAGACTAAAGTGAAAAGGGATCAAACTATTCTTCCAGAGATTGAGGCAATCCCGACAGTAGATGCCTCGGTGAAAGTGGAACTTAAACAGGTGGTGCCAATGAAGGAAGTCAATCTTATAGTGACGAATGTTCCTGAAGGAACTGAATCTATTGACTACTCTATCACATACGATGCTGAAGTTGATGGTGAAATAGTACCAAAGGGGGCTATTGGTTCGCTCGATGTCGATACCAAAAAGTGGACAGCGAAAAACAGCAGGGTAATTATACTGGGTACTGAATCATCTGGAGCAAAAAAATACGATAAAGTTGTTGGCGCAGCAACAGTCGAACTTAAATTTCAAGGCAGCTATGGGGCAAAGCTGTATAAAGGGGAGTTTGAGTTGTAAAGGTTGAATCCGAACACAAGCATCCTAGCTATAAGACTAGACCCGCACTTGTTGCGTTTATCCTATAACAATTTCCTCGCCTTAATTCTTCTTTTTTCTCTATTTCCATCTTGACAGACGTGTTCTTTCTGGTGTACTATGGTTCGAAATGGTGTTTTTTGGTGAATATACGGTCTCAGTAACTGAAGGTGGTCGTATAGCAATCCCGAAAAAAATACGAGAGAACCTGAAAGGAGACGTGTTTGTGCTGACAAAGGGATTCGATATCTGTTTGGCAGGATACGACCGGGAAGACTGGCAAAGGCGAACACAAGAACTTATACAGGTATCGCTCCTTGATAAGGAAAATATTGATAAGCGACGTATCCTGTTTTCCGGGGCACAGGAAATTGTCATTGATGAACAAGGTCGACTGGTGATCCCAAAATCTCTATCAGAATTTATGGGTCTGGTAGCCGATAAAGTCAAAGTGCTTGGTGTTGGTGATCATTTTGAAATCTGGGATGAGCAGAAGTGGCATGAGTACCTAAAGAACGTTGAAATGTAACTATGAACAAGAAAACTAGTTCAACTAGATTAACTAGGTCAACTAGGTCAACTAGATCAACTAGGTCAACTAGTTCAACTAGTTCAACTAGTTCACTAATTGTCCACACACCGGTACTTTTACATGAAACAATCGCAGCCCTGCAGGTAAAGAAGGATGGCAGGTACATTGACGCGACATTTGGGATGGGGGGGCACGCTCGTGAGATTCTCAAAGGTGGCGCAAACGTACTTGGCATTGACTGGGATGAAGAGGCGGTAAGGGCGTTGCCCGATCCAGCAGTAAAAGTTGTTGTTGGGAATTACGCCGACATCAAGCGCATTGCTGAAGAAAACGACTTTGTCCCCGTAGACGGCATCATTCTCGACCTTGGTTTATCGATGTGGCAGATTCGGGAATCGGGTCGAGGTTTCAGCTATGAAAAAGATGATGAATTACTAGATATGAGGCTTAGTAATTTACTGAGCATAACTGCCTCGGATATTGTTAACAGTTATTCTCTTGAAGAGTTGTATGAAATATTTTCGAAATATAGTGAAGAGGTCAATTCTTGGCCAATTATACGTTCTCTTGACCGGTTCCGTCGTATGAAACGAATCATGACAGTGGGGGAGCTAAAAGAAGCAATTCGAATAGTCACGAAAAGTGACGCAACACTTGCACGCGTTTTCCAGGCTCTGCGTATGAAGGTGAATCACGAACTGGAAAACATCCGTTCAGCAATTATAAACAGCTATGAAATTCTTATCCCAGGTGGGAGACTGGCTGTCATCACGTTTCACCCAACTGAGGACCGTCTTATAAAACGTTTGATAAGAGAACAAGGGTATAAGGGAGTTCGAACACGGAGGATTAGAGCCCCACAATCATTTGAACGCTCAGCTCAATTGAGAGTCATAACAAAGAATATATGAAAAAATTTTTAACAGCGCTCGTTCTTCTTTTTCTTTTGTCTGCTAATGTTGTGATATTTGCGCAGACTGTAAAGATTTCTGATGACATTGTTAAGCTTGAAACAAGGACTGGTACTCTCAAAAAAGACAATGCTAGGTTGGAGCAGAGAGTCTACGCGCAAAACTCAATCGCAAACCTGGAAGAACTGGCGAAAGGACTTGGCTTCACGAAACAGTCAGAACCGCTGTTTCTTGATTCTCAAGAATACGCGCTGATACCATAGGATATGATCCGCCTACACGTTATTTTTGTTGCTCTTCTGGTATTCCTTACGGGGATTGTTGTACGACTATTTTACATTCAAGCTCTTGCCCCAGATAACTTTTCATCAAATGACTATCTCAGAACCGTTCGCATCGCCCCGCAACGAGGGGAAATTGTTGATAGAAATGGAGAACCTTTTGTGACGAACGAAACCACATATGTCCTTTTCGCGCAGCCAAAAGATATGATAGACAAGAATAAAGTTATTCAGGGTATTGATGAAGTTACGCATGTTGGTGGGGCAACATTGGAAGCGCGTCTTGATATGACTAAGCAGTGGGTACCTCTCGTGCGCGAGGTTACATTTGACCAAAAAAAAGCACTTGAGGGTAAAAATATGATAGGTATCGGATTTGATGAAACGTCAAGACGTTTTTACCCAGAAGCATCACTTGCTGCGCATCTTACAGGTATTGTTGGTAAAGATAAAGATGGTGATAGCATAGGCTATTTCGGTATAGAAGGGTATTACAATAAAGATCTTGAGGGCCTTCCAGGTATTCTGAAAACTGAAAGAGATATTCTTGGCAAACCCATTATTATGGGAACACAAAATAAGCTTCGTGGTGAAAATGGTCGAAAACTTGTGTTGACAATTGATAAAAGTACACAGGCCATAGCAAAAGAAAAGTTAAAAAAAGCTTTGAATGTTTACCGTGCAAAAAGTGGATGTGTCACCGTTGCAGATCCCATGACGATGGAGATCTTAGCTCTTACGTGCTTACCGGATTTTGATCCAGTTACATACTATGAATTTTCTGAAAGTGAGTTCAAAAACCCTGTTATTTCGAACTCGTTCGAACCAGGGTCCATATTTAAGCCTTTGATTGTTGCCTCAGCGCTTGAAAAAGGCTCAATTAAACCAGACGAGGAGTATGATGAAACCGGACCTGTCCAAATTGGTAAATATGCAATTCGCACGTGGAATAACCAGTATCATGGAAAACTGAATATAACAGGCATTCTTGAAAACTCTTCGAATGTTGGTATGGTCTATATCGGGAGCAAGTTGGGAAATGAAAATCTTCACTCCTACCTTAACCTTTTTGGGTTGGGCAATACAACAGGTGTTGACCTACAAGGAGAGGTACCAAGTTATATAAAGCCGCAAAAACTTTGGTATCCAATCGATTATGCAACAGTAACATTCGGGCAGGGAATTGCTGTAACTCAGATACAAATGCTTACTGCTTTTTCCTCTCTTATTAATGGAGGGTGGATTATGAGACCATACGTTGTGAAGTCACTGGAGTCAGATGGTGGAGAAGTGAAAAAAATTGAATCTAAAAAACTCCGTAGAGTCATAAGTGAAGAAACCTCAAACATCATAAAGGAAATGCTTAAACAAACAGTAAAACATGGAGAGGCAAAGTACAAAATCCCCAAGGGTTATGATATTGGAGGGAAGACAGGGACAGCCCAAATTGCTCTACAAGGTACATACGATCCAAGCAAAACCACTGCCTCATTCATTGGATTTGCACCTGTGAATAAACCGAGATTTATCGTGCTTGTTTTCCTTAATCAACCAGAAGCATCACAGTGGGCATCTGAAACTGCAGCTCCAACCTTCTTTGAAATCGCAAAGGAACTGATAGTTGAGTATAATATTGCACCGAGATAACATGAAAAAAATCGTACGTCTTACGAAGAATACTGCGCACAAAAGTGGGGCAATGGCAGCAAATATCTATTACGGTTTCCCTGGTAGAAGACTGCGCGTTATTGGAGTAACTGGGACTGATGGAAAGACTACAACTTGTCACTTGATTTACCATATTCTTAAAAATGCTGGTAGAGCAGTATCGCTTACTTCATCTATATACACGGATATTGGAGGGGTAATCAGTGATACTGGTTTACATGTCACAACACAGAATCATTGGCTTCTACAAAAAAATTTGCAGGCTGCAGTGAAAGCTGGTTGCGAATTTTTTGTATTAGAAACAACCTCTCATGCTCTAGACCAGCACAGAATCTGGGGGATTAATTATGAAGTTGGAGTCCTCACTAATATCACACCAGAGCACCTGGATTATCACAAAAATTTTGATGAATATGTCGCGACAAAAGTCAAGCTTCTCCTGAAAGCACAGCATGCAATTGTAAATAAGGACGCTGATGTATTTGAGAAAGTTTGCGAAATATTAACAAAAAATAATAAGCAATTCACAACATACTCTATTAGAACAGATGCAGACTTTATATGGGATGCCCGTATTAAGACCTCTCTGAAGGAAGATTTCAATTACGAGAACATTATAGCAGCATATGCAGCTTGTAAAAAACTTGGTTTATCTGATGAGGACGTTCTTAAAGGAATACGAACATTCCAGTTGCCAAAAGGCCGTGTTGATAAGGTCTACTCGGGTGATTTTCATGTATATATTGACTTTGCTCATACTCCTCACTCTATTCGTAATTTGCTATCTGAGCTTAAGAGGAAAAAAGGTAGACTCATCCATGTTTTTGGATCTGCAGGCTTGCGGGATGAGAAGAAGCGCCCTGATATGGGACGTGCAAGTGGGGAATATGCGGATGTTGTGGTCATCACTGAAGAGGATTATCGCGCCGAAGATTTTATGAAGATTTCACAATCAATAAGTGGGGGATTGTATGAATGCGGCTTCACCTATGCAGAACCTGATATTTTGATGAAACAAAAGGAGGCCACTAAAATATTTACGATCATTAAAAACAGGGAAAAGGCGATTATGTTTGGCGTGAAATACGCGCTGCGTGGCGATACTGTTGTGTGTACCGGGAAAAGTCATGAAAAAAGCCTTGCCCGCGGCGACAAGGAATACCCCTGGGATGAATATGTCTCTGTTATGGAAGCACTTAGAAAATATAAAAAGAAAAAATGACAATTTATAACGATAGCCTTAAATCGTACACATCAACGCTCCTCCCTAAAGGATTTTTGCTTCATGGGTTTGGAACCAAAGCTCTTTCTGACTTTCCGCAGCATATCCCACACAAATTATGGATCTCTATGAACCAGGTGCATGAAACTCACATTCAACACATTAACACACTTCCAGATAACGTGGGTACCCTGCAACTGGATCAATCTGACGGAGTATCTACTTTTTTGAGAGACGTTCTGTTAACTGTCAAGACAGGTGACTGTATTGCCGCGCTTTATTATGATAGAAAAACACAGCTTATTGCGATATCACACCAGGGGTGGAAAGGTGTACTGGCACATATGAGTGAAAAAATGATTGAGCACATGCGAAACTTGGGAAGTGATCCGAGCGATATTAACGTTATCATGGGCCCATCAATAGGCCATTGCTGCAACAGATTTTCTAAACCAGAACTGAGGCTTTTTATGGAAGAATTTCCTGCAGATGCTGATCGCATCATTATACCCTACGCTGATGGTGAGCACCTAGACACACGAACTTTAACCTATCTTCAATGTATAAAAGCAGGTATTCAAGAGAAAAACTTTGATACGTTTTCATGCTGTACCAAGTGCATGTCAGATACTTTCTGGTCTCATCGTGGTGGAACATATCAGTCAACTGATGTTAATAGGGTTGGATGGAACTTTATCATGAAAATATCATGAACAATTTTAATCGTATCTATATGGTCGGTATAAAAGGCTTTGGGATGGCCTCTTTAGCGTATCTGCTGAAAAAAATGGGAAGGAAAGTGAGTGGATCTGACGTTGATGAAACATTTCCTACAGATATTCTTCTTAATGAAGCAGGAATCCGAGCACTTATAGGATTTCGGGCGGAGAATATTTCGGATGATATTGATCTTATTATTACCACTGGAGCTCATGGTGGGTTGCATAATCCCGAAGTCTTGGCTGGAAAGCAAAAAGGAATCCCGATTATGACCCATGCTGAAGCATTAGGGAAACTTATGGACGGATTCAAGCATAAAATTGCCATATGCGGAACACACGGAAAGACCACAACCTCAGCACTCCTGGCATTTGTATTGCATCATCTGGGGATGCCACTTGGATATCAAGTAGGAACTCCATCTTTTTCTGGCATGCTCGGAGGAGATTTCACAGGAACGGACTACTTTGTCGTCGAGTCGGATGAATATGTTGCTTCGCCTGGTATTGATAATACTCCACGGTTCATGTTTCAAAATCCCGACTTTATTCTGTGCACCAACATTGATTATGATCATGCGGATGTCTACAAAGATTTGCATGCTGTAAAAGAGGCATTTTATGAATTTTTTATGAAAAGCAGGGTGCGTCCCTTCATTTCATTTTTCCGTGATGATATGAACGCTCGGAGTGTTGTAGAGCGATCTGGCATTTCTGCACTTTCATATGGATTCTCATCCCAAGCAGATGCGCAAATCTCGAGCGTGGCTGTCAAGGATGGAAAAACTTTTTTTAGCCTCGCTATATATGGAAAGGACTATGGCAGCTATGCTATCTCAATACCAGG
>MFZT01000010.1:7979-8680 GCA_001789515.1 Candidatus Roizmanbacteria bacterium RIFCSPHIGHO2_02_FULL_43_11
GCTCTCGGTATTGATTTAGATAAAGCTCGTCCGATTCTTTCTCAGTTCACTGGTTCTAAACGCCGTTTCGAGCTCCTATTTGAGAGCGAGAAATATGTTTTGATTGATGATTATGCACATCATCCGCATGAGCTTGAAGCTCTTATGCAAGGCGCTCGGTCACTTTACCCACACAAACGCCTTATTCTGCTATTTCAACCACACACCTACTCCCGCACACAGGCCCTCAAGAGCGAGTTTGCTCAGGCTCTTAGAAGTGCGGATCTTACCTATGTGCTTGATATCTTTTCCTCTGCTCGGGAGAATTCAGAAGATTACTCTATTAATGCGGAGCAACTTGTGCAAGCAGCTCAAGCTGAAGACCAGAGGAAAGGATCATATAGTATCAAATATATACGTACAGACTCGGCAATATCCTCACTTGCTCAAGATATGCTACCTGGGGACATCATTATCACAGCCGGTGCAGGGGATATTTATAAACTGCATCCTGCTATAATAGAGATGCTAAAATCGCGCTAGAGGTGACTCTAAATAGCGGTAGCATGAGGTATGCTAACAAATCTTGAGAAATACTTAGGTAAGGGAAAAGTTCGTCAAAATGTTCAACTGGCTCCTGTGACAACCTTCAAAGTTGGTGGCCCGGCAGAGTTTTATTTTGAGGCGCAATCTGATAGTGATCTGGTACAGGCTATCAAGGC
>MFZT01000011.1:0-2965 GCA_001789515.1 Candidatus Roizmanbacteria bacterium RIFCSPHIGHO2_02_FULL_43_11
CGGTCCCACGGCAATGTCCAACGTGCCTTCTCCTTGAAGTACACGGTGTACTTTCCCATGGTCAGCATGACATCTGGGTAGGTGCAACTTGCAGTGAAATCGTGCACCACCAGCCACTGGATGTCCCACCATCCGTTGAGGACCATGAAGCGGCGATTGCCGCTCTCGGCCGAGCGCACGGGGACGAATACATGTTCAGGCTCCGAGTGCCGCAGGGTACGATACAGCTCAACCACTGCGGTGTTGCCGGCCCCCACCTCGAAGGTGAACTCCTCCAGCTTTGGGCCTGGGTAGCCCTCCATCGAGAAGGTGTGGGGGCCTCGAGTGCTGTATCGACAGCCCTCGTCGGCACTCACCTGGGTCGCCACCAGGGCATGCCCGGCTCCAAGGACTAGGAGGGCTGCACTCAGCAGCCCCACGAACATGGCTCCTACACGCACTTCGGGTCCTCCTGTTTGTTGACTCTTTGACAAGTCGCGAAATCAAAGCCCTTTCACATCCTGGGCCTTCATTTCACGGCTTGTCAAAACAACATCCGAGCTTATTGCTAAGGTACAAAAGGCGCTATTGGCTTATGCATATAAGGGCCAATATTCCTTTTTCTTTGCAGGTTGTAGTATAGCAACTCAAACCCTTCATGTCAATACTATGGGCCGCGATCGGTCGCTTGCCGATATGGCCTTCTTCATGCAGCTTTCACAATAGACTCGGACGCAGCAACAGGAGCAGGCGCAGATTCAAGAATGAGCTTCATCAGACCGCATGGGTCTGTCATACAACTGTTTCTTTTTCGGCACGTACACTGCAGTTCACATTTATCCTGTACTTCGCGTACGCTAAATGTCGGGAAGGTGTTACATCCCGAGCATTTTGTTTTGCTTATCCTTTCGTCCGAATCCACACGAATCCTCCGTAAAGCTTTCTTTGCTTCTGCACGTTCATAAGCTTCTTTCTCGAGCCGCAGCTGAACAGCGTGATAGGATGGCACGACACCCAACTCAGAGCCCCATTCCATGCCCCACCCAACTTCATCACCGCAGTCTGTTGCCATATTTTCCATACGAATGTGACTGTATGCCACAACAGCTTGCAAAGGCGTATCTTGATATGCTTGCCCCTCTGACAAGCCACATCTTACATACTCCTGCGCCGATACTTGTATTTCTCCTTCATCTGCTGCCTTAAGCCACTCTAAAAACGTCTCTGCTTTCTTAGGAAGAGCTCTTCCCTTTGAAAGTTCCTGATATGATTTTCGCCACATTTCAAAGGCCTTCATAACTCTCCCCCTCATACGCGCATCGCGTATATCAGAAGGTCGCAAGTGCATTAATGCATAAAAGGCAAAAGATAGCATTGGCGCAATTTCATCTAAAATATGGTCAACCGGCTCTACATCAACAAGCTCTTTTGTTTGCTTGATGCGCCTGTGTGCAGGAGTTGCTGCGTATAAGGCATCTATGTACTCACAAAGAGCCTCCGGGCTTGCCAAAGAGATGTTTTTTACCTGATGAATGGTGCTTAGGAGAGTGAGATCATGAGGGAATTGCAGTTCGACTTCATCCTCACTTAAGCCAGTGTTCACATCTGAAATTGCTGCTATGAGTCGTGCATGTTCAACAGGATGAAGGTAATTTTGAATGAACCCTGTCTCAAGCTTCCCGTCTTTCACTGTAAAGACAAACGTACATGAATGAAAATCATAGCCATGTTTTTTTAGCTCGGTTTTTTTTTGCTCATCTGAAAGATGTGCGTTAAGCAGGATATCTGTCGGTGGTGGGGATACCCATACATAGGTATTACCTTCTCTTAAGGTACCTGCAGCAATTTGTTCTGCAAGATGCTCTTCAAAAGCAACAAAAGCTTGATGTTCAATGGTGTGGCGACGGTGGTTTAAAGCGGTTTTTCTATATTCTAGCCACAGATGAGCTTTACTACCATTTGGATTGTACACTTCTCGCAGAGGCTCTGCATAACCTGGAGCACGTAGTGTACACACTCCAGCTGAATCTGTGTCAATGTCATATTCTGCATAAGGGGCATACCTCACTCCAGATGCTTCTCGTATCCATGCTTCACTGTTGTCAAAAAAACGCGTTTGTGACTGCTTAAGATCTCCCCCCGACTCCCAGTGGCGAATAAGTTCAAAGTATAAACCCACAGCCAGTGACCCTCCCCTACTGCTATCCCCGTCTGGAGTTCCAAAGCCGTAATAGTTGTGTGCTCCTTCGACAGTCCCCATAGTTAGCTCTATTTTTCCTTACTTGTCCTCACAAGACTTATAACATGGGGCCGGGGTGTGTAGGTTAAAGACAGTATAAAGAGCGCATCTGAGAGTCGATTTAGGTATTGCACAACCACTGCTGTCCCTTTCAAGTCAGCGCGCACAACCGCCCTTTCTGCTCGCCTGCAAACGGTACGGGCCACATGTAGTGTTACGGATGTTTTTGTGCCTTTAGGCAGAATAAAGTTCCGTAGCTTAGGAAGTTTGCTTTCATGTTTGTCAATCATGCTTTCTGTCTTTTGGATCTGTTTCTTAACTTCACCTAAATTCACAGGAGCACCGGCTAAAAGACACATGCAAATATACAGATTTTCCTGCACTTGCACTATCCACATGCGATCGCCCTTTTTCAGATCTTCACACAGAACCATTCCTAACCATGCAGACAATTCATCCACATTGCCATAGGCCTCAACACGTAGGTCTGCTTTGGACAGCTGTATACCTCCATAAAGGGAGGTCATTCCTCGGTCCCCATTTTTTGTATAGATCATCTCAAGCCTATAATAAAATTCCGGGCTGAATGGGCTAGCACTTCGAAAAACCACAACTGTAACATTTTTGGCAGCCTTCTACATAAATAATTGCTGCATCTCCGCATTCAGGACACAGGTCCATCTTTCTTAGATATTTTATATGTTCTTCTTCCAGCTTCATGAGTTGTGGAGCCTGCTGAGAAGCAAT
>MFZT01000011.1:2971-12757 GCA_001789515.1 Candidatus Roizmanbacteria bacterium RIFCSPHIGHO2_02_FULL_43_11
CTCCTCCATGGTCGGACCGTCTGCGCGTTTCAGCTCTGCATGCACATGTCCGTTGCCATTGACTCCCTGTTGCAGAATATGTTTATCAAACCCATGTAGACCATAGCGCATAGACAATACCTTCGCAACAGCGTCCGGAAGGCTTCTCACTTGGGCCTTTCCAAAGCCCCGTACACCAGCTCCGCCAATATTCATAAGCTCGTCAACAATCTTATTTACTTTCTCTTCCCATGTGTAATAGGTGTTGAGCCGCAAGGTAAATGAAATCATGCGACCAAGTCCCTCTGCCATTGCAAAAAGGTCTGAACCCGCTTTGCCAACGCCATTGATAAAAACTTCCAATGGAACACCACTGGAATCCTCGTTAATGGTGATATAGGCTGTGCCCACAGGAGTATCCATACGGTACGTCGCTCCGACCATCACAGGCGGTCTTTTGATAATTTTTTCAACTTTTGGAGCTGCCACTGAGGGAAGGGCTTCTACAGCTTTATCTTCCTTCTTATCCAGCCTTTCTAAAACTCCTTGTCGCGATCCGTCGCGCATGTACGTAATACCTTTCAGGCCCATATCATAGGCCATCATATACAGCTTTTTCACATCTTCAACAGTATGGCTATTCGGGGCATTAACTGTCTTGGAAATTGATGAGTCAATATATTCCTGCGCAATAGCTTGGACTTTGACATGCTCGTCAGGAGAGAGATCATTTGCACCAACAAAATAGGGTGGACGTTTTTCATTGGGATGTTTATCTTTCCATTCTTTGTAAAGTTTGTGATAGACAATGTCTTGTCCTCCGCGCCACGTTTGTTTGTATTCAAATTCATACACCGGTTCTATACCAGAAGATGCTTCTGCAATAACGCTCGTTGTGCCTGTTGGCGCAACCGTGAGCAGAACAGCGTTACGGATACCGGATTGCACAATCCTTTTTTGCAAACGCTTCGGCAAGTTCTGGATATGATGACCTTGCAAGTACTTCTTACTCTCGAACTTTGGAAATGATCCCTTTTCTTTGGCAATCTCTATGGAAGCCTCATAGGCATTGTTTCGAAGAGTTTTAAATATTTTACGAATCACCGGCAACGACTCGTCGCTTCCGTATGCCATCTTCATCTTGATCAGAGCGTCAGCAAGGCCCATGATTCCCAGCCCTGTTCGACGAATATCCTTTGCACACTGTTCGTTCTCTTTGAAAAAATAGTAGGTATCGTCAATAACATTGTCCAAAAAGCGCATGGCAACTTTGACGTCTGATCCAAACCTTTCATAATCAAACTGTCCACGCGTAACATATGCAGATAAATTCATTGCGCCAAGATTGCACACTGCCCATGGACCAAGGGGTTGCTCACCGCAAGGGTTGGTCGCACATAACGTTTCAAAGTACCAGGTATTACTCCGGCGATTGCTTCTCTCTAGGAAGTGAAGTCCGGGCTCTGCAGAGCGCCAAGCCGCAGTACATATTTGATTCCATAAGTCGCGCGCTTTGACTGTTTTGTACGCTTTTACGTTATGTCCTGAAGCTCGCCAAGCATTGATATTTCCGTCCCATTTTTCATTGTATTCAGGATCATCTAAATCAGGGAATATTAGATCCCAATCTTTATCCTGTTTCACTGCTTCCATAAAAGCATCTGAAAGACATACTGACAAATTTGCACCATTGATTTTAGTAAGGTCCTGCTTTACCGTGATAAACTCTTCTACATCCGGGTGCCAGTCCCACAGCATTAGCATAGTTGCTCCACGACGAGATCCTCCTTGTTGCACAACATCATGCGTTGCATAAGAAAAGAGCCCAGCCCATGTAACAGGTCCTGACGAAAAACCGTTTACTGTTTTTACCCGAGCACCACGGGGCCTCAAACTGGAGAGATTGAGTCCCACTCCACCCGATCGTGCCTGAATCTCCACAAGCTGATTAAGAGACTCCAGAATACCTCCTCGAGAATCTTTTGGATCAGGAATGACAAAGCAGTTGTAGTATGTGACATTAAAGTCAGTACCTGCCCCGGAGAGAATCCGCCCGCCTGGAACAAATTTAAAATCCTTGAGCACATCATAAAACTTCTTCTCCCACAATTTTTTTTCAGAGGACGTTTTTTCCTGCTGGGCAATGCCACGAGCAACACGCTGCCACATCTCCTCAGGAGCCTTTTCCACAGGGTCTCCTGCAACGTTTTTTAACGCATACCGATCCATAAAGACCTTGTGAGCAATGCCCGTCAGTTTCATAGTCCTATTACGTTGCCCCGAAAGCTTTCGCGCCATCTTCATTCAGATTTCTGCAATAACCTCCGGGAAATTTATAATAATTTCTTTAACTCCTTCTCAAAATCTTCAAGGTCTACAAATCTTTTAAATACAGCTGAAAAGCGAATGTATGCTACTTTGTCAACCTCTTTCAAATATTTTGATACGAGCTCCCCAATTATTTTACTTTCAACCTCTGTTGTCTCACCATTTTTTATATCCCCCTCAATTTTCTGAACGATTTCTTCTACCTTATCCAGGCCTACGGTTGTTTTCTCAGTTGGATAAATGATGCTGTTACGCAACTTGTCTCTATCAAAACGCTCTCGCCGTCCATCCCGTTTGATCACAATGATAGGTAATTGCTCGGCACGCTCATAGGTTGTAAACCTTTTTGAGCAATCAGGACACTCTCTTCTTCTACGAATCACTGTTTCGTCTTCAGATGTTCGTGTCTCAACAACCTCAGTATTAGTGTTCTTGCAAAATATACACTGCATAATTTGAACCTCCGGCTCGTCCACCCATATGGGTATGTCCGACTTCTCACCACATATGGTGTAACGACAAATGTAACAACACTAGGGACAGCTTTCAATAATAACTTTCTGCATCAAATAACATCACCGTCGTCTGCAAAGCCCCAAATTGAAATTTTCATCCGTATAGTATGTACATCCGCAAAAAAATGTGAACAAGAATGTTGGTTTAATTCGACATGTCTTTGCATCTGTTATCGAGCAGGTTTTGAGACAACTTCTCGGATGCACACCTAAAAGTTGGAAGTGGTATACTTTTTGTATGGATGCTGATGAACTTCGAGAAACATTACATGAACACGATTTTGAAGATCCTCATCGTGGTCCTCATATCGATAAGCAAGCACCCTCAACACATCAACCCGGTCTTTCTCAAGATCAAACCCACCCAAAGCCTCAAAATCCCCAGGCTCTTTTTTCTTGGGTTGCACCTTTAAGAGCATACAAACAACAAACAGTGGGAGTGTTACGTTTCTACGTTGCAGTTGCAGTCCTTCTTACGCTCATCGTTTTTTTCTTTAAAGAGTTTATTTTGATCATTCCAATCTGGGCCATCATGTTTCTCGTGTACGCCCTCACCATTACTCCTCCTGAAAATACTGAACACATCATAACAAAGTTCGGCATACAAACAGCACAGCAGACATATCCATGGGAGAATTTATCACATTTTTATTTTATCAAAAAGTTTGACTATGATATTGTGGTTATTTTCACTCGCATGCAGTTCACCCACCCCCTATACCTGGTTGTACCAAACCCACCGACAAAGCATGAAGTTTTGCATCATCTTTCAAATCATCTGATATATCAAGAGAGCCCCAGAAAGACATTAACTGATAAAATGGCCGAGTGGTTGACAACCCTCATGCCCGAGGAAGCACCACCGAAGGGAGATACAGCTAACCAGCAAGCAGAGCATCCAGTTCATGGTGCAGGACATGAGGGATCGCCTCCTTCACACCAAACTTTCGCGCCCACAGAAGTACGCCTTCATCCGCAGTAACAACAGCCCCATTCAGCTCCTTTGCTAAAACAATAATGTCCAAATCTGCCAAACTGTCGAGAAACTTTGTACGAGTTGCGTTACGATAACGGTCTCTGAGACGTTTTATGTGCTCTCCAATTGCCTTCTGATATTCGATTTTTGCTCCTGGTTCTAAAAGCTCCCGTGGAATTTCCGCAACAGCCTGAGCCATCTCTTCCTCCGCAACTTGCAAACCTCGATACGAACGGTGGCGAATTTCTTCAATGAGATCATAGAAAACCTCTGTTGCGAATTGGGTTTTGGACTTATCTGGAGCCTTAATGTTAATTTGTGCAATAAATTTATGAACATACTCTTCACTTTCATCGACAAAAGTCAAAAACTCTTCCAAAACTCGAGGAGGCATATAAAATTCAGCTTTTTGTAGAGATTTGAGTTTTTGGGCATAGTTCGTGACCGAGATAATAATCTCTTGGGGATTTGTACCAAAAGCAGTCTTCGCCTGCAGGTTGAAAAACAAATTGGTATCGAGAATATACGCCGACATAATTAGTTGAACTAGGTGAACTAGTTAAAACTAGTTATAACTAGGTAAACTGGGTGAACTAGAGATCAGGATAACCCCCACCCTACGCCCTCCATACTTCTATCCCTCTATACTCCTATCCTTCCATCTCACACCACATACAGTAACACAATTACAATAGTCGCCCATAACCCCATAATTGCCATAAGGCCTTTATCTCTGGTGATAAGCTTCTCTGGGGCTTCCCCTTGCTCCCTTTCATAAAGAAGCTGGCCGTATCGCGCAATGCCATATACCACAAGTGGTACTGTTACCATAAGCCATTTTCGTGCTTCGAATTCCGGCAGAATAAAGGATAAACCGCGAAAAATTGAGTGCTCAATGAGCGGGGGTGTTTCCAAAAAGGTATACAGCGAATAAGACGTAATGGTCATGGTTGCGAAAGTACTTGATAAAAAAAGCAGCATTGTTTCTTTGTAATTTACCAGTGCTGCTCGTGTGGTTGTACCTTGATTTACAAGCTCGGCATGGCGCTTCACAGAGGCAATGAACAGAGACATAAAAAAGATTGTCAGAAGAAGCCATATTTGAATGTGATACCCCGTTATCACAGATCCTGCAAACGCCCGTAGCATAAATGAAAACGCAATTGCAAAGATATCAAGGACTGGCTTCTGCTTAAAGTAGAGTGAATAAAAAAAATGCAAAAGGAGAAAGGTAAATGCCACAACAAAAAATGAAATACTTACAAATAACGCGCTGATTAGAGAAACAAAGGAAAGAATAAAGACCGCAAAAGTCGCATCCGGAATACTGAGTTTACCAGATGCAATAGGACGTTTTTTCTTTGCTGGGTGTTTTTTGTCCAGTGGAAAGTCGATAATGTCATTTAATATATATGAAGTGCTTGACAGCATGCAAAAAATAACAAAACCAATAAGCGCTTTCATAAAAATGGGAGGATTAAACAGCTGACCGGCAAAAAGAATACCTGTAAAGAGAATGGTATTTTTAATCCATTGATTGGGGCGCGCAGAAATGAGTGTATATTTTATGCGTTGAAGGTCCATAACTACGCCCCATTATAGCAGGTAAGAATTCGTAAAAATCAGGAGAGTGCGTTTTCCTATGTTTTTAGTTGACTGTTAGAAAGGCAAGGATAAGTTAACGCTATCACTAAGACCCTGGTAGGACATAAATTGTTCCCATTGCACAAAAACCGTCTTAGGCTCTGGATCGGCCCCGCGGGATGGATAGTGAATTTTGCCCTGTGTAACACCAAAATTAAAAAGCTCCTTTGTCAGACGTACATCATCAAGGCAGTAGCTCTTTAGTTCATCCAGCTTTCCTTCATTATAAAGCCTGATTGCTTCCAGACCGTGTCCGCTTTTCCCTTCTCCAAGAGTTGCCTTTACGATATCGTCAAGTCTCAGCCTGTAGCCAAGTAAACGCTTGACGTCTTTAAGAATATCAAAGGTTTTAAAACGCAAAATGTCCCCAGGATAGTATGGCTGAAGGACAGGGAGATCAAACTGGTCAATATTAAATCCTACAATAATCGATGCATTTTCAAGGTATTGAAACATCTCCGGAAGCGCAAATTCTTCAAATACAATAAGGGCATCTGTCGCATAATCATATAGACCTGCAACAGAAATCCCAAGGTCCTGTGGATTTGGGGCTTCACGGAAGGTCTTTTTTGTTTCCAAATCAATAACAACAGGTTTTCTCATATCAAAAATGTTTCATTGTTTTTTAATGAATATGTGAGTCCAAGTGAAGCTCTTTAAAAACCTCGAGTTTGAGAACGCCATCTTTTTGCGCCCCATGAACGTGGAAGGAGCGTTTCATAGTATCACGGACATTCTGTTCCAGACTATCCATATATTCAAACAGGACTTCTCTTTCGTCTTCATCCAGATCCTGAATGTTTGAAGAAACAATTTCGTCAATCTTACCAATGCGCCAGAGAGATTCGATAAAGTCCCGCTCAAGATGCTCAATCATTGATATATCACCAAAAAGTGAGCGGATTTTAAACTTCATCATCTGCACATCGCTGATCATGATTTCCAGCGGTACTTTCTTACCCTCTACTTCAGTTGTTATGTAGCGTATAATATCCAAAGCTGTCTTCTGCATAGTCGTTAGAAATGTGTACATCATAGTATGATCATCCAGAAATTGCAAGATGACTTGATTGCAAGCCTCAAATCTCACCAGCAGAATCGTGTTGATATTGTACGGCTTATGATTGCTGAAATTAAAAACGCGCGGATTGCAAAAATGGATGACTTAACGGGAGATGAAGAAGTTGCGGTGTTGAAGAAGATGAACAAAAAGTTGAAAGAGGCTTTGGAAATGTTTGAAAAAGCAGGTCGCACTGATTTAGTTGAGCACAACAGAACACAACTTGCGATCGTGCAGGAATATATGCCTACAGAAATGACAGATGAAGACTTGGAGAAAGCTATTTCAGCATTAATCGAGCATAATCAGGAAACATTTAGCGCTCAACCAAAGTCCATTATTGGCATTGCCATGAAGTCTCTCTCATTGCAAGCTGAACCCAGTCGCATTATGGCTGCTTTACAAAAGAGGATGTGAATGTCCTCCGATGCTTTGGAGACAGGCCGAATATTTTAATTGCTTCTCTGTGTGAAGCTGTGCCATACCCCATATTTGTATACCAACCGTAATGTGGATAACCTTGGGCAAGTTCTTTCATATGACTATCCCTGTACACTTTTGCAAGAATTGACGCCGAAGCTACTGAGATATGAATTCTCTCTGCCTTCGGGACAGAAATCGTGGCAATGCCTGACAATGTAAAATAGTCTACAAAAACTTTTGTCTCAGGATCATTGACGTGTTGGATAGCTGCTTCAGCAACGGTTTTGAGGACAAACTTATTTGCTTCGCTTATACCAATCTCGTCAATTGTCTGTGCATCACATTCCGCGATAAAGGACATCGAATTCTTCTGCAGCCAAGCTGCTGTTTTCTCTCTTTGTCGAGGAGTCATTGTCTTTGAATCCCGAATAGTGAAATTTTTGTGAAATGAAAGATTCGTTTCTAAGATGCATGCGCAAGCACAAATTGGGCCTGCCAGCGCTCCCCTACCCACCTCATCAATACCAATCACATGTTTGCCGCGGCTTTCCTCCTGTGAAAAGGTCATCATGACAGTCTTATTGTATCGTATCGGCAGCAAAACCACTGAGAGGCACATACAATAATAGGGGGGATCGCGTATCACTTCATGTTTCAATATCACACACCTCCCATTTCTATCCCTCTATCCCTCTATCCCTCTATCCTTCCACTATACTTCTATCTATGGAAACCTACCGGAACATTTTTAGCACAACAGTGGCAGAGTATGCTGTGTATCGCTTCAACTTTCTCCTTTGGCGGTTCCGGAATGTAATCACTCTTCTTATCAAATATTACCTTTGGACGGCTGTTTACGGTTCACATTCCATGCTTTTCGGTTACTCTCAGACTCACATGTTGACCTACATTATGCTCTCCACCGTTATAAGCAGCTTTGTGCTTGCGACACGCACTGCAGATGTGGCCGGAGAAATCCTGCAGGGGAAAATTATTGACTATGTCCTTAGACCTCTTGATTTTTTTACATACCAAATCACCCGCGATGTTGCTGACAAGTTGATCAATATTTCGTTACAGGTAATTGAAATTGCCATCGTCATCGCGCTTGTAAAACCGGTTCTTTTTGTGCAAACCAACCCCCAGGCGCTGCTACTCACCTTTGTGTTTCTAGTACTCGGCACTATTATTGCATTTTTTGTCAATCTCTTGATCGCATTCCTTGGTTTCTGGACCCATGAAGTATGGGCTCCTCGATTCGTTTTCACCATGCTTGTTCTTGTTTTCTCAGGAAGTTATTTTCCCCTCGACATTATCCCCCGGAATGTGTATGTTTTGTTTTTTCTTACCCCGTTTCCTTACCTCTACTTTATACCAACACGCGCTTATCTAGGTATGCCACCACAGGATATTGCATTTACTCTTTTGGGTGCTGTTGGGTGGAGTTTCTTAAGTTTTTACCTTGCACGAAAAGTGTGGCAAAAAGGTTTAAGAGAATTTTCATTTTTTGGAAGATGAGACACTATTTATACATCTACTACCTACTGTCCATCCTTTCAATCAAAAGGACAACTCAGGGACAAACAGGAGCTTTCCTATTCACATTAGGGAAGTTCGTTCGGTTTGCTATGTTTTTTGTCTTTATTTATTTTCTGGTTACCCAGTCAAGCCTTCTTAAGGGATATACAGCAAGCCAGGCACTCATCATTTTGATGACATTTGAGCTTGTTAACTCTGTTTCGGGGCTGCTTTTCCGAGAGGTATATCGCTTCCGTCCTCTTGTTGTTTCCGGGGGGCTCGATGGTGTTTTGGTAAAACCCATTCATCCGTTTATGCTGGTCCTCCTCGGAGGCTTAGACATCTTGGATGCATTTGTTTTGGCCATTCAGGTAATAATTATTTCATATCTTATTATTGGCACATACTCCTGGAGTGGAATATTGCTGTTCATCTTCCTTTTTGTCAACGCAACAATCATCATGGCCGCATTTCACATTCTCGCTTTAAGTATTGGTGTTTTGACCACAACAGTTGATCAAATCATGATGATTTTAAGAGACGTAAGCGAATCGGGACGCTTCCCAATTGAGATCTACAAACAACCTTTCAGGTTTGTAATTACGTTTATCATACCCATTGGTGTTATGATGACATTTCCTGCTAAGGGTCTTTTTGGGATGCTATCCATAGGAGGGGTCGTTGCTCCTTTCGTGGTTGGAGTTTTGTTTCTTGCAGGGAACATGTGGTTGTGGAAGTTTGCGCTGAGAAGGTACCAAAGCTGGGGCGGGTAACCTCCGGAGTTCGGAGGAGCCTCCGAACGGCCTAAACAAAAACGGCCTTTCCTATGGGTTGCAGCTTGCCTCGTTTCTGCAGGGTGTACCCTGTCCGGTATAATACTCAACTATGAAATACTTAGTAAAAACTTTCGGGTGCCAGCAAAACGTTGCAGATTCGGAGCGGGTGGAGTCACGACTTCGCGCTCGTGGCATGACTCCGGCACGATCGTATAAAGACGCAGATCAGATTGTCATAAACACATGCATGGTGAGGGAAAAGGCTGAAAATAAGGTGTATGGGCTAGTGCAGAACCTTGCAAAGCTGAAAGTCACCAAACCGGATCTCAAAATCATTGTCACTGGCTGTATGGTTGGGGCTGCGTACCGGGATAAAACTGGTGCACTCATAAAAAAAGTTAAAAAAGCCATGCCTGATGTTGACGAATTCATGCCGATTGAGGAGGTGGGCTTTGATTTTGCGCCGGTGCGAACCAGTAAAAGCGCCGCCTGGGTGCCTATTTCAAACGGATGTAACAATTTTTGCACTTTCTGCATTGTCCCATTCACCCGTGGCAGAGAGATTTC
>MFZT01000012.1 GCA_001789515.1 Candidatus Roizmanbacteria bacterium RIFCSPHIGHO2_02_FULL_43_11
GGGCTGGCCTCCCTGTGCAGGTTGCTTATCCTGTGGAGCCGGTGGTGGTTGCTTGCTCGCAGAGGGGTTTTGAACGACCTGATCTGGCTGCTTTTCTTTAGGGCTTTGTGATGAGCTCTGTGAAATAGTTGTTGATTGAACGGACCCGGTCTGAGGCGCTGGTGGATTACCAATACCACTGTATGCTTGTCCTCCGGGCGGATTTCCTATGCCACTATAAGCACCAGCAGAACCAGATGAGACAGATTGGGTTTCCTGGACAACAGTAGTCTGGGTTGTTGGGGACGCACCCGAAGGTGTATTTTGCGAAACGCCCACATCTCCCCCTGTGTCCTGAGGCTTCTTTTTGAAAAAATCTAAAACGGCCATCACGTTTCATTATGTAGAAAAAAGATAGGGATGTCAAATGATTAGTCAGGTCTTCATTTGGCCTTGGCTAGCCTCATCTCTCACGTAGGTACTCCTTTTCAATAATGGTTTTTCGCCCATTTGCTCCTGTTGCTTCAATCACGACTTTATTTTTCTCATCAGGTAATGCGACATTAAGCTGAAACACATTTTTGTCATCAAGATATGCCTGGCGACCATTAATCTTAATGATAGTTTCCTTAGGGGCAGTTCCTTTCACAGTGATTTTATCTTCTCTTTTAAAAATTGTACGCTGTGGTTCCAGGATAATTACTTTTGGGGGCTTAAGGTAAAGGTATGTCTGATAACCGAAGAAACTGCCAAAGGCCATAATGATAAGGGCAATAAGAAGGCGCATGATACGAGCTCTCTGAGGGACAAACTGTGAAGCAACGGTCTTTCTTTTGAAGCGAATTTTTTCGTGCTTTTCGTACTCTCTCCTAAAATAGGCAATCAACTTTTCCTCGTCAAGGCCAAGAAATGCTCCGTATCTCTTGATAGCCCCTTGGATGTATGTTCGAGAAGGGAAATGCTCCCATTGCTCTTCTTCAAGCGCGATAAGGCTTATCTGCCGGATATGTGTTTCTTTTTCGACCTGTTCAAGGGAAATGCCTTGTCGTTCACGCTCGCGCTTGAGTAGCTGGCCAATATTGGTAATCATGATCAGGTTTTCGCAGATGGCTTTTACCAGATTGTACCAGACTCACGCTACATCATGCCGGGCATCCCGCCACCCATCCCTCCGCTCATATCCGGATTCATCGAGCCCTCCTTTTTCTCAGGGATGTCTGTAACCAGTGCCTCTGTGGTCAATATCATGGTAGCAACAGAAGCGGCGTTCTCCAGTGCACTCCGAACCACTTTTGTCGGGTCGACAATGCCTTGCTTGAGCATCGATCCAAAAGTAAGCGTTCTGGCATTAAAACCAAAGTCTGCTGTGGTTGATTCCTCGATCTTATTGAGTACAAGGCCTGAATCCATGCCAGAGTTCTGCGCAAGCATTCGTACGGGCTCAGCCAGTGATTGATACACAATGTCAATGCCCACCTTTTCTTCCTCAATTTCAGTAGTGTCTTTCAGAGCATTTAGCGCTTGGCGTGCCTTAAGGAATGTTACGCCTCCTCCAGGTACTACACCCTCTTCAAGGGCTGCCTTTGTTGCAGAAACCGCATCGTCGACGCGCTCTTTCTTTTCTTTTAACTCAATCTCTGTAACAGCCCCAACATTGATAACTGCTACACCACCAGCGAGCTTTGCAAGACGTTCCTGAAGCTTCTCACGATCAAAATCAGATGTGGATGCCTCAATCTCGGTGCGGATTTGTGTAACTCTAGCACTAATCATCTTCTGATCACCCTTGCCACCAATAACTCTCGTGTTTTCTTTATCAGACCAAATTTTATCAGCCTGTCCCAACACATCAAGCTCGATATTTTCAATCTTCATTCCTGTTTCATCAGAAATGACGGTTGCCCCGGTAAGAATAGCAATATCCTGAAGCATCTCCTTGCGTCGGTCCCCAAATCCAGGAGCTTTTACAACAAGCGTGTTAAACGTACCTCTCAGCTTGTTGACAACCAGTGTCGCTAGGGCTTCACCATCAACATCATCAGCGATGATGACTAGGTTCTTGGAAACTTTCACAAACTTTTCAAGGAAAGGCAAAAGGTCAGAAATTGCGCTAATTTTCTTGTCTGTGATAAGAATATACGCACTTTCAATCTCTGCTGTCATTTTATCCGGGTTTGTTACAAAATAGGCAGACGCATAACCCTTGTCAAACTCCATTCCTTCTTTATAATCGACCTCCATTTCAAGGCCACGACCCTCTTCAACACTGATTACCCCATCCTTCCCAACCTTCTTAAATGCAGTAGCAATGAGTTTCCCAATCGTTTCATCAGCCGCAGAAATCGTTGCAACCTGGGCCACAGCCTGTTCATCTTCCAGTGGAATATCTTTAGAAGACTTTTTGATTTCCTCAACCGCTTTTTGTACCGCAATTTCAATCCCCTTTTTCAGAATCATAGGATTATGTCCAGCAGTAATATTTCGCATACCAAGATTTACCATAGCCTGTGCCAGAAGAGTAGATGTGGTCGTCCCATCTCCAGCAACGTCAGAGGTCTTGGATGCTGCTTCTTTTGCAAGCTGGGCTCCCATATTTTCAAATGGGTCCTGAAGCTCTATCTCTTTGGCAACAGTTACACCATCATGAATAATAGCTGGAGCTCCCCATTTTTTGTCAAGTGCTACGTTGCGGCCACGTGGGCCAAGTGTTGTAACTACAGCTTGTGCAAGAGTGTTAACACCTCTGACAAGTGCAAGCCGCGCATCATTTCCGAATTTAAGTTGCTTTGCCATAATAATTGGTTGAAACTTGTAATTAGGTGAACTAGTTACAACTAGTTATAACTAGTTCAACTGGTGAGCCAGATGAATTAGGGCAATTTGTCGACCCATTTTTCCATCCCCCAATACTTCTATCCTTCCATACTTCTACTTCCTCACTTTCGCCATAATATCTTTCTGCTCAAGGATAATCCATTCTTCATTTCCGACCTTAATCTCGTTCCCTCCCCACTTTTTATACAAAACAATATCACCAACTTTCAGAACCATTGAAATTTGCTTGCCCTTTTCATCAGTACCCCCAGGACCAACTGCCATAACTTCCCCCTGTTGAGGTTTTTCTTTCGCAGAATCTGGCAGGACAATCCCCGAAGTTGTCTTCTGTTCTGCATTAAGAGGTTTGATAAGGACATTATCAAAAAGAGGTTGAATTTCTGTCAACGATTTCATAATTTTCTATCTGAACTAATAATTGCCTTGAGTTGGCATGAAAATTTTGCTCTAATATATATAGCAAACGATAGGGGAATTGTCAAATCATTTGTGCATCTGCTAATTTTGTATTGACGTTTTTCTGTCTTTAAAATTTTGAATTTTATTTGGAATGCCAAACTACACACCTATTTCAACAGCATCAAGCTTGGACAACTATGATAATGTTACCGTAGAGATACAACGTCTTGAAAAACTTCTTCACGATGCTAATATTCCGCATGAATTGTGGGAAAAAGCAAACATGCAATTGCAAAGAGTTAATCTTGGGCTCCGTTACGGAGGGAATGTTAATCAACTGGATATGATTGTAAAGTATGTGGAATGGATCACTCATCTGCCTTGGAATAAGGTCTCGCCGGACATACTGGATATTAACAAGGCTAAAGAGATCATGGACCAGAATCATTACGGTTTAGCTGAGATTAAAAAAAGAATTTTGGAATATATCTCAATGCTTATACTGCAAAAGCAAAATAAACCAAATGAGGCTTTCCATGCTCCTATTCTCCTCTTTGTAGGTCTTGCAGGTACCGGAAAAACAACATTTGCTCAGTCAATCGCAAGCGTTTTTGGGAGACAATTTGTAAGAATTCCATTTGGAGGATTATCCTCTGCTCTTGATTTAAGAGGAGTTTCAAAAGTTCAACCCGAAGCAGAGCCAGGGCTGGTTATCAAATCCTTACGTAGAGTAGGTACAAGAAATCCCGTCATTTTGCTTGATGAGTTAGATCGTACAGTAGATACATCGCGTGGAGCGATTATGGGTGTACTCCTTGAACTGCTTGACCCAAAACAAAATGGAAGTTTTATTGATCACTATGTTGATTTCCCTTTTGATCTATCGCAAGTACTTTTTGTTGCAACGGCCAATAATACTCAGGATATCTCCACGGCCGTGATGGACCGTCTGGAGGTCATTCAGATGCCATCATACACGGACGATGAAAAGATTTTTATTGCACGTGACTACATCTTGCCACGGCTTATGAAGGAAAGTGGACTGCCGGAGCAGACTCTTACTATTAATGAGGAAGTGTGGCGGTCGATTGCCAGGGCCTCTGGTTATGATCCCGGCATTCGTAGTGTTGAACGGAAGGTGGAATCTATAGTGCGAACGGCGGCTCTAAAAATGGTAAGCGGTGGGGGGACAACATTCACGATTACAGCACAAAATATGAGGGAGTTTGTGGAGGGGTAGGGAGATAGAGGGATAGAGGGATAGAAGTGTTGTGTGAAAAATGGCTTTCTTGAAGAAAATTTATAGAAAATAATATGCATTGATTCTCATATTTTCCTCGCCCCACTCTCACACTCCTTAACTTCCATTTCCCTCTATCCTTCTATCCCTCTATCCCCAAGCATCCCCATCCCGTACCCCCACATGAGACTGGACACAGCATGAACAACGGGGAACTTTTCACTGAGCAAATAGAAAAGATATGGCAGTTCATCATGGTTCTTCACAAGCGTTGCAACATCATTGTATGAAGCTCGGATCGGATGTGGCATGTCCTGCACTCGGGTGTCGAGCGCTTTTTCAACCTGTACACGGGCAAGCACGTACGTTTCCGTGCGAGTTACATTGGCAAACTCTTCATTTAACAAGACAAGAAACGTCAAAAGAGGATTTTGAAGATCTGATGATACAGCGAGAGCTGAAGTTGACTCAACCAGCATAATATTTCGTATCTCATCATCAAGACCAGAAGCATGGGATTCATTCATGGCATGGAAAGCTTGTTCAGATTCCAAATATTTTGCACCAACAGCCCAGCCCTTTATTGCCTGCCGGATAGCTACACACACATATGCAAGCTTGCACTGCAAAACAAAAAAATCACGAATTTCTTCAGAAATGCGTTGTCGAATCACATGATCAGGGAGAAGAGTGATAAGCGTATCGTGAGATGATGAAGCTCTAAAAAGTGTATGACCTGCGTTTCTGATGTCACCATCTATATACCCAAGAACAGCCTTAAAGGATGGATCCTGGATATTCTTATTGATAGAATCCCATAAGTTTTCAAGAAAGGGTTGATAATGAGCCAAATATTTGAACATCATGGGCACATAGGCAAGTCCGAGGGTGTTTTTTATAGATTGATAGATACGCGCTATATCCTCAGAAGCTTCTTGTTCATGAATAGGTTGTGTAGAAAATCTCATTGTAGTCGTAATCTAAGCTGTCCGAGTAGCCTTTCGGACTCCGGATGTTTGGGTAATTGCTCTTTTGAGAGCCTCACGATTGCGCTGGAGAGCAGGAACTGAAGCTGTAAATGTTGCTTCATGCACAAGGTTATTGCGCATTTTGTGCGCCTCCCAGATTTCATTGTACAAACCATGAGGAAAGTAGCTTCGAGCTGATTTTAAGCGTTCTCCCATATTCGTTCCGCGAATTCCTTTATCCTTCAGGACATGATCCAATAGAGTGTCATAATCGATCAAAGCTGTTCTCAGGCTGTTGTAGTCTGCCATATTTGTGCGAGTGTCAATCTCAGTAATCCTTTTCTCAACAACAGCTTTAAGGTTCGAGACGGGCTGAAAGCGCTGGAGAGCAAGAAGCATGACAATGAGACCAAGAAGCACTAGGGCTATAAAAATAGCAGCCATTATGTCCATATATTTCCTTAGTATAACATTGCGGTACACGATGATGATTAGATGACTTCTAAAGTAGGATGAAATTTGAAACTAAAAAGTGATTGCAATAATTTTAACGACACCTATAATCAAGATATATGAACACTAAATATCTCGCACCTTTTCTGATCAGTATCGTCACCGTTCTTGTGTATGTCCTTGCAAAATTTCCTTTGACTTCGCCCTATTCCCTGCACATCTCACTCATGTGGTTAGTTGGACTTGTCGTATATTATTTCTTCCTAAAAACACGACAACCCACACCGGAACAAAAAAGTATCTTCACTTATATGGGGATTGTCATGATTATGCTTCTTGTTGCAACAACAGGTTGGTTTGTTTCACCATTCTTCTTCCTGCTTTACTTGCTTGCTACGGCGCTCTCATTTATGTTTACCCCTGCTGTCTCAATTGCTTTTGTTGTAACACTTATTACACTATTTTCACTCAGCATCGGTGAAATTGATTTGGCTTATGACTTTTTAGTTGTGCTTTCGTTTTTGACCGTTATTCCCCTAAGTTATTTTCTTCGCAAACGCTATCTTCAACTGAAGCAGTCAGAAAAGCAGATCCTTGTGCTCAAAGAAGAGTATAAAGAAGCTCAGACAAAGGTTGAAAGCTTGCTTGCAAATGTGATCAATAAATTTGCTGTTGAGATGCGACAGCCACTCAGTGATATTAAGCTCATTGCTCACCATATTAGTGGTGCAAAGTCTGTCGAAGCTGCACAAAAAGATTCAGAGAAAATTAAAGCACTTATTGAAGAAGCTCTTGAATCCCTTAACGATTTTGAGGCAAAAGCAACAGGAAATAAGCTTCTATCTACCCCTAAAGATAACCCTTGATTTTTGCAATGAATTCTTCAGGTGAGGTGTCTGATTTTGTGATGTACGTCTTTGCCCCGAGGCTTAGTGCCTCCTGAACAACTTCATCATGAGCAAGATTAGTGGTAAGAATAACAACGGGTTTGTGATCTGTTTCAAGCTTGCCCAGCTCCTTCAAGAAACCAATACCATCAAGTTTTGGCATCATTACGTCAAGAACAATAAGGTCATACTCAGTGTTTTGAACCTTGTGAAGAGCATCTTCTCCATCAAATGCTACATTAACATCATAGTTCTCATCGGTGAGCAGCTCCTGATAAATATCTCGGATATACGTATCATCATCAACGACGAGTATCCTTTTCTTAGTATTTTTTGTATCCATAAACTGTATTATGGAAAATTGATCACAGGAATGCAAGGGGTTATAATAGTTGCTAATGACAGGGAACCATAGAACAAGAAAATTCAGCTATTTTGTGCCGAATATCGATGGCGGTGACCTTCTTGAAAACTTCCTCATCTCTGCTATTTTTTCAACAATTGGGGTGAGATTTTATCTATACCTCTTTGGCTTTCCCGAGTTTGGTGGTGAGCGTTTTCACATTGCACATGTCCTCTGGGGAGGTTTACTTATGACCATCGCGATTTTTTTACTTGCAGGTTTTTTGAATAAATGGGTTAAGGAACTTGCAAGTATTATCGGAGGCATAGGCTTTGGCTTTTTTGTAGATGAGCTTGGGAAGTATATTACGCATGATAACAACTATTTTTACCAGCCAACCATTGCTCTCATTTATCTTATATTCATTTTTATTTTCTTAATTAGTAGAGCAAGCAGAAAATATATTCAACTCACGCGAAAAGAGTATTCGATTAACGCTCTTGAAGTTCTTAAGGAGTTTGTTTTGTATGATTATGACGTTTCTGAGAAAAACAAGGCCCTTGATCTTATTGAAAGGGGTCATCATGATGGACTTATGCGTCATGTTATGGATACTCTTCGACAAACTCATGGCACAGAAAACGGAAACATGCATCTTGAAATTCGTCTAAAGCACTACTTTCAAAAGTTATACATACGCATTGCTCAGAACAGTAGATACACCAAAGCGCTTGTGAGTTTTTTTATACTGTATACACTTCTGAATACCTACCGCGCCCTTGCGAGCCTGCAAAATGTCCATGCGTATTCTTATATTGAGATAGGACAACTGATAAGTTCCGTCTTCAGCGGCGCTTTAGTCATTATCGGCTTGTACTATATTCGCTATAAACAACGGGTCGCGGGTTACGAGTTCCTTAAGTACTCTGTCCTCGTAAACATTTTCATTACGCAGTTTTTTGTTTTCTATCAAGAAAGGCTCTCATCCGTAATGATTTTGTTTGTGAATATTCTTATCTACATTGTGCTGCGATATCTCATTGCACAAGAGTCTTTGTATCATCCAAAGCTTTCTAAAAGCCGACTTGCGAAGATGAAGAACTTTTTTGTGAACTTAATGAGGGGGAAGTAGTGAAATGGTATTTCAAGATGAATTTCAGGCAGCAGTTTTTTAGGATTTTTTGCTCAGAAAATTTATGAAGATATTGATGCATATAGCATAAGCGAAAGCATTAAGCTGGATTGATGCAAAGAGTATTTCTGGAGAAGGATAATCGCCACAACAAATAGAAAGTGTTAACAAATATGCGGGCGCAAATAATATTATTGATAAACCAGTAATATATCCAAGAAGTACATAAAATTCAAAAATAAGAAAAAATACCAGGAGTCGTTTGCGCGAAATAAGCCATTTTTTC
>MFZT01000013.1:0-896 GCA_001789515.1 Candidatus Roizmanbacteria bacterium RIFCSPHIGHO2_02_FULL_43_11
AGATTTAATCATCGAGATGATATGGAAAAACTCTTGAAGTTATTAATTAAACAAGGCCGATAGTTTCTACTTAACTAGTCAAGCCCCTATCAAAATTGAATCTGGCGCAACGCTAAATCCTACAATTGAAACTATGGCAAAAATTGCCAAAGGTTTGGGTGTTTCAAATGATGATTTAATGAAGTAAAAATTATGGCTAAAAATTTTAGAATTGGACAAAGCTCATTGGAAGTTTCTCAAATAATCATTGAAGATCATCCAGAAGTTATCAAATTAAAACTTATCTCGCATAAAGTCGAGGAAAATTGGCGACAGGTAAACCATACTTCTTTGCTAAAAAGCGAAAATATTTTAAAAGGATTTAATCATGACAAACCCACTAAAGAAGTTTTTTACAATCGGAACGAATTTCTTGATTTGAATCTTAAAAAACTGGAAAAACTTTCAATAAATGAAGTATGGTCTTTAACATCAAAAGTCCTCTGCACTGGAAATATATACAAACATATTCCCATGATGAATCTTCATTCAGAAAATGTTGATTTTGGCACTATCAAAAAATCACTGAGATATATTTGCGGCAAAAAGAGTGGTTATCTATTAGATAGTGGTAGATTTTTACATTATTATGGAAATTTTCTGCTAACTCATAATGAATGGATTAAGTTTATGGCGGAGTTTCTAATGCCGTGTATCATTGTGAGCCCCAGATACATTGGACATCGGCTCAATGACGGATATTGTACACTTCGTCTTACGACCGAAAAGTTATATAAACCGAAATTGCCAGAAGTTATCTGTCAAATCTAACAGATCCACTATTGATTTGTGGTTATAGTTAAACTCTATTACAATCTCTCTATGACCATCGATACGCGGATAGATTTGCCCCAAGC
>MFZT01000013.1:968-8094 GCA_001789515.1 Candidatus Roizmanbacteria bacterium RIFCSPHIGHO2_02_FULL_43_11
ACGGGTGGTCGGGGCTGCAATAGACACCGCTCTCTCAAGCCCAGGTATTCGTGAGACGCATGGAACTACCAGGACAGAACAGCACCTGCGGCAGCTTGGAGAACGTGCAAGAGACGCCACTTTTGGTTTCCTGTATGAGCAGCAATTTGGAAGTAGGGAAGAAGCCGATAAGTTATCGATGGAGGATACAATTAGATTGTTACATAGGGTTTCCACATTAGGCATATGGGTTGACCAAGATCCTGACCATCCTCTTGAAGGAGGGGAGTATCGACGACTTTTAGTCGAATTTGGTGACAAAATAGCTCCTGATTTAAAAGATGTCTCATCCCTTATGGCAGCTTTTGCACATACATTAGAAAAGCTCATGGCATCAGCTCCTGTTGCTGATGCAGATCTTCTTGCAACATGGGGATATGTTTTGTTAATGTCAATACACCCCTTTGCTGATGGGAATGGGAGAACAGCAAGAGCGCTTGTTGAATACATTCGTTACTCAATAGCACAAAGCCGTGGCTTACAATACCAACCTCTCAGACTAAAAAGTAGGGAAGTGCTTGCCGACATGGTAAGTGAGGTGCAATATAGCATGGGTTTGTTTGATCGAGCGCTGCCAATGGATAGGTCAACTACTGAGAATACTGCAAGAAATGCTTTCGTGGCAGATCCAATAGGATATTTTGAGGATGTAAGAGACCGTATCCACAGGGCCATTAGCTTAATATCAGAAGCGGAGCAGCTTGAAGAATACCCGGATTTAGTTGCACTATCAAATACTATCAATAGCATGCGTTCATGGAAAGATTATCAAACAAAATCGTTTGCGGCAGAGGAGGCAGGAGCTGCATATCAAAATTCTATTGATGGTCAAATGCAAACTTTAAGAGAGAAAATTCGAGAAATGTCTGGCAATAATTAATACATTTTTAACAAAATATGGAACTTGGGGCTGGGGAGGAAATTATAGTTGCAGGTCACACTAGAGCTCCTTTGGTAGATCCAGAGATTGTGGAAGAAGCAGACGTTTTCGGTCAAAATATTGTTACATTGGTTCGAGACAAATTTCCTTCGCCTTGCTTAAACGGGCAGGATCATTTTGATAGGGAAGCAATTGAGAACTGCAAGCTCGATCATGGTCGGATGGTTTCATTGATTGCCACAAATGGACCAGAGGAATCACGCAGATTGGGAGGTATTTTACAAGTTCTC
This sequence comes from Candidatus Roizmanbacteria bacterium RIFCSPHIGHO2_02_FULL_43_11, assembly GCA_001789515.1. Taxonomy (GTDB): domain Bacteria; phylum Patescibacteriota; class Microgenomatia; order UBA1406; family HO2-37-13b; genus 2-02-FULL-43-11-A. The sequence goes on from MFZT01000013.1 coordinate 2,178, forward strand.
CAGTCAAGAGGTCTCCAAAGCGTGAACGGGTTACCGAATGTTCTTTTTGTGGATTTGAGTGATATTTTCGTCTCACTACCAGACAATCCAGCGAGAGAGACACTAATCAAATCGCTGGGAAAAGCTGCATTGGTGAAGCTTCTCACATCATTGCGTGATAACGGCATTGATGTCAGAGAATATCCAAAATTTACAGACGCTTTTCAATTCGAACAGGCTTTAGATCAAGAGTTGGGCTTAAGTAGTCCTTTCAGCTTCGGAAATATTTTCTTTGAGGTAGTAAAAGAGCTGGGCATTGGCGAGAGAAAGGGATTCTTGAAAGGCCGGAAATCCGTCCATGTTTTTCCTCTTTTTCAGTTTGGTGAACATGTATTGCCGTATAGTAACAGTGCAGTACTCCCTCCTCAAGTAAGCGATCTTTCTTTGACTCCCGAAACAAGTGCAGAAGTGGTAAAAGCATATCAATTTGCTTCAATTGTCGGAACCTTTGGCGGAGGGAGCGGATGGGATAGAGATGGGTATGGGCCATTCGGGCGTATGATAATACTTCCTGAAGTTGTTACCTATGCTTTGAGCAGTGTCGCACGGCCTGGATCTGGACAGTTTTCGGCAAATCTTACCTCTTCCATTCAGGCAGCAACCGGCCATAATATTCGTCAGCAAGAGCATGTTATAGATAGAATAAGAGGATCATTTCCTGTTATGTTTGACAGAATGACCCGAGAGCCAGCAGAACGTTTAGGCGATCTCTCTCAACAGGGAAGACCGCGATGACTTTTATAACTTCGATTTTGATTGTTGAACCCGTTTTGTCCTTTGTTATTTTCCAGCAACTCCCAACCAATGGGGCACTTATCAGCTTTATATTACGCATCATTGGTCTGCTTGTTTCGCTGTTGTAGAATCATTCAATCGCAGTATATGTTGATAAATCTCTGCGTACAGTTTTTGCTGACTTTTCAACTCTGGTAATTCGTATAAGAACATTTCAACTGGCCGCCACATGCCAACCCAACCTGCGACGGTCGCACTTTCTTCAATAATGCGGCCAATACCAAACCGTGCACCAAGAAATGACTGAGCCACATAACCAACAAGGAGACAAAAAATAAGAAAGATAAATCCCGAGGCAAGGTATCGCCATGATCGCTTTTTGGTTAGAAGATAAGTGTCACGCGCGTCATGTGCGTGAAGTTGAGCAGTTTGTCTTAAAGCTTTCATAAATAAGGATTTATCCGCATGCGGCGGAACATTGACTGGCAGCCGGGCAGATAAACCATGCATAGTTGCATCATGCACAATTCCCTGAATCGCAATCTCAGCCTCATGTACGTATGCTTGAGCCATGGGAACCTGTTCATCCATAGTATGCAGTATACTACGTTTTAGCATGACACCAGAGCGCGCCCGAGATCAAGACTATAAACTTTTCACGCGGGGCTTACTGCTATAATAACTTTCATGCAAAATCCTATCTTTTCTGTTTCCGAATTTAACGAGATGCTTAACTTTCATCTTGCTCAGCTTGGGGAAGTGGTTGTTGAAGGGGAAATCAGTCGTATTGATGTAAGTCGCGGGCAATGGCTCTTTATCACGATAAAAGATGAGTATGCTGCTGTTGACGTGTTTGGCGTAGCGTTCCAGCTGTCTGGCTGGCGCGCGCTGGAGGAGGGGATGAAGGTACACGTCTATGGTGTTGCCAGTATCCATCAGAGAAGCGGAAAATTCAGTATTCGAGCAGAGCGCATTGTACCAGCAGGGGAGGGTGCTATGAAAATCGCGTTCGAGCGACTTCGTTCACAATTGGAAAAGGAAGGGATATTTGATATTTCACGAAAGAGAGAAACTCCCAGATTCCCGCAGCATATTGGTCTGGTTACAGCAAAAGGTTCACAGGCTTATAACGACTTCATCAAAGTACTGAAGCACCGCATGGGAGGAATGCATATCTACTTTTCTGCAGTGTCAGTACAGGGAGTTGATGCAGTAGATGCTATCTGCGCAGCGCTTGTTGAATTGAATAAACGAGATCTCGACGTGATTATTGTATGCCGTGGGGGTGGCTCCATGGAAGATTTAGCTGCATTTAATGACGAAAAAGTTGTGCGTGCAATTTTTGCAAGCAGAGCACCAGTAATGACTGGGGTTGGACATGAGGGAGACGTTACGCTCGCTGATATGGTGGCTGACGTGCGCGCTTCAACGCCTTCAAACGCAGCAGAGTTACTGGTACAGGAACGGGCGGCACTTATACAGGAGGTGGACTCATATTGTGAGCAACTTTATCGCACCATATGCCAGCAAATCATAAAAAAGTCGCACCATGTTGAATATGCACAAACAATACTTGCGCACAAACTGCAACAAACCATAATACATATGCATCAAACAATAGAACTTTTCTTGAAAATTTCAAACAGTATGTATCGACAAAAAATTAGAGAAAAAATGGGAAACATTGAACAGCTTGAGCGTCTTTTAACAAGTTTTGATCCTGCGCACGTTTTAAAGCGAGGCTTTACCATCACTCGAAATGAATTGGGACAACTTGTTCGATCGATCAGCCCCGCTGGTTCTCAGCTTCAAACGATTGTCACTGATGGTACAATATACTCACATGTCCACCACACGAAAAAAAACTGATGCATCTCTTGCCAAAGCTTTTGAAGAGCTTGAAAAGATTGTTGCTGAATTTGAAACAGGAGACATTGACCTAGAGAAGGGGATTCCTCGATTTAAGCAAGGACTTGAGCTTGCCGCAGGTTTAAAAAAACGCCTGAGGGAGTTAGAAAATGAGATTGAGGAGATAAGAAGTAGAAGTATAGAGGAATAGATGGATAGAGGAGTGGAAGTATGGAAGAGTAGAATAGTAGAGGAGTGGTAGAATAAAAGGGTAGATGCGTGAGCAACTCTAGTGTGTCCTATTCCAAGCTTCCATACTTCTACACTTCTACACTTCTATCCCTCTATACTTCCATACTTCCATCCCTCTATACTTCTATTTATCATGCGCATCAACCAATTTCTTTCTCAGGCGGGGATAGCATCCAGGCGTGGCGCCGATGAACTTATAAAAAAAGGCTCTGTCAGGCTGAACGGAAAAATTCTGCTCACACTCGGCACGTCAATAAACACATTAAACGACGTTGTTGAGATTAAATTAGACAACGGCATGTGGGAAGGTGTCTCCATTTCTTCTGACAAGATAACGTATGCGCTCTACAAACCTCGAGGGTATGTGACATCCACACGCAAGCAGGGGAGGGCACCAATTATTACGTCGCTTCTGCCCAGAGAGCCTCGCGTTTTCCCCATTGGTAGACTGGATAAGGAATCTGAAGGACTCATTTTATGCACAAATGATGGAGAATTTGCTGTTTCTCTCACACATCCTCGTTCACACGTGCCCAAAAAGTATCGTGTTCATTGCACCATTCCACGAAATTACACTGAAAACATTCTTAAGAGCAAACTTGGACGAATTGCAAAAGGTGTCAAGCTTGATAATAAGCGAACGCTATCTTCTAACATAACTCTGGTTCGATATCTCAGGCCAGGTATGATCGAGCTTGAAATTACGTTGCGGGAAGGGCGTAACAGACAGATTCGCCGGATGCTGGGGAAAATTGACCTTGAGGTGATAAGACTCATTCGCACAGATATTGGAAATGTTAGCATTTCTGATCTTCAGCTTTCCGAGGGGAAGTGGGTGGAGCTTACAGGTCCGCAAAAATCGCTTCTTTGATCGATCTGCTAAAATCCAAACGTTGAGAGGTCAAATGTAGTAAAGACGACTGTTTTTGGCGGGGAAAACTTTGTTGCTGATATCGGTCCTACTGTGCATTTTTGACTCGCGCCGCCTTGACTTGCTTGCCCGGTGATAAAAGCCAAAACATCCTCTGTTGTAAATTCTGCTTCCTTAATCTCGGATTTGATCCCTGCATGTGCTTTTTCATCCCACATATAGAGCATAGTACCCGTGAGGATTGCTGAGCCAGATGTGCCGTCAGTCTCTTTAAAATCTATACGTGCATGTGGACTTTGGGTATAAACAGTGTAAGAAAAGCCTGTAGTTTGAGCAAAGCATGTCTGAGGTTGTTTTGAAATCTGAGTAGGGGTAAGTGTTCCTGTTGACGAAGCTTGCTGGGGTTTATCAGCAAGTTGTTTTTGAAACTTGGAAAGCATTGAACTGATAGATGCCGATTGTGGAGTGGGGGAGAGTTGTTGAAAAGGCACCTGTGTTTCTTCTTTCGTCGTACGTTTTTGAGGAAAAAGTTGCCCGGTAAGAGCAGAATACACTGCTGCAAAAGCAGCAATTGCAATTAATATCCAGATGGCTCGTTGCTGTTGCAAAGGCATGGGAATAGTATAGCTTATGTGATCGTATAAAAACTTCCTTTAGTCTTACCAATTTTTTTTATAAAACCTGCATCATGCAATTTCTTCAAATCATAACGAAGTGTACGTTCCGGCACACCGAAAAAGCGTCGATGTAGAAAATCAAATGAGACTATGCGGTGTTCTTTGATGATGAAATACATTTCTGCCTGGCGAGGCGGCAACTCGATCTGTTCTGGCAGGGCCGTTTGCAAGGTACTTTCGAGAACACGTGCACTTGTCAAAAAGGTTTCGATCATAAAAAGCACATATTCCTCAGTATGCTTCATGCCAACATCCAGATGGTAATAGTAGTTTTCACGTCTTGCGTCGATGCTCTCCTCAAAGGGGATAGGTATTCCAAAATCATACGAATGATATGCAAGAACGAGATGCATAAGGAGTCTCCCGACGCGACCATTACCATCAACGAACGGGTGTATTTTCTCAAAGATAAGATGGACAAGAGCTGCCATAACAAGTGGATGGATCCTATGGGCAGTATTACTATATTGTAAAAGTTGCTGTAGATAGGTAGCAATTTTACCTGGAGGAGGGCTCAGGTAAACTGCTATACCAGCCTGATTGAAGATTGCTCCAATTTCTTGTCTGAAATGACCAGGAGATTCAGTAAGGTTATGCATGACACAAGCATGTATGTTTTTTATATCATCAATTGTGATGGTTTGACCCTGGCGGCGCTGTTGGATAAGTGCATATGCATCAAGAATGTTAAATACTTCAAAGTGTTCCTTTTCCTTCAAAGACATTTCATCAAGCTGGGTAAAGGAAAGAGGATTTCCTTCAATCCGAGCAGAAAATAATGAACTTTTCATAAGAGTCCTATGGTGAATCGTACGCTGTAAGGAGATGGGTAGAGAAATATTCAAGAAACGCTGTTGCAGATGGTCAAGCTCCGCAAGAAGCTCGCGGTGATGATTATTTATCGAGAAAGTCGGGGGTATATGCATGCGAACATTCTACCAAAATGTTGCCGAATATTGCCAAATATTGCCGAAAAGTGTAAAGGTCATGAAATGACTTCTAAAGTTTGGCACTGGTATCAAAATCAACTGAATTTGACAAAGTTGCAAGAGCACAGGCTCGCCCGGCAGGTTTGAGCTTAAGGGCTTGCCGCCCCAGACTCAAGACCATTCAGGCGAACCTGTGCTTGCACGCAGCTTGGGTGAGGAAGCCGGTCCCGCTGCTACGGATAGGTGAAGTCCGAAAGCAGGTAGTCGCGCACAATCTGGGCGAGCTCCTGCTCAACCGGATCCGGCACGGCAGCCCGGGTCGAAAGCACCTGGAGTGTGCGACGCCTTAGGCATTCCGCCGACTGCTCAGAGCAGAACCAGAGTTTCTTTTCCTGACCAGGGTAGCCGAACTCCGGAGCCGTGGTGCTCAGCCGCTTGTCCCACTGCGCCAGTTGGTCGCTAGTGAGGTTGGTTGGCACAGGCGTGTCCAGGACACGCTGCAGCCAGATGGGCTCAGATGGCTCGGGGGTATGGAATACCTCTGTCATGAAGAAGCCAAACACCCC
>MFZT01000013.1:8253-9612 GCA_001789515.1 Candidatus Roizmanbacteria bacterium RIFCSPHIGHO2_02_FULL_43_11
TGGGCTTGGGCGTTAGTGTTATACCTTTCATATAGAGCTTTAAGTCATCATGCAAACCTTTCCAGCTGTCTGCACCATCACGAGACATAAGGATATACTGCCGATCTTCAGAGTAGGTTTCCTGGAGATAGTTATCGGTGGTAAGCACGATATGCTGCACAGCATAGTCTGATGCAGAAGGAGCCTCACCGATCATTCGCTGTATAAATTCAACAGGCATGTCTGTGCGCACACTTGCTTCCAGATCATTAAGCAATGGTAGAACTTTGGGGAGAAAGCCCACATTCAAAATCCTGTCGCGAAGAGCTTCCATAAAAAGCTGCTGGCGCCTTGCGCGGTTAAAATCTCCACCATCTTCAGGCGCGTGACGCGACCGGACAAATTTTAGGGCTGTTTCACCATTCATCAATTGTTTTCCCGAATCAAAATGCAAGGTCTCGTACCGGCATGGGTATGCGAGAACAGGGGATTTTGTAGCAATCTTTTCCCGCTCATCAAAACCCGTTATATCAGTAGGGTCTAAGCCGCACAAATCATCTTCCTTACCGTCAATCGGGTATTCAACATCGGTAAAAGAGCGTTTCACATGCATCTCAACCCCCCCCAGAGTATCGACAGCTCGCTTGAAACCGTCAAAGTCAATAGCCAGATAGTAATCCAGAGGTTGACCAGCGATTGAACCAACAATCGACTTCACCAAATCGCCAGCACCTTGTTCACCCGCGTACTTATCAAGAACAGCAGGGTAGTTCTTCTTAAACAAGCCCGTCTGATAGGCAGAATTAATTTTACGCATGAAGAGCTCGCCATCGTTAGTGGGAATTTGTACCCAAATGTCTCGCGGGATAGATACCACCACTGCTCGTTTATGCTCTGTGTCAACTGAGATAAATATCATGGTATCAGTAAGATACGCCCCGTCATGTCCAGGACCTCCATATCCCATAACGAGCAGGTTAAACACTTTTTTTTCCTTCGGAATTGGCTTAGCCCAACGATCTGAGCGGGTATTAATGTGTGAATACAGACTATTGAGTCGCGCAACAAAAAAAAGAGCCATGAAGAAGAGTAGAAGCCCTCCGATAGTTAGACCTTTGTGACGCTTTAAAATGGATTTCTGGTGAATTTCCGGTCCGTGAGCTCGTAAAAGTTTGCGCATTGTTCAATTGTAGCAAAAGTGTAGAAGGATGGAAGGGTAGAGGGATGGAAGGATGGATGGATAGAGAGCATAGAAGTAAGCAGAGTGTGGAAGGATGAATGATAGGGGATCATCCAGAATAGAGAAGCTTGAAAGGGGAAAAAAGTACAAGCAGCTGGGACGAATGTGCCTGACACATTCGCCCCAGCTCTGGTGCTGCA
>MFZT01000013.1:9622-16185 GCA_001789515.1 Candidatus Roizmanbacteria bacterium RIFCSPHIGHO2_02_FULL_43_11
CTCAGCGGCTGGTCGAAGCCAGTAGCCCGTCTTCGGCCTTAGTTTAAGGCTCTTGGCTGTCTGATGTCCCGCCAGAGACTTGCCCAACGTGGCACCACCAGATCTCTGAGTAACCAGACAGATAACCCCCAGAGAGGCAGGATACCCCACTTGTCATCCAGAATGGAGCCCACCCCTGCAGGAGCCTGTGGTGCCTCAAAGAGCATGGATATGGCCCCTATCAGCAGATACATGCAGAAGGCGAGCACGAGTTCAACTCCGTCCCTCCTGAAGCTTGGCATCATGATCCCCTCGCGTAGGAAGTCCCTCCTGAAGCTTGGCATCATGATCCCCTCGCGTACTACAACTATCAAGAGCACCATCATCATGAACGGGCGCATGAGCAGCTCCCAAGGCGGCCCGGTGAGCACATCCAGCTCAACGAGCCCGGTGACAAGCATCAGCACCTCAAGCGCGATGATCCAGAACCCCACCCTGAGGAACCCCCGCCAGCTCCAAGGTATCATAATAGAATCCTCCTTATCGAGCAGCACCGATGCGTGCTTTGCCCTCCACATCCTAGCACTGTTTAAGGTGCTCATGACATGGCGGACAAAACACACACATATGTGAACTATCAGTTCTTACACACAGCTTTTGTGTGAAAAACCTGTTGCCGCACATTATATCACTAAATTTCGGTATAATACCGCCCATGCCAAAAACCCCTGAAATTGGGCCTCATCTATGGTCATTTGCCCCACCATATCAAAAATATCGTGTGGGCAATCATCTTGTTGGGTATGGACCACATCAAGAGATATTGCTGTGTAGATACCCACCACAGCCTCTTAACCGAGAAATCACTGTGCAAGGACGGTGGTATGAGATAGATCTTGGAACCGGAGATTTACGAAACACTCAAGGGGCTGCTGTTGAACAAGTCAGCCGGAATATTGTGATCGACATTGCCTACTGGTTTGAAGGTTCACCCTTGCTTGATGACTACACTGAATAACCCATCGCGATGGTCCTATATGCGGCTTACCATGAGCCCTCGTATAATCGAGAATTTGAAGACTTTTGTATAAGGATAGCACCCTGATACCTTTTAAAGTTTTCATCGATAGTTTTTGTGCCGAAAGAATTTGAAATATCCATTTTGAGTCTGCCTGAACTCAGGACCAACATATTCCCTACAGGGTCCCAACCCAGAGTGGAGTAGAGAAAAGAGCGTCAGAACAGGAACTATACGATATTAAAATGGCCTATAGTAGGGAAATGCGGGTGAAAAATGGCATAAATCCATTTTGGGGAATACCAGTAAGAAAATGGTCTGCAATTATGGTTTGTCATATTAATTAAACAGCGCAATCAGAAAGCGCATTTTCCACATATAAAACCACTCCTCCGCCAGAAGAAAACTACGCAACGTCGTAAAAGATACAATTTACGACGTTAAAGATGCGTGCTCTACTGTGTTGAAATACCCACTAATAATGCACAGGGCCTATGTGAGGGATTATTGGGTAATATGTCGTTGGGAGTAGACCACCCTCTCTTAACAGGATATCTCTTATGTTGAGAAAACTATTTTACTTTGGTCCTTACGATTTTATATATCCGTCATTCACCTCTGCACGCATAGCTCACTCCTTTCAGGCAAGGGGCAGCATCTTCAATTTGGCGCTTTCCAGTAGTCTGTATTAAGATATTTGAGGCTAATTTTAGGCCCTTTACGGTGCTGCACTGTGTTCGATTATGGCCTATTATAACAATCTAGTTTTACATTTTTAGGGCTAAAATACATTGAGGTTTAGCAGTTATCCACACTTCTGCTAATCATGGAGGGGTTAGCATCTCTAGTGAAGTACTCCCCATGAGTATGCGTGATACAGTTTGAGGCGATTTACCAGATTGAAGATAGCCATGAACGTACAAGTTTATAAACGCACCGAACGTGTATTTTTACGCATAAATTACTATAGGCCCCAGTGTCCTATAGTTTTATTCTCTAAAACGTGCTGACGTGCGTTTTCCTCTCCCCTCTTCCCCACCAACTAGTTATAACTAGTTGAACTAGTTGTAACTAGTATAACTAGGTGAACTAGTTACCACCTCACTGTAAGCATGAGCACCACCAGTGCAAAAAGCGCAACAAGGACATACTCTCTGACCCGTTCCCTGAAGAGAGCTCCCTGAAGATATGTGTGAAACATCCCCGCGAGACTGTAAAATAGCGATGTTAAAACAAGCGCAAAGATTGACTGATTGATCGGCATAAATGAAATAATTATCCCCGCTTCTGCAAGCAACACGCTTAGAACAGCAGCAAATTGTATAAGCTCCTTTGAGACATACTCCCTTGGTTCAACAGACCACAGAGCGTGGAGCATAAGTGGAAAGCTTGCAATCAGAATGAGCACACCATTCGTCGCAAAATCAGTCCTGAGAGAAATAATCAAACTATATGATAAGAATGCGCTAACAGTCAAAAGAAGATAGTTTACTGAAAACGCGGCACGGAAAAGTTGCAAACTCCTGGACACTCCAACATTGAAAATATTTTGAGAAAGCAAGATAGCATAGGTAAAAATAAAGTATATAGTCAAAAACGGCAGGCGCGTCAGCCATCGCTGTGGCACGAAAAAATAGAACAAGTACCACACAAGAGCAAAGTACATAGGGTGGATAAAAAGCATAATCCACTCATGTCGGCTGATACCTTCAAGAATTGAGAAAAAAGTCAGAATATATACACTTACAAGAATAATGGGAATAAAAATGTAGAGTTCCTCAAAGCTAAAGAAGGTCGCACCTATATAGAGTAACGTTAGGAGCACTGTGGCTATGATAAAGCGCTGTCTTTTCCCAATTGATGAGAATAGTTTTAGAAAAATTTCATACATGGATTTAGTTACAACTAGTATAACTAGTTCAACTAGTTGGAACTAGGTGAACTCGTAATCTAGTGGTTGAAATGTGGACAACTCGGCCTTGCCCCTCCACCACTCTACAACTCCACGCTCTCTATACTCTCTGCCTTTCCACCACTCTATCCCTCTATCCCCGCATGATACACCCCTTGTACATCGTCAAGATCCTCAAGTTTTTCAACTAATTGTTCAACTTTTGTATACACGTTCGTGCTCACTTCTATAGGACTCAACGCAAGATAGTACACATCAAGTGATTTGGTTTTTGTAGTGCCCAGAACCTCATGTGCCCTACCAAGATTTTCAAAGGGTATATACAAAATATAGGACATTTCTGTATCTTCAATATCGATACCCGAAAGTTGGTCACTGATTGCAAAAATTTGGGACTCATTATCATCTGTTTTTTCAATTTCAATAATGCCACATTTCTGGAATAAATAAGAGACAGCGTTTTGTGATGCGAGTTTGCCTCCGTTTCTCTCCAGAGCATGTCTGACCTCGGAAATGGTCCTGTTCGGATTATCTGTCAGCGCTGTAATGATGAAGGCAACGTTACCCGGTCCAAACGCCTCATACACAACCTCATGCAAAGTGCCTTCCTCCGGACGCACTTCCTTGTCAATTGCCCTTTTGATTGTGTCTTTAGGCATATTCACAGCCCGCGCACGTTCAGTGGCAAGTCTTAGCTTGAAATTTTTGTCTGGATCAGTAATACCCCCTCCTTCAGAAACAGCTGAGCTTATAAGTCTTGCCATCTTTGTGAAGACATTGCTGCGCGTTGCATCTTTTACTTCTTTCTTGCGCTTGATATTTGCCCATTTAGAGTGTCCCGACATTTCGTTTATTGACAACAGTATGACACCTCATTATACTACGGAACAAATCCCATGGAACTTAAAATTCAAAATCTTCATGATCAAGCAGTAGATGCCGCCTTGCAACATAGCTGGGAGAAAGCGATTGCGCTTAATCGCACTATTCTTGATTTAAGCCCTCAAAGCATTGACGCGTTTTTGGCGCTAGGATTTGCTTATTTGCAGTTAGGAAACCTTAAGGACGCTAAGGAATACTATCGACTCGCTCTAAGGATAGATCCGTCTAACATTATTGCAAAGAATAACATTGAGAAGATAAACATTCTTTCAAAAAAAGGCGAACGTATTGAAAAGCCAGGGAAAAGAAGCGTTCTTCTTAGTCCTGATTTGTTCATGACTGTCAAGGGAAAAACACGAACAGTGACTCTTATTAATCTTGGACAGGCAGATGTCCTGGCGCAACTGCAGGTTGGAGAGATTGTTCTTCTGCAGGTGAGAAAGCGCCGGCTTGAGGTTCGCAATCATATGAGTGAATATATCGGCTGTCTGCCAGATGACATTTCCAAACGTCTCATTTTTTTCCTTGAGGCGAAAAGTGAATACGAAACCATTATTAAGGAAGCGACAAAGCATAGCGTAGAGGTCTTTATTAAGGAAAGGAAAAAGGGTGCAAAAGTGAGAAATTTTATTTCATTCCCTGACAACATTCAAGATGACATGAAACGTATCATTGGCAAAACTGAGGACGATGAAGAAAATGTGGAGCGTATTGATTTGGCAGATGAGGATGACTTTGAGGACAACATTGATGATTTGGACCGCCTGGCCAGTGAGGTTGAAGATCATGATAATGATGGCGATGAAACTTTCCTCTCAGAGTTGGAAGAAGAGGACGAGGATGACGAAACTTAGACCAATCTCCGGCACAAAAATATTGCGGATACTATTTCCATTGCTCAGTCAACTCCGTGCCCATGACAAGCTTTATGTCTGAGGCTTCAGGAGAGCCTTTTTGCACATCACAGTTGAACATACGTGCAAGGTAGTGTATGGTTTTGCCTGTCGTGTCTTCAGCCGTCAGCACACACTTTTTGCGACCTTCTGAAATACTACCATCAGCAAGATCCACGACACGAACACCCTGCCCTTCAATAACTCGCGAGAGTGTTGTGGCTGCAGAGTATCTATGATAGACAATTTGAACTTCTTTTTCTTCCTGACGCAATGACTGATGGTAGAAAAAACCTTTGAATTTTTTGAGGAATCTACGTTCAGAGAAGTTGATGTTTCCATCTTCCCCTTCTTCAGAAAGGCTTCTTAGCACAGCGAAGTCCTTTTGCCGACGTTGTGAGAGGAGAAATGCAATGTACAGTTTATCAAATATATGAGCATTTGTGACAAACGATCCGGAGAACATCTGGCTTATTGCACTTTTCTGAGAAAACATGGGACTGTCAGTATCCTCCCCGCTATACACTTCGGGCTCTTTCGGGAGTATATAATAATCGACATGTGCTGAAATCATAGATGAAAAAGTTTTGCCTATGAGATCTGGGGTTTTTTCAAGTGCCGCAAGCTTTCCGAGAGCCCCAACGTTGTAGCGCCCATACCCACCAGGAACAGAGACTTTATTATTCTGCGAGAAACTCACTATATAGTGCACTCCATCAGTTAAACCTATTGAGATAAGCTCAGTTTCACGTCCATAATAGACAATATTGATCCGATCCCGTTTTTGAATGATAATAGACTCTTTGAAGGCCCGTGCAAGAACAAATAAAAAATACACACATAGAACGCCCGCAAGCAGGTAGAGTGCGTATGACGGTATATGGGAGACACCAACTCTTCTGTGATTCATACCATACCATGTTCAAGTTTGAGGCGCTTGATTTTCCCTACAATGTCCTCCTTAGAAACATTGTATCCTGTGAGAATTTTGCGAATGATTGAAAGCGCTGCCTCAAACTCGGGCTGAATAACAATTTCCGCACCAAGATCCTTCATTCTTCGCTGGTCCTGCTCAACCCCCACCCTTGTCAAAATTGTGATTGCTGGGTTGAGAATTTTTCCATTTAGAATAATCATTTCTTGAGAAAAAGCATCGGGGACTGCAGAAATAAGAGCCGTTGCATACTCAACCTGAGCAAAGTCCAAAATATCAACATCAGTTGGGTCGCCATAGATAACATTCGTGCCTTTTTTACGTTCAGCGTCAACAGTCTGATAGCTGTAGTCAATCGCTATAAACGGAATCTTGGCAAGTGTCAAGGCCCTGCCGATATAACTCCCTACCCTACCATAACCACAGATAATCACATGATCCTTAATTGAAAGTGCGTCAATATGTGCAGGTTCACGATCTACTCGATACGACAGATACGTATCAAGAACGGGGATTTTCTTTGAAACAAACTTGCGGATTTTTACATAAAGCATATCCTTGTGATCCATAAGGATCGGTGATAAAACGATGGTTAACAGTGTTGATGCGATGGCAAAAACATAAGTTTCTTGTGAAATAAACCCTGTTTCACGAGATTGGTGCATTACAATAAAGGCAAATTCTCCAACCTGTGACAAAAGCACACCCGTTGAAAAAGCTGTCTTCGAGTGAAACCTGAAGTATATAAACAATAGAGCCACAACAAAGAACTTAATACCCATTACCGCAAGTACAAATATGAGCGTCTTAGGAATAAGAGGAAGGATATGTGCTATATCAATGGTTGCTCCAAGAAACACAAAGAAAAGAATCGTAAAAATATCGCGCAGAGGGCGCATTTGTGAGAAGATCTGATAGTGTTCAAGCGTTCCACCAATTAAAATG
>MFZT01000013.1:16225-16726 GCA_001789515.1 Candidatus Roizmanbacteria bacterium RIFCSPHIGHO2_02_FULL_43_11
ACGAAAATAGTGCAATGCAGGCAAAGATGACAAGAATCGTGAAAAGATTGAGCAGTTCTCGCGAGATAACAGCAACTTTGCCAAGCAAAACCGGTATGACACGCTGGGCAAGGATATATATCATGACAAGAATTCCCCCTGCTCTTGCAAAAGAGAACGAAATATCCATAAGAATTTCAACAACAGACAGACTACTTCCAGCTGATTCAAGCAAAATCATGAATGGGATCACTACAATATCCTGCAAAATGAGAATGCCCATAGTCATACCTCCAATGAGAGAGCTTTCTTCACCTCGTTCCTGGATAAATTTTGATACCAAAGCCGTTGAAGAAAGTGAAAATGCAAATCCCATAATCGCTGCTTCCGCAAAATCAAACCCGAACATCTTCAGCAGACCAACAAGCAGCACCCACGAGATTCCCACCTGAAAGAGACCAAGATATATAACCAAACGCCCAAATCTTCTGACTGTATTGATATTCAGTTCCAGCCCGACAG
>MFZT01000014.1:0-552 GCA_001789515.1 Candidatus Roizmanbacteria bacterium RIFCSPHIGHO2_02_FULL_43_11
AAGGTTATATCGGTTTGCCAGAACAGGCACGACCAGTACAGTATCAGTACTGTGCTGTCAATAGTAGGCCAATATCAGATCCGGAAATCCGCTCCTCAGTAAAAAAAGCGTACGGAACACTTCTTGATCATAAGGATCAGCCATTTTTTGCACTGAACATATCGTACCCGCATGAATATCTTGACGTAAATATTGACCCGCAAAAGAAAAAAGTGACGTTCATGCGTGATAATATTCTTGAACGTATACATGCCGCTGTTACGGATAAACTTGAAAAAGCACATCTTCACCAAAAACATTTGTCTCAGGGAATTGATCCGCACACTCAGGAACTCCTAAGATCAGAAGTCATTCCTTGGATGCTCGAAAATGTACAGAAAACAGATATTATCCAGGTTGAAAAATGTTACTTAGCTTGGCAGGGAGAGGATGGTTTGTATCTTGTCGACCAGCATGCGGCGCATGAGAGAATTTTATATGAGCAGTTTTCTAAAGCAGCACAGCATATCCGGGAAAAAAGAGCTGTAGTAAAGCTGCAAAAACCTGTTACAG
>MFZT01000014.1:583-885 GCA_001789515.1 Candidatus Roizmanbacteria bacterium RIFCSPHIGHO2_02_FULL_43_11
AGATAGTCTTATCAATACTGTATCGACTTTGGGGTTTTCATTAAAAAAATCTAAAACTGGCGAGCTATATATCACACATGTCCCTATTCTCTTTAAGGACAGAGACCTTAAGGGACTTTTCATAGAGCTTCTTCATAATCCTTTTGAGATTGATAGTGTGACGCACCAGACATTAACCTATATGTCCTGTCGATCTGCCCTTAAAGCTGGAGAGTCTCTCACAAAAAAAGAGGCACGCTCATTAATCAAGAAACTTCTTACCTGTCAGAATCCGTATACCTGTCCACATGGCCGGCCAACAA
>MFZT01000014.1:895-7749 GCA_001789515.1 Candidatus Roizmanbacteria bacterium RIFCSPHIGHO2_02_FULL_43_11
ATCATCACAGAAGCTTGCACACATGTTTAAGAGATGACCTCTACGGCCTTACTTTAAACAATACCCAGATCTTTTGTCAGAGTAAACTGCTTTCTACGCAGCCAGTAGTCCTCTTGGCGTGTTAAGTAAGTTGTATCATGAGGGTCTGCAAGTACATATTTAATAGCTTCTTCCAAAAAGATGGTGTTCTGTGATCCTTTGAAAAGCATTATGGCGTTTTTCACGGGATGTTTTTTTAGGTATTTTCCGGCGTCATGGGGACTTGAGAACGCTTTCAAATCCTTATACTTTTTGTTTCCAATAAGACGTTGATAAATATGTTTTTCCATTAATGGGCCCACGGTATAAAGGTAATCAGCCATGTCAGCAATAGTATCAGCAAGTTCCTCATGCCTCTGTTTTGCTGCAGTGCCCAATTCTCTCATGTCACCTAACACAAATACCAATGGTCGATGTGTTTGCTTCTTCAGCTCAAATGCGAGGCGAATAAGTGTGTGCATAGCCTCAGGAGAGGCATTATAGGAAGAATCAATAATCAAACTATCTTCAATACCTTTCAACACTGAACTGCGACTAGGCTCCATGGAAAAATTTTTCTCCAAAGCTGCCTTGCTATCGGCAGGCTTTATGCCAAGGTAGAGTGCCACAACAAGAGCAGCAGCACAGGTTTCCTGGTACACTTCAGGCAAAACATACTGCTTGATGGAAATTGCCAGCTTCTGGTGTGTTTCCCCATCTCGGACAAGATAAGAAAAATGTGTCGCATGTGTTGAGACATTGTACGAAGCATACGAAACTTTATTGATGGAATCCTTTCCAAACGTCCCTTTTTCCATGGCAACCTTTTCAAGAATGTTTCGAACAGGCTTGTTATCACTATTAAATACCGCGAAACGGCAACGCGGGTTTTCTGTAACAATTTTGCACTTTTCCTGCGCAATTGCCGTAACAATTTTTTCGGCAGTAACAGGTGGTGACACAACTTTTTCAAAGTTCTCCCCATGAACACCATACGCATTTAAGACAACTGCGATGTCAGGTTTCACAATATCGAGCAAGTAGCTCATGTTTTTTGGGAGAAAGGGATCATCAATTCCCATTTCTACCAAAACGTAATCATACTGCTGTAGATACCGCAGTCGAGTTGGAGCAAGTATGAGAATGCGCAACCAATCTTTGATACTCTTATGCAATGAACTAAATCCAATACTTTCAACTTTCAAACCAAGAATACCAAGAGCCACTCCGGTTTCAGAATTGCCTTTTGTAATAGCATACGTGTGATATTTATCCTTCAGAATGGCAAAAAGCATATCACGGGCTGATGTTTTGCCTGCAGAACCAGTAATGCCGATAAAAGTGGCACGGTTGTTTACCAGTGCAAGCTTTGCGAAGATGTGAATGTAAAGAAGCAGCAATGTAGTGATCAATTTCTTCATGAGCTACAGTATATCTGGTACAATGGGTGATATCTAGAAGTCAGATTATGTCTAAAAAAGAACACATACTTCTTAGACGTTTACTTTCGCATGATGAGTCTGCTTTGCATGAGCTGTACGCAGAGTATAAAACACATCTCCTTTTATATATCCAGCGTAGCCTTGGAAAAGAAGATGCTGAAGAAGTGCTGCAGGATACCTTTATGGCGTTTATTGAAAGTTTGCGTAACTTTCGAGGACAGTCATCTCTCAAAACCTTTCTGTATGCTATTGCAAAGCGCAAAGTCGTTGATGCTCTGAGACGAAAGAAAGTAAAAAAACTACTGTTTTCTTATCTACCTGAATATGTCGTTGATTCACTGGCCGTGGTATTTCTCCATGATTCACTGGACAAAGAATACGTTCGGCGCAAAATAGAGCGGGTATTTGATCAACTTCCGCATGATTATGCCCGCATTTTAAGACTAAAGTATATCGAGGGATATAAAGTACATGCAATTGCGCAGGTTATGGATCTCCCTTTTAAAGCAGCTGAGAGTATGCTGTTTCGGGCCCGGAAGGCATTTGTAAAAGTGTATACCAAGCATGACAGATCAGATATATTCCCATTTGAGGAAAAGATATAACGAAGTTTTTTCATTGGAACCAAACGATTTGCACGTAGCTGTGCTGACTAATTATTTTAAGCGATTGAGTCCATACCTAAAATACCAGCCATTTCGGGCCATTATTCCAGTCTCCTGCCTTATCACGCTGCTCATGCTCATTTTTGAACAAGTTACTGTTGTTAAACTTGTCAGCGTTCTTCAATATGGATTTTAGTAGTGCTCTTGCCTCAGTTGTTCTTGTGCTGCGCCATTGTCTGCGTCTTGCAACCTCACCCTATGGCACTATGCGAGAGCTTTCCCGAAAGCATGACTTACTTGAAACAGCATACATTTTTGTGCTTGTCGGGATCTATTATATCTGGAGCGCATATATTCGCTTTGGGCCTGGTCATGGCATTATTCCACTGGGCGAGGCCACACGATCCTTTGTGATGTTTTTGATATCTTTCAGCCTTGTGGTGGGCATCACATATGTGCTTGGGCTTCTATTATCTGCGATGCGCAAGGCCCGGCAAGGAGAGATTTCGACACTGATATACCTCAGCTCTTATGCACTCCTGCCAACGTTTATATGGTTTATGGTCACCTCAGTTTTATATATATTCTTCCCTCCCCCGCGTTACTTTACCAGTCTTGGTATTGTCTTTAGTTTTCTCTTTCTTGCATTTTCTTTGTCGATGTTTTTGTGGAAACTCACTTTATGGTATCTCACGATTAGATTTGCCTTGCAGGCACGATTTATAACGATTGTAGGAATTATGCTGATATGCGGGCTTATTCTATTGCCATATATAATCATGGCGTATAACCTTGGTCTTTCAAGAGTCCCCTATTTGTGAATTGCCGGTGTAAAATTTTTGCTTGGCATGACTTTATGCGTATCTGCGACTAATCAGTCATGGGTGTGCAAAGTTTAGAATGGGGTCGCTTATTTTGGGCGAAAAGGTTTGCAGACAGGCCTTTGGTGCAATCGGTGGGTCGGGAAACAGAAACTGTTGCTGATATACGTGAACGTCTAATCTTTCCTAGTTCAGAATGGTGGGCTGTGCGCCCACATGCGGCAGAGGCAGTTGCAGAAGCCAGCGAAGTGATTGGACCTGAAGGTATGCAAAAATGCTTTTCCTTTGGATGGCACCAAGCAGAGACAATCAAGAGACTTGGTCATGCCACACCATTTGCCTGGTTTGACATGGCGGGCCATTTATCAACAATCCCTTTTCCTGCTGCTTGGATGGGGTTAAGAGATGGCTCTGAGCACGTTCCTGTTATAGCGCTACAACAAGCAGAGTCTGTCCACGATTATGTCTGCATCTTGGATTCATTCATGCGTCATGCTCTTAAGGCTGGCAGGCAAATCACAGTATATGACTGGTGGAAAGATGCCCGCTTGCATCAACATCCTGTTCCCAGGTCTATGGAAGTACATGATATCTTACCTGGAACAATTGAAGCAAATATTATTGCTGCTCTACTGTATGAAAAGCACGCACCTTGCCAAGCATAGCGCCCCTATCAGTCCGGGATATTTGGATTATTCGGATCCCCTCCTCCTCCAACAGGTGGCCGCTTGTTATCAATAGATGGTAACTTAATCTGCAAAATCCCTTTCTCATTATTAATAACTCGAAATACATGTGTCCCCAAAAAGACCCAAATGATAAATACAGCAATCAGCACAATAATGCCCACAAGTGCACTGACAATTTTTTGCACCGCCTTCGAAAGTTTTTGTGAATCGCCGCCGGAAGTGATGTAGTCAAGAGCACCCCATAAAAGTATGACAAGAACAGTAATTGCTGCTACAGCGAGCACAACGTTAATAAGAAATCCAAAAACCTGAGAAAAAGTCTCGCCAACACTGCCTCCGCTTAAAGGAACATCCTTGATCCCTTCTCCAAATACCTTTTTGACATTTTCATCTGTCGTTTGAGCAAGCAGGCTGAACATCATACAAGTAAATCGATGTTAAATAAAGATCCGACCAATCGTGTAAAAAAGTATGCAAGGAAAATCAATAAAATGCCAATAAAGCTAAAAACCAGACTATTCCGTGCCTTCTCCAGTTGCTTTGGATCACCTTGCGACGTCATAAAATCAAAGGCTGCCTTCCCCCCAAAAATCAACAAAAGCAAAAAGGCCCCACCATAAATAAGTGGAAAGATAATTTCTCCTGCTTCACTGAAACTCGTGAAACATGCTGGCGGAAAATTCTGACAATTGATTGCAGCAGGAGGCTTAATGTCAAGATAGCGGATCAAATAGTGCATATTCTGAGTTTAATAGAGTGCGAATGTAAATGCAAGAGAGTTCGTACTAACATAACGTACACAGATATGAGAGGCGACGGCAATGTTCCAAAACATATTGCGTTAATTTTAGATGGCAACCGGCGCTGGGCCAAAGCACGGGGGCTCGGTGCTCTTTCTGGTCATCGAACTGCAGCTGCATCTTTAGAAAGCATCCTTCAACGTCTTGATGAATGCGGTGTGGAAACAGTAACACTCTGGGGCTTTTCGACGGAAAATTGGAAAAGAGACACTTTGCAGGTGAAAGGATTGATGAAGCTCATTGAAGAATTTATCGACAAATATTACCCAAAGGCTCTGGAGAAGCAAATACGAGTTGTGCACTTGGGCAGAAATGATCGCCTCCCTGCCTCTCTTTTAAAAAAACTTGCACATATACAAGATTCAACAAGACACTTTACGCGCAGGACACTTAATCTTGCTCTTGATTATGGAGGCCGCGATGAAGTCCTACGTGCAATCAAGCGTTTGCAGTCACAAGGTGTTTCCATAGACACTCTGACAGAGGATGATTTTAACAGTTTTCTTGACACATCAAACGTCCCCAATCCTGAGCCGGATTTAATTATTCGCACTGGAGGCGAACAGCGTCTATCAGGTTTTATGATCTGGCAAGCAGTGTATGCAGAGTACTATTTTGAACAGAAATTATTACCAGACATTACCCCAGCGGATATTGATCGTATTCTTGATAACTACGCTGTAAGAGAACGCCGTTTTGGGGGAGGAAAATAATAGCGAGATTTAGAAATGACTTATGCCTAAACCTGTGTTTTAAAATCACTTCGAACGATAAAAACCTCTCATAACAATCCCCGCAGGATAAGCGGAAAATACTGGAAAAAAACTTTTCTAATGTTTATACTGTCTTGCAATTAGCCAATCATTTGTCTATCAAACCCTGAGCAGTGTTTAATCCAAAATTTGAGATAACAAATAGTATCCTGAAAAATATTGGTACTATTGAAGCTGCTCGGGAAATCATTACTGATGCCCCACTTCTCCCGCTTTGGGAAAAGAAATTCCGAGACGATGCTGTCATCAGGACTGCACATCACGGCACCCACGTTGAAGGTAATAGACTTAATCTATCAGAAGCAAAGGATGTCCTGTTGGGTCAAGATGTTATAGGAAGAGCCCGGGATGTTCAGGAAATAATCAACTACCGAAAAACGCTTATTGCTATTGAACAAGAGTCAGAAAAAGGTCTGAAACGTATCACCGAAGGCACCATTAAGAAACTTCATCGCTCAACCATGGATCGGGTACTTGAACCAGACAAGATTGGTGAGTATCGCATAAAGTCAGTTATTATTCGAAACAGCGCTACAGGAGAAATTACCTTTCGACCTCCTCCACCCTTAGAGGTATCATTTCTCATGAGGGAATTTGTGTACTGGATTAATCAGACAAACTCTGATGACTTGCACCCAGTTCTTAAGGCTGGAATTGCACATCATCAACTTACTGATATCCATCCATTCATAGACGGCAATGGTCGAGTTTCACGTGCACTTTCCACGCTCATTTTGTTTCTGGAGAAATACGATATACGCCGCTTTTTTTCTCTAGAGGAATACTACGATCGTGATGCCATCGAATACTATAATCATCTGGAAGCTGCTTCAAAAGGCGACCTAACTTCATGGCTGGAATATTTTGTTATCGGAGTTGCAATGGAATTTGATCGGGTTAAGAAAAAAGTTCTCAAACTCTCTAAGGATACGTATCTACGTGAGAAACTTGGCGGAAAACAGGTCTTCTTGAGCGAGCGCGAGACGCGCATTGTGGAATACATTCAAGGAGTTGGATATTTACAAAACCAAATGTTTCGTGATGTTGTCCCCGGGGCTTCCGAAGACACTATCTTGCGTGACATTCACGAGTTGATCGAAAAAGGCATTATCAAAAAGGTCGGTAAGACAAAAGCGGCGCGATATGTGATGGTGTGAGATAGAGGGATAGAGGGATGGAAGCGAAGAAGTGTGGGGGAACGTGGTGGGAAAAATTTTCCACATCCACCCCACCAGTTCACCTAGTTAAAACTAGTTGAACTATTTATAACTAGTTTTAACTAAGACGTGTCAGCAGAACAGGGTTTTGATCCAAAATTAGCAGAGTGGAAGGCTCATAGCAATGGAAATGGCCTCGAGGAGGCTGACGATGTGGAGGTGGAAGCATACTACTCCAAGGTTCTTGACGAGGTAGAAGCTGAGGTTCGAAAATTAGAACAAGCGCGGGTGAGAAACGGTCTGGGTAACCTACCCGTTGCTTTTATGAGTTCAAGCGCTGGAGCAGGTCGAAGACCGCGTAGAGATGCTCCAAAGCATATTATCCTCGTGCCGGATTTGCGTGGCAGGAGGCTCTATAGAGCTGCGCGAGTTCCGGATCACACCGATGCTGCATTTGAAAATGCTGCTCATCACGCATTTGAATATTTGCCTCCGGAAGAACGCGTGAGAGCTTTACGGGAATTTCTTAATATTCCAGTATGATATTTG
>MFZT01000015.1:0-491 GCA_001789515.1 Candidatus Roizmanbacteria bacterium RIFCSPHIGHO2_02_FULL_43_11
AGACTTACACGATAGTTTCCTTTCTAATCAGCTCCAGAATTTTCTTCTCAGCTTCTTTTAAACTCATCTGAAGTCTACACCCCGAAGCGCTTGCGTGCCCACCTCCACCTAATTTCAGCGCAAGTTCTGCAACATTATATCGCTCGTTTCGAGCTCTAAATTCTACCCGAACACTCCCTTTTTGTTCCTCAAGTAAAAGTATGCCGAAGTCTGTTTTATCAATTCGGGAAAGATACCCCACTGCCAGTGCTCTTCCACTATCAGATTTCCCATATGCCTGCCACATTTCATGAGAGATTGCAATAATGACACATCTTTTCGATTTATCATGTATCGCTTTTGAAAGAATCGCAGATAAGAATTGCAAATCCTTAAGAGTAACATGCTCCAAAGTATTGTATGTAATTTGCGTGTAATCTGCTCCTTTTTCCATAAAAGCAGCAGCCATTGTAAATACTTCTGGCGAATGTACAAATCGAAAAAACCCTGTA
>MFZT01000015.1:698-8526 GCA_001789515.1 Candidatus Roizmanbacteria bacterium RIFCSPHIGHO2_02_FULL_43_11
AGCGAAGCCTGATCCAGTGCCCAGAAAATGTCATATTCTTCCCAATGGATTGCTCCATTACAGATCCTAATTGACTGCGATCCAGGGAGAAATGAGCACTCTGGTGGGACAGGATCTTCAGAATAGATTGTCACGTCTGTTTCATGTGCTTTAAGCATATGCATCAAAGCAAGGTTACTTCCAACCGAATCCATATCCGGTCTTATGTGAAGGGTGAGGACAGCTTTATGTGGAGTTATTAGGTGTTTTTTTAGGTTTATCATTGTCTGATGGAAGCCACCATTAATATCTGCACTTTAATCTGGATAATGACATTTCTTATACTTCTTCCCGCTTCCACACCAGCATGGATCATTACGACCAAGTTTCTTTTGAGCAGGAGCTCCTGCAACACGCTGCTGCGGAGCTGATTCCTTGGGTTGCTCCCCTTTTTCTTGCATTTTGCTGAAAATTTCGGCGTCGGTGCCTGATGAGTATATCATTCTTTGCTCCTTCTCAACAGGTTCCTTTGCACGAACATCAATATGCATTTGGGCGACACGTCGTACAACTTCAAAATTAATATTTGACAGAAGCGATTCAAACATCTTAAAGGCCTCATTTTTGTACTCTGTCAAAGGGTCAAGTTGGGCGTAACCACGCAGGTTAATGCCAGAGCGCAGATCGTCTACGGCTGTTAAATGCTCAGTCCAATGCTCATCGAGCGTATCAAGATATACATACCTCACAGCTTCATGCCAAAGCTCAGGCCCATACTCCTTTTTTCGATTCTCATAGAGCATGTGGAAAGCTTTCATCATAACAGCACGGATTTCCTCATCTCCAGTAGCTCCTCGCAACTTTTGTACAACATCTTGTGACGTGCCCGGAAATATAAGATCAAGTTCGCGAGTAAGGGCATCAAAATCTGGCTCCTCTTGGCCATACATATACATATTGAGCAATGTAGAAAGCCGCTGCGAAAACGCATCATTAACAACATCCTCAAGTGTTCCTTCTTTATCATCAACGGCGCGCACAATTGATGCACGTAATTTATACAGAATCTCGCGCTGTTTATTGAGGACGTCGTCATATTCAACCAGGTTTTTCCTCGTATCAAAGTTAAATCCTTCAACTTTTTGCTGAGCCTGTTCAAGAGCTCGACTGACCATACCATGTTCAATTGGAGTATCTTCAGGCATGTTGAAAAAAGTCATCACCTTTGAAACCTGTTCTCCTCCGAAGATGCGCATCATATCATCCTCCAGCGAGACAAAAAAACGTGTGTCGCCTGGATCACCTTGTCTACCCGCGCGGCCTCGAAATTGGTTATCAATACGGCGCGACTCATGCCTCTCTGTACTGATAACATAAAGGCCTCCAAGCGTCACAATGTCATCATGTTTCTTTTGCCAATCAGCACGAGCTTTTTCGTACTCTCTCTCCGCCAATGAAACAGATTTTTCCGGATCGATCATAAAACGATTGGGCGGTTCTCCTCCTAGAACAATATCAACTCCCCGACCTGCCATATTTGTTGCAACCGTCACTGCAGCACGAGTACCAGCAGCCGCAATGATATGGGCCTCCCGTTCATGATTTTTAGCATTCAGCACTTCATGAGGGACCCCACGACGTTTAAGTAATTTCGATAGCTCTTCATTTTTATCAATGGATGATGTCCCCACGAGAACAGGTCTCCCTTCTTTATGCAAACCCGCAATCGTTTCAACAACAGCTTTGAATTTTCCTGTTCCTGTTTTGTAGATATAATCAGGATGATCCTGGCGAATATTTGGCGTATGCGTTGGGATGACCACAGTATCCAGATTATAAATTTTGTGAAATTCTTCAGCTTCTGTTTGGGCTGTTCCTGTCATACCACCAAGCTTTTCGTACATACGGAAATAATTCTGCAGCGAAACAGTTGCCAAAGTCCGAGACTCCCTTTTGATCTCTACGTTTTCTCTAGCCTCGATAGCCTGATGCAAACCTTCAGAGTAGCGACGGCCTTCGAGTAATCGGCCAGTAAATTCATCCACAATAATGACCTCGTTATCACGCACAATATAATCTTTATCCTTCTTGAATAGCGTGCGTGCCTTCAGAGCAGCCTCAATATGAAACAAGGTTTCATAGTCTTTTTCATAGACATTCTCAACACCAAGTATTTTTTCAATTCGCGTGATGCCCTGTTCAGTAATATGGGCCGTTCGTAGTTTCTCATCAATAGTGTAATCAGCATCACTGAGTTTATCTACAATTTGGGCATATTCGTAGTATCGCGATACATCCTGTTCATATGGAGCTGAGATGATATGTGGAGTACGTGCTTCATCAACGAGAACTGAGTCAACTTCGTCAATAATAGCATAGTAAAAGTCGCGCTGAGCAAGTTGATCCGGGACTTTTGCCATATTGTCACGCAGATAATCAAATCCAAATTCAGAGTTGATACCATAGGTTACATCAGCTTTATAAGCTTCTTTGCGCGTGATGGATTTCAGATGAATAAGTCGCCAGTCTGTAACAGATTTGTCTGTAAAGTCTGGATCATAGATGTAGGAAACATCAGAAATCATTGAAGAAACACTCAGCCCCAAGAAATGATATACAGTTCCCATCCAGCCGGCATCTCGCCTCGCAAGGTAATCATTTACTGTTACAAGGTGAACCCCACGTCCAGCAAGAGCGTTTAAATATAAAGGAGCGGTGGCAGAAAGTGTCTTTCCCTCCCCTGTTTTCTGCTCAGCAATTTTCCCTTCATGAAGTACAATTGCTGCCATAAGTTGTTCATCGTAATGGCACATACCAAGAACTCTCCCTGCTGCCTCTTTTACTAATGCATATGCCCACGGAAGTGCCTGGTCAAGGGTTTGTTTGTGAGAGGTTATTGCTGCTTTAAGCTTTTCTGTTTCCTGAGGAAAGTCAGAGTCCTTAAGCTTTTGGGCATCAACTTCAAAGGAGTTGATCTGTTGAACAATCTTACTGACTCTGTCAAGTTCACGTTGATTATAATCAAAGAGTTTCTTGAATGGTCCAAGCATATAAATTCTCAATTATGAGGCCTTAATTGTATCAAAGTTCGTATATTTTTGCAGGGCAGAGGGTACACGAATACTGCCGTCTGCCTGCTGATGATTTTCCATCAGGGCAATAAGAATTCGACCAATTGCAAAGGCAGTAGCATCATTCATGTAAACAAATTTCTTCTTACCCCGAGCTGTTTTATAACGAATATTGAGCCTGCGAGCCTGAAAATCAGTCATGTAATCGGCTGAGTGTGTCTCTCGATATTTTTTCTGTGACGGAACCCACGCCTCAATGTCAATTTGCCGGTAATCCGGCTTGCCCGTATCACCTGAGCAAATATCAACAACCTGATAAGGAATCTCAAGCTGTTGCATAAAGTATTCCTGAATACCTACAAGCATGTCTTGCTCTGCCTCGCCTTGCTCATCTGTTGAAAACGATTCCATTTCCAGCTTATCAAAATGGTGGACACGCAAAATGCCCTTCATATCTTTCCCATAGCTCCCAGCTTCACGACGAAAGGCAGAAGAGTAGCCGATCATACGTATGGGAAGATCCTTTTGTGCCAGAACACGATTCATGTAATAGGGGCCCAGCGTGTGCTCGGCGCTTCCAATCAACACAAGATCATCCTTTTCAAAGTAATATCGATCATCAATAGGATCAAGCCTGTCCATCATTTTCATGACTTGTGATTTCATCATTAATGGAGGCAATACCGGAATAAATGGCCTATTAGATGGGTTGCCAACCTGCCTGGCAATATCACCAACAATTGTCTGGTTCGTAAGTGAGTGCATCACTAATTGAATAATTGCCCACTGGAGCATGACAGCAGCGTTTTTCAGATAGTAAAAGCGGTTGCCGCTTACATGGGCCGCTGTCTCAATATCAATCATATCCAGCATCCTGCCAAGCTCAATATGATCACGGACCGCAAAATCAAAATGCGAAGGTTCTCCCCATTTTCTCAAGACCACATTGCTTGACTCATCCTGCCCGATAGGCATGTTCGGATGGGTCACGTTTGGAAGACTCTCCATTAAAA
This sequence comes from Candidatus Roizmanbacteria bacterium RIFCSPHIGHO2_02_FULL_43_11, assembly GCA_001789515.1. Lineage (GTDB taxonomy): Bacteria > Patescibacteriota > Microgenomatia > UBA1406 > HO2-37-13b > 2-02-FULL-43-11-A. The sequence goes on from MFZT01000015.1 coordinate 4,762, forward strand.
TGTTATATTTCTTCTCTACCTCTTCGCGTGTACTTTCTAGCCCTTTCAGGGCGTCTTTGATTTCCCTTCCCCGTTTTTGTGCACTTTCCCTATCCTGCGACTTTGCGAGCACATTCCTTTCTTCCCGCAGCGCCTGTATCTCCTGAATGAGCTTTCGTCGCTTGTCATCCAAAGACAAAAGCTGATCGACATCCACGTTTTTATTCTTATTCTTCACTGCCTGAATAACTTCGTCCTTATGTTCTTTAATGAAATTGATATCAAGCATATGCAGCCATATAATAACTCTATAAGCCTATCTCCTCAGCAATGCCCTGCATTGCTTTTAATGTTATGCCAGCAAACTCTTCAAGAGGAATGTTGAGCTTTTCCTCGCACAGTTTTATCTGTTCACGATCAACGGGTTTTGCAAAGGCCTTTTCTGGAAAACGCTTTATAACAGATTTTATATCTACTGATGATAATTTTTTATCTGGTTTAACAAGCGCAACGGCCACGATAAAACCTGTTAATTCATCGCACGTGTACAGTGCCCATTCCATAAGAGTTTGCGGTCCTCGAAAGCCATTATGAGTGTGATTATGAGAAAGGATGCAGTTTACAAGCTCTTGATTCATTTCTCCAGCCTCCTTAATCCATGCTCGTGTTCTTTCTGTGTGTTGTTGAGGGTTATCGCTTGTCTCATCCCAGTCTGCATCATGTAAAATGCCGGCAAGACCCCAAAGCTCTTGGTTGCCACCCAAGCGTTGTGCAAGGGCTCGCATAGCTGCCTCGACTGCTTTGCTGTGGTTTATTAAGTTTGGACTTGTAAGATGCGTCTGAATTATTTCCAACGCTTTCTCCCTGGTCAAAGTGAGAGATACAGCTGGTTGATGAGCCTGAGATAAGGTGGTTTGCCCTTCAGGGCGTAATGTCGGAAAAAGGATGACGTCCTTGATTGTGTGCTTGTCTGTTAAAAAGGCTATAAATCTGTCTATACCCATACCCCATCCAGCCGTTGGTGGCATTCCATAGGATAGAGCTTCAATATAATCTTCATCCAAAATCTGATAATCCTCTCCACCTCGCTCTGCCAGTTTCATTTCTTCTATCCATCGTGCCCGCTGTTCTTGAGGGTCATTCAATTCATTGTAGGCATTGACCATTTCCACTCCATTAATAACCAGTTGAAAACCCGCAGCTTTAGTCGGGTCTTCCTCGTGTGCCTTAGCAAGAGCTTTGATCTCCAAAGGATATTCCGTCACAAAAAGCGGACCTGCAAGATGCGGACGGACATATTTTTTGTAGAGCTCGTCAAGAGCTTGACCATACCCAACCACAGGATTCTCAAGAAGCGCTCGATCTGCAATAATTTTTTGTAATGCCTCTTCAGAATTCGTTTCGTTAATATCAAGTTGCATGTATTCCTTAAAAAGTTCCCTGTATGTGCGCCTTGGCCATGGAGCAGTAAAATCATATTCTATATTTTCAAAGGTAACTTTAAGCGAGCCTTTTACTACCTGTATCACAGATGTCAACATCTCTTCTGTAAAGGTCATGAGCTTTTCGTAATCTGCATAGGCCCAATAGAACTCAAGCATTGTAAACTCAGGATTGTGGGCGCGGCTAAATCCCTCATTTCGAAAGTTTTTCCCTAGTTCATATATCTTCTCATAGCCCCCTACAATAAGCCTTTTTAGATACAACTCAACAGCGATACGTAGGTAAAAGTCAGTATCCAGAACATTATAATGTGTCACAAATGGCTTTGCATAAGCCCCACCATAGATTGGCTGCAAAACTGGGGTTTCTACCTCCAGAAATCCGTACTGGTCAAGATACGAACGCAAAAGTGTAATAACGCGGCTGCGAGTGAAAAAAACCTGTTTCTCATCTTCATTCACAAGCAGGTCAAGATAGCGTTTCCTATAGCGTGTTTCAATGTCTTTGAGGCCATACCATTCATGCGGTGGAGGAAGAATCGATTTTGTGAGTAATGTATACGATGATGGAATAATTGATATCTCCCCCGCGGTGGTTTTTGCCACCTCACCGCAAACACCAAGGATATCGCCAATATCAATAAGTCGCAAGTCATGATAAGCACCATCTCCGAGAGTATCTTTTTTGAAGAAAAGCTGAATTTTCCCTGATTCATCCTTCAGGTCACCAAAGATAATATTCCCATGTTCACGCAAAGACACTACCTTGCCTGCAGTTGTAACTATTTTACCCTCTCTCTCACGTGCTTCCTTAACAGGAAGCTCTTTTGCGAAGGATGATGCATACGGCTGCCAACCTTTTTGACGAATTTCTTCAAGTTTTTTTAGACGTTGTTTCTTGATTTCATCTATCTGAGCCATAGATTGATTATATCACGCTAAAATATCACACCTCTAGATAAATCTTGGTTTTAAAATTTTGAAATGACTTCTAAACAGGTAGGTTCAGCCCTTCAGGATTTTGGGCATCGATGTTGCAGACATGATCGAGGTTTTGAGATGATTTCTATTACTTAATTTCAACAATTTTATAGACAACCTCTCCGGCGGGAGTTGCTACTGTGACAGTATCACCGATTTTGCTTCCAAGCAAAGCTTTTCCAATTGGAGAGGTGTCAGATATCTGGTTTTTTGCGATATCCGCCTCAAGTTCTCCTACAATGGAGTATTCTTCATGTCCGTCTTCAACTTTTACACGAACAGTGTCGCCGAGTTGAACAGCTCCGTTATTTGCTTGAACCTGAACAATTTCAACATTGTGCATAACTGCCTCTATCTCAGCAATGCGCGTATCAACAAGTGTAAGATTCTCTCTTGCGGCTGTATATTCGCTGTTCTCTGAGAGATCACCCATAGCACGAGCAGCAGCAAGACGCTCTACTGCTTTTGGTCGTTTTCCTTTCTTTAGCTCATCAAGTTCCCTGACAAGCTTGTCATAACCTTCTTGTGATAGTTTATATGTATCTGGCATATGTGTTAAAAAAAAAGGGCCCTATGGCCGCTGCTTTATGTGCTACAATATACTCCAGCTTGCCATTTTTGTCAACCATCGCTTCCTATAGCGCCAAGGCCCCGTCGTCTAGAGGCCCAGGACACCAGGTTCTCATCCTGGCAACACGGGTTCGATTCCCGTCGGGGTCACAAATAACCTCCGGAGTTCGGAAGATTGTCACAGGGCCTTAATTCGAAGTCGCCTTTCCTATAGGCCTTTAGGCTCGCAAAATTTCTTGCTACACCGCGCTGAATAAATTTACTAATAGGCATATGCACATGACTATTGGTTTTGTCACTAGTGCATGGACTTTGTTTGCTTACAATCAGCTCAATATGTACACAAATGCCAGGAAATTCCAGATGAACTAAAGCCCTGATATGACGATTGTAATGTGTAAATAGAGGCGTAGTTTATAAGTAAACACACCCTGCACAAACAGATTAAATTCCTCGAGCGTTTCGGAATTTTTCAAGCTCCTTCTCTATCATAGCAACTTCAATTGGGGATGGAGGAGAGTAGCGAAGTGTGACAGAGAATACAAGTAGTCCAGTAGAGTCATACAAAGAGTTATATCCTAGTCCAGGATCATGAGTAGGAATTATTTGAACTTTGGGGACAATGAACAAGGAGCAATTTGCCATATTCGTAAAGGTAAAGTCAGTCCTGGCAGGGCCGGTTGAATAATATGCCGTCGCATCGATTTGAGGGATAGGATCATCAGGGTTATAAAAATATTCCCACCCCGTGGAGTGCTTTCGATGAAAGCCAATTCTCACCATATTGGCAGCT
>MFZT01000015.1:8535-8921 GCA_001789515.1 Candidatus Roizmanbacteria bacterium RIFCSPHIGHO2_02_FULL_43_11
CGTGTATCTATGCCAAATCCTGGCACTACTGCCCCACTATTTAATAGGGGCCCGATTTGAGCCCAGTCTAGATACGAAAACTCCTCCCCGGGCATTATGGGTCGCCTTGTCATTGATTGAGTAAGAGCTAGTAAAGCAGTTGTCGCATTAACAATTTTATTATCATAGAAGTGATCTGCCATAGCATATGTAGCCACAGCATCGGGCTCAATTACTACGGACAGCACGTGTCTATCATCGTTTTGATAGCCGAGCCTTGCCTTGTAGTGAGCTGCTACTCCTGTCACCGTCGGGATTGTAGCTGTGACAATTCTCCATTGTTGCACAGGCTTATCAGTTTCATATTCAATTGCATGAAAAGGCTCGCTTAGTTCAGGATTCGCAAG
>MFZT01000016.1:0-448 GCA_001789515.1 Candidatus Roizmanbacteria bacterium RIFCSPHIGHO2_02_FULL_43_11
TGTGGCTGGGCTAGCTCATTTTGACCTCGACGCTCACACCAGCAGGAAGATCCAGGTGCATGAGAGAATCAATCGTTTGATTTGTAGGGTTAACAATATCAATAAGACGTTTGTGAGTTTTAAGGCCAAAATACTCCCGAGAGTCCTTGTCAATGAATGCGGCCTTTTGGACAACGTATTTTTCAGACTTAGTAGGAAGTGGAATAGGCCCAAGAAAGGATGCCCCGGTTTTGGTCGCTGTATCAATCAATTTTTGACAGGTCTCATCAATGAGCCTGTGATCAAATGACTTGAGCCGTATTCGGATCCTTCCTTTTGGCATATTTCCAACGTGCTTTAACTAACTATTCCAAACCGAATTCTTGCCATAGGCCCAAGTCTATAGCAAGAAAACGGCACTGGATTATTTTATTACCTTTATAACAACTCCTGCTCCGACAGTCTTTCC
>MFZT01000016.1:476-13206 GCA_001789515.1 Candidatus Roizmanbacteria bacterium RIFCSPHIGHO2_02_FULL_43_11
TCTTCAAGTGCAACGGGGTAGATCAACTTTGCTGTAATCTTGATATTGTCACCAGGCATAACCATTTCTACACCCTCTGGCAAAGTGACCTCTCCGGTTACATCTGTGGTTCGGATATAGAATTGTGGTCGGTAACCTTTGAAGAATGGGCTGTGACGACCGCCTTCTTCCTTCTTCAAGACATATATCTCTGCCTCAAATTCCGTGTGTGGTGTCACTGTGCCTGGCTTTGCAATGACCTGTCCTCTTTCAAGGTCATCTTTCTCTACACCGCGTAGAAGAAGCCCAACATTATCACCTGCTTGACCTTCATCAAGTGTTTTGCGGAACATCTCAATGCCCGTTATGGTTGTTTTCTTTGTATCTTTGCCAAGACCAATGATTTCGATTTCTTCTGCCGTTTTGATCATGCCTCGTTCGACTCTCCCTGTTGCAACAGTACCACGTCCAGAGATAGTAAAGACATCCTCAATAGGCATGAGGAACGGCTTGTCTGTGTCACGCACTGGATCCGGGATGAAGTCATCAACTGCTTTCATAAGGTCAAGAATAGCTTGTTCAGCCTCAGCATCACCTTCAATGGCTTTGAGAGCAGATCCTTTAATGACTGGGACATTATCCCCGTCATATTCATATTTATTGAGAAGGTCCCGAATTTCCATTTCAACAAGATCAAGGATCTCAGGATCTGAGACCATATCGGTTTTGTTCATAAAGACTACCAAGGCAGGCACGTTAACCTGTCGGGCAAGGAGCACATGCTCGCGAGTTTGAGGCATTGGGCCGTCAGGAGCAGATACGACAAGAATAGCGCCATCCATCTGGGCAGCACCGGTAATCATGTTCTTGATGTAGTCGGCATGACCTGGAGCATCGATGTGAGCATAGTGTCGTTTTGCTGTTTCGTATTCAGAGTGGTTAATATTGATTGTCACTCCTCTTTCCCTTTCTTCAGGAGCCTTATCAATATCCTCATATTTTAACGCTTCAGCCCACCCTTTTTTTGCAAGAACGTGGTGAATCGCTGATGTCAATGTGGTTTTTCCATGGTCAACATGACCAATGGTGCCAATATTGACGTGTGGTTTGGTTCTTGTAAATGTACCTTTTGCCATATGTCTGTCAAAATTAATAACATCTCTGTTTTTGTGCCTTAGGGTCATGTTCCAGGGCATAAAAACACAGCACGATCGTAGTATACGGAACAGAACACTAAAATGCAAGGATTTTACATCTTAACATTTCATGTTTAATCGTGTACTATCAAGGATATGAGAAGGTTAAAGGTCTTCTTTCATGTGTTCAAACATTCGCTTATTCCTTTTGACGCGTATTATACAAAAGTTCGTACCGTGCATTTTGCATTTTCCTTTACCTATTTCTGGGGAATGATTGCTTTGTTCATTGCTTTCTCTGTGCTTTTTAAAGCAATTCTTTTTATGGGCTTGTACCCTCCGTCTTCGCTGAAAGAAGCTGTAAAACAGATCGAATCTGCATATCCCGAAGAACTTGTTGTGACGATACATCCACTTGGTAGATTATCAACCAATATTGATCACCCATTTATACTTTTTTCACCGCTTGAACATAACCCCCGCCCTCTTGTTGTGATTGATCCAAAGGGCCAGAAAGAGAAGATGCTAGAGTATGATGCACTTATCTTATTTACTGAGCGGACAACATACATCAGATACGGAGGTGTTACCTATGATTATCGCTATCCAACGGGAAAAACCATCATGCTTACAAAGGAGAAAGTCGGGGATATTTCCCTCTCTGCACAGAAATTACTACGTTCATATTGGTCATTTATCCTCGCCGCTATTTCATTTGCGATTCTCCTTGGCATCCCAACCTTTGGAATTTCCTATTTTATCACTCTTACTATTGCTGCAGCGATCTACCATATCGTACTTTCATTTTTTGTTAAGCATAAAAGACTCACTTTTTCCTCTGTTGAGAAAATTGCTTTGCATGCTGCAACCGGTCCCGTGGTCATTCAAGCACTTGCGTTTGTACTGGGTCTTTCCCCATCTGTGCCTTTTTGGTATACGGTGTTGCTATACATCTTCATCGGAGGAGCACTATACGAAGCCTATTTTCAGAAATCATAAGCACTTCAGAGTTTTGAGATGATTTTTAGGAACATCCACATAATGCAGCAGCCTGTTGTATATGCTCATTCAATGACCCGCAGTTTTGGTTTTGAAGAATATGTTCCTTACCCAAGATACATATAAACCTGGCGTAGCATACCTGCCCGTCCGGTTGCAGTAGGTATTCACCATCTGTAACACATCTGGGCAATTTTGTGCTGTCAATCGGTATTGGTTCAACAGAGTTTTGCACAATAGATTTCATCATTACAGGGGTCTGTGCTCTTGATGAAAAGGTATAGATCTGTGATGAGATGTTTACTAAAGAGAGGAGGATAAATATCAATGCAACGCCCGACAGAAGTAAAAATTTACGCCTTTTCCACATATTCCGACGTTTTGAATAGCAACATCTTTAATTGTCTCACAGAGCTAAAGTCTTTAGACGAGTAAATGGTTCTCAAACCAAAACGTTTTACATCTTTCAAAACTTTTTCCTGCCCAAAAACGCTGCGTATTTCTCCGAGGAGTCCAATTTCTCCAATACACGCTGCCTTATCCTGTAATGCTTTTCCCTCAATTGATGAGAGGATAGATACTACAATGCCTAAATCAGCCGCAGGAGTTTTGGCTGTTAACCCACCCACAACACTAACATAAATATCATATGCATCCAGTTTCAAACCCATGTATTTGCGCATCACAGCAAGAAGAAGTTGCACTCTGTTATAGTCTACACCTGAGACAACACGCCGAGGTATTGTCAGGAGGGTTGGTACAACTAAGCTCTGAATCTCATAGAAAAGTGCTCTGCTTCCTTCTACAGAGACTATAAGTGCACGTCCAGGTTCCTGAGCAGTTGTTGATTCAATAAGCTCAGAAGGTTCTTCAACCTCAGCCAAACCTTTTTCTGTCATAGAAAACACACCAACCTCATCTGTCGGCCCAAAACGATTTTTATGAGCACGAAGAATCCGAAATCTGGACAATTTATCACCTTCCAGATACAGGACACAATCAACCAAGTGTTCGAGAGTTTTTGGCCCTGCAATATCGCCCTCTTTCGTAACATGCCCGACAATAATGACAACTTTTCCACTTCTTTTTGCATACTCAACCAAACGCGAAGTTACCTCCTTAATATGCGCAACACTTCCCATTGGGGAGTCAATATGTGCAGAAAACATTGTTTGGATTGAGTCGATGACAACAATATCAAAGGGTATCTCACTATTCTTAAGAGCTTGAATTATTCCAGCAATTTCTATATCAGAAGATACATGAAGTTTCGATAGGTCAACAGCAAGTCTATCTGCACGTTGCTTAATCTGTTGACCAGATTCTTCTCCTGAAATATACAAAGCAGGAGATTGTTCAAGAATTTTAAGCAATAGAGTTGATTTACCAACGCCAGGCTCACCAGCTATGAGCATAACTTCACCTTTGACAAACCCTCCCCCAATAACTCGGTCAAATTCATGCAAACCTGTTTCTCCCCTTTCATGTGAGGCTGCTTGAACAGAAGTAAGGGGAGCAAACGAAGCCTCTTTAAACTCGCCCCTTCTTCCTCTTCCTTTTCCAAGTTCTTTAAATTCCTTCAGTGTATTCCATTCCTTACATTGTGGACATTTTCCATACCATGAAACAGATGTATAACCGCAAGAAGAACAGACAAACTTAGTCATATGCAGATATGGTAGCAGGTTTTTATGAAATATTTACGAAATCTTGCCGCAAAGACCCCCATGCACTATAATATAGCCACTCATGAAGAAAAAGCTCCTTTTTCTGGCAATGCTTTTTGCGCTCTTCGGCCTTGGCATAGTTATTCGCTATGTTTTTTTGTCACGAAGTGCAGCAGAAGGTCGCCTTCAAATCATATCCTCTCCAAGTGCAAGTATCCTAGTCAATGGTAAACCCTCAGGTAAAACCCCCTATGAAGCATCTTTTGCTGGGGGGGAGTATATACTGAAACTCATCACGGATGATACTGATGCTTCTTCTTCAGGCACATGGGAAGGAAAAATTTCAGTTTATAAAAACGCACGCACGTTTGTGAGTAGAGAGATCGGGACAAACGATTTAACATCCTCTGGTGTTATTTTGACAGTCCTCCCCCTTACGAAGGAGAATAGAACAGAAAATACCAAACCCGATTCTGGCCAAATTGAGGTGCAAACATATCCTGATGGTAGTATCGTTTTTCTTGATGATGAAGAACAGGGGATTGCCCCACTCATACTCTCTAACATCTCAAAAGGAGATCACGAACTTTCAGTCTTCAGCCCCGGGTTTTTCAGGCGTAGCCAAAAAATAAAAGTGTCGTCAGGATTTAAGGTCGTTGCAGAGTACAAACTTGCCATTGACCCTTCACACAAAAAGGTTGAAAAAAAGCCCGATGATATTGCAACTGATGAAGCTTCTGTCCAAAAAAAAGAAACTGAACAGAAGCTTGTTGTTTCTATCAATCAAACAGATACTGGATGGCTGAGAGTTCGCGCTGAACCAACGCTCTTTGCCTCAGAAGCAGCAAAGGTTAAACCTGGACAAACATTCAATGTTTTGGAAGAACAGTCAGGTTGGTACAAGATCGAATATGAGAACGGGAAACAAGGATGGATTTTCGCACAATACACGTCAAAACAGAATGAGTCCAAGCCTACACTTCAACCTTCTCCTTGATTGTGTTGATGATTATTATGAAGCATGCAAGCATTACGCATACTACTAAAAAGGCAAGAAATTTCTGCTCTTGTTCAAAAAATAGCGCGGCTATGCCAAAGACAAGAGAAACTGTCCAGTAGAATACAGCAATCCGCCTTCTCCCCCAGCCAATATTGAGAAGTCTATGATGAAAATGCTTATCATCTCCTTTGAGTGGTGATTTTCCCTCGATTACCCGTCGTGCTATCGTATATAATGCATCTACTAATGGCATTCCAAGCACAAGCGCCATGGTACCAAGTTTGCCCCAGGATAATATTGAAAGTATGCCAAGAAAATACCCGCCTAAAGTCCCTCCGCTAAATCCAGGGATGATTTTCTGAGGATAAAAATTCCACGGTAGAAACCCCAAAAATGCTCCGCCTACAATAAAACCAAGGAGGGCTACCTGAAGATTTGAAATTTCGTGTGAAGAAAAGCGCATTGCCAAGATCCCTAATATGATTGCTGAAATTCCTACAAATCCAGGCAGTTGCCCGTCAACCCCTTTGCTCCAATTGACGAAATTCATTATCGCAGTTATCCACAGCAGAGCAAATATATTTGCTAAAAGCAAGAAATGCTTCTCTTGTCCAAATATCTGATATGTCAACGTGACCTGATCTAATCGTATAACACCACCTAAAGGATTCGTAATATACGGCACACCTAATCCGGAAAATATCACAAGAAAGACAATGGCAAAAAGTGCCATGAGCCTCATACCAGGTGGCAAATCAATACGATCATCTATAAGACCCAGTATGACAATGCCTGTGGCTCCAATGAGCACTCCAATAACAATTTGGTTGAATGTCAGAAATACCAAACTGCTTAAGAGAATGGCAAGATATATACCAAGACCCCCAGCTCTTGGTATAACTCCTGTATGCGTATGAGCAGGATGCTTCCTTTTCTTTGCGTCATCAACAAGATTCAGCTTGAACGCAAGCCGGATGACACCAGGAGTTGCAAGGAACGCTATTGCTAGTGAGATGAAAAAGGCAAGCACACCTTGAGTGATCTGTGTCATGATATAAGTAAGAGTATCCTTACAAAAATATATGTTGTTATGCCAATAACTGCCGCATTTGCACTATCAATGATATGTTGTCCAAACACATTATCCTGAAATACTCTTTTCAAGACAAAGCTATTTAAAAAAACACACAGCAGTGCAATTCCAGGCAATATTGCAAGATAGTATATACTGACAACTTGAGATGAAGGTGTAGGAAGTGAATAGAAAAGTGGTATTTGCGGTGGAAGGGTTTTTAATGAAACAAGTAGCGCAGCCCCTATAAAGAGCCACGAAATCCCAATCAGTATTGGTGCATTCCAGATAAACTTCATAGAGTTAGTATACCAAAGCACAACAAACTTGAAATCAATCTGATGACAATTTATAATGACTTCATATTTATCAGTTTGCTTCACACCTATGTACACTGTCCCTGATTTACCGTACGCATATGATGCTCTCGAACCTTTTATTGATAAGCAAACCATGCAGATCCACCATGACAAGCATCACGCTGCATACGTAACCAACTTTAATGGTGCCCTTGAGAAATATCCAGCCTTGCAGGAGAAGTCCGTAGAAGAGCTTATCTCAAACATTGAGGCTATTCCCGAAGACATTCGTGTTACTGTGCGAAATAATGGAGGAGGTCATGCAAACCATTCATTGTTTTGGACTCTCATGAAGCCAAACTCTGGCAAAAGACCTGAAGGTAAAGTTGCAGAGCTTATACAAAAAACCTTTGACTCGTTCGAGAATTTTAAAACTGAATTTTCACAGGCATGCACTACTCGCTTCGGGAGTGGCTGGGCATGGCTTGTGGTTAATGATGGCGCCTTAGAGATTATGAGTACTGCCAATCAAGACTCGCCATTGTCGCAAGGAAAGAATCCTATCCTTGCCCTTGATGTATGGGAGCACGCGTATTACCTTACATATCAGAATCGGAGGCTTGAATATATTGATGCGTGGTGGAATATAGTCAACTGGGATCAGGTACAGACACTCTTGCAGGCTCACATATGAAAAGGGTTTCTTCACACAACATTTTATACAGTGGAATTGCACTCATCGCCACACTTTACCTTGGAGTTGGGATTGCAATGAATCGAGACCACCTGCTTACCCTATCCCAGTCGCTCACATCGTATAAGGCCGCTTCATTATTTATCAGCTCCGTGCCGACACCCACTCCTGAGCCGACATTGATAATTTCACCTTCACCAACTATTTCGTTAGTCGCACGCAAGAAGACCATTAAGCCACAAGATAGCTCCCCTTGGGGTGTTGCAGAAAAGGTTGACGACGTAACCTATACCATCAAAGTGGGAAATGATGCTGTTATGACAACCCCACAGGAGTTATTCAATTCTCTGAACAACTATCGCAGTATTAACGGAAAGCAGTCTCTTAATTGGGATAATACACTCGCTACTTATGCACAACAGCGTGCAGAGCACTTTAAAAGTATTGGTTCCACAGATAAACATTCTGGATTTAATGCATATCTTGACAGTGGCGATGGATTTCAACAGCTTGGCTACCGCAGACTTGGAGAAAATTCTTACTATGGAGGACCTTTAAACGGAGTACATTTGATTGAGTGGGTTTTTGCACAGAGCCCAGGGCACAACGCAAATCAACTTGATAGTCAGTGGACACATGTGGGAATCGGGGTTACTGATACTTCGGCAAATTTGATTTTTGGGGGGGAGGGGATGTAGAAGGATAGGAGGGTAGAGGTATAGAATGTGTGGGCTTTCCATGCTAGAAGGTAATTATATTAGTCTCTTATTCCTCACATGTTTCCAAGGACAAAACCATAAAATTTCGTCAAGATTCCCATTTCTATCCCTCTATCCCTCTACTTATCCCACCTTTTCCGTCACCCGATACTCCAATTTCTTCCCCAACAGCATCCGTGTATGCGACTCCAGTGCTGGTAGTGATGAAAAAAAGAATGACACAACAGGCATAAAGAACCACTGAATAAACAGCATAGGAATGTTCTTCCAACCAGTTTCAATATTGACCCGCTTACGCAGGCTGTAGTCAAAATATATGGCAAAAATGAGAAAGAATGTTGCAATTGTCAAGATTGTCGCTGCTAATTTTGGGAGAAGAAACCCCATCACAGTCCTTTCGAAACTTTCATTAACCATAGAGGGGATTGAGGCACTGAGTGTGAGTATAAAAAAAGCTGTTGGCCACATAAAGTGCACTTCCATAAGATACAAAAGTCTGCGCAGTTTTGTCCAAAAATTTATATGTGGACTATTGAAGAATCGTGCCACTGCATAGGGAACGTCCGTAGCACCCCACGCCCACCGTTTTTCTTGTTCATATCGGGCTTTGAGCGTCTTTCTTAAAGATGGTCCAAGAACACCGTCTCGAACAATAGGCATATAGATAGGAACCGTTTTCACCTTCTCCCCTAATGTATAAAAGGCTTGCATATAGATATGCCAATCTTCAGGTATGATATCAACATCCCAATAATGAATACTCTCCAAGAGCCACAAATTTGTCGAGTAGGTTGAAATTTGAATAAAGTCATCGCGCATGGATAAGAATGCAAGTCGTGCAACACAACTGAGAGTCATTTGCATGCGCACAGGGAAAGGGAGTTTCCAGAAGTGATTATACAAAAGGACAGGTGCTGCAAAGAAACAATACTTTTGTTCAGCCTCTTTCAAAAATTTATATGTCAGGTAGGCCAGATATTGTGTCGGCAGAAGACTATCCTCATCACAAATTGTAATCAAGACATTTTCTGGCTTCAGGTGCCGACGACGAATGTGTTTTGATATTTCCTTGCATGCGAATGTAGCATTACTTGCCTTTCCAATGACCTCACCAGAAGTTAATGTATGAAATGTTGTAAGTAAGCCACCAAATATACCCTTATACTTTGCATGAATCTGGTGACTTCTTTCCTTTGCTTCTTCCCCTCCTCGTGCTTCCATAGCAAGCACGACATGTATTTTGGAATGGTCATACACTTGGGACTGGATATGCTCCAAAGTATGTGTGAGCTTTTCTGTTGAAGCACTTGCAGTCACAACCATAACATAGTGCTCAAGTTTTGCATGTTCAGGAATGTCATGAAGAAGTTCACTCCATTGAATTTTCCCAGCACTTTGCAGAAGCCGTAGTGAAATAACACCAAAGTATGCTGTTTTAACCGTTTTGTACAAAAAATAGATAAAGAAGGCGAGTATAAAATATGCAGCTACTGCAGGATGGAATGGGGAAAGCCAGATTGGCATGGTAATAGTCAGCCATACCAAAATAGGCATCGCCTTTTCTGTGAATCGATAAAGGAAGGATCCTTTAATATCTTCGTGTGTGTATGAAGTTTGGATTGTCACAGCGCTTATATGTTCATTATATCATGTCCTTATATAGATACCAAGAGCAAGCAGAAGGGCAAGAAGGATGAGTGTGTTAGGGAAGTCTAGTGCCTGAATTAGATAGAGTGATCCAAAGGCTCCGATCGCTAATTCAATGAGAAAACTTGTCTTCAATGGTAAAAAATTCCAGAGCAAGCACCCCGCACCTGTTGCAACCAAGAAGCATAGAAGGATGATGATATATATATTTGACGGAGGTACCGTAATTATTATTCCAGCAGCAACTAGGAGTAAGAGAAGACCTAATGTAAGTTTAAGCATATCCAAAGTGTACACATAAAAGTCGTACCAAGACACTGATTGTGTCAACAACATCGTTCATAGCCTTGATATGGCTTCTAAATACGTACGGATTTCAGCTTTGCTAACACATTTTGCGGAACTTCCTCATAATGAGCAGGTTCCATATATGGATTTCCACGACCTTGTGTTAACGATCGAATTGTTGTTACATATCCGGAAAGCTCAGAAAGGGGCGCAAGTCCCGTAATGACAACGGAATTACCATGCTTTTCTGTACCCTGAACACGACCTCGACGGCTTGAAAGATCTCCAATCACCGTTCCCATAAATTCTTCAGGAATAGTAACCTCAACTTTCATGATGGGCTCAAGAAGAGTGAGCCCCGCTTTCTTTGAACCTTCTTGCAGCCCAATTGAGCCGGCAATCTTAAACGCCATATCTGACGAGTCAACATCATGGAACGTCCCATCATATAGTGTGACTTTCATATCTGTCATTGGATAACCGAGGAGCACACCTTTCTCCATAGCTTCAATGACACCTTTTTGAACGGATGGAATGAATTCTGAAGGAATGGCACCTCCTTTGATAGCATTAACAAACTCAAAACCTTCCCCACGACCTCGTGGTTCAAGGCGAAGAAAACAGTGACCATATTGCCCGCGTCCACCACTTTGACGAATATACTTTCCCTCTGCCTCAGCAGTTTTTGAAATAGTTTCCCGATACGCTACCTGTGGTTTGCCAACATTGACATCCATCCCCATTTCCCTCTTCATACGGTCAACAAGTATCTCCAAATGTAGCTCTCCCATACCAGAAATGATGGTCTGGCCAGTTTCATGATCTACTTTCACCTGAAACGTCGGGTCTTCATCTGACAGTCTTTGGAGCACAGTCGATAGCTTCTCCTGATCAGACTTTGTCTTTGGTTCTATAGCCATAGAGATGACAGGATCAGGGAAAGAAATTTCCTCAAGGACTATCTGATGCGCTTCATCAACAAGAGTGTCACCTGTTCCTGTGTTTTTTGGACCAATAAGCCCAACAATTTCTCCTGCATATGCGCTGTCTATTTCTTCACGCTGATTTGCATGCATAAGAAGAATTCTGCCAACACGTTCTCTTTGCCCTTCTGTAACGTTGTAAACATAAGAGCCTGCTTTCAGAATGCCGGAGTATATACGTGCATATGTGAGTTTACCAACATGGGGATCAAGTTGGATTTTGAATGCAAGTGCTGTAAGAGGATCGTCTTTCGTAAGTTTTCTTAGTACTTCCTCACCTGTTTTAGGATTCTTACCAGAAATCTGCCCTAAGTCCTTCGGGGATGGTAAATAGTCAACAACTCCATCCAGGACTGGTTGGACACCTTTATTTCTTAACGATGTTCCTGTGTAAACAGGTACTATTTTATACGCTATGGTTGCTGCCCGAACACCTTTTTTTATTTCCTCGGCCGAAAGTTCTTCACCTGCAAGAAACTTTTCAAGTAAAGCATCATCTGCTTCTGCTGCTGCCTCAACTATTTCTGCTCGATATTTTGCAATAATATCCTTAAGCTCATCTGGAATCTCTGTAATGGTATATTCTGTACCTTTTTCGTCTTTATCCCAGAGAAAGGCTTTTTGAGTAATAATGTCTACAACCCCCTTAAATGAAGATTCAACCCCTATAGGATAGACCAAGGGAATTGCTTGTACGGCAAAGCGTGTGCGAATTTGTTCGAGCGTTTTTTCAAAATCTGCTCCAAGTTTATCAATCTTGTTAATAAAGACAACACGTGAAACATTATATTTATCCGCTTGCCTCCATACTGTTTCAGACTGCGCCTGGACTCCTTCCTCAGCATCAAAAACCATAACTGCTCCATCAAGTACCCTCAAAGAGCGCTCAACTTCTGCTGTAAAATCAACATGGCCAGGTGTATCAATAATATTAATTCTTACATCTCTCCAAAACGTTGTTGTTGCTGCAGAGACTATGGTAATACCTCGTTCACGCTCCTGCTCCATCCAATCCATCTGGGTATCACCCGCATCTATATTGCCGATTTTATAGCTTCGCCCTGTATAAAAGAGAATCCTCTCGGTTGTGGTAGTTTTACCCGCATCGATGTGAGCAATAATACCGATATTACGGATTTTTTCCGGATCATTTGTTCTATCTTTTGTTACGATACTTTGTTGAGCCACAGAAAATTAGTTGTAACTAGTTTTAACTAGGTGAACTTGTTGAACTAGTGAACAAGAGCAAAATGCAGATTATTCATCCCTACGCCCTCTATGCTCTCTATCCCTCTATACTTCTACCCCTCACCAATTAAAGTGTGCAAAAGCTTTATTTGCTGCCGCAAGCTTTTCTACTTGCAATTTTTTATTTATTGCGTCACCTTGATTCTGGTAAGCATCCATAAGTTCTGCGTAAAGCTTTTGATCAAAGGATTTGTACTGCTTGTTTGATCGACCATTCGCAGCATTAATAATCCATGCTAATGCTAGAAACAACTTACGTTCATGACGAGTGTCAACAGGTACAAGATATGAGGCACCACCAACTCTGCGGGGGCGAACTTCTTTTTCTGGTGAAACATTTTGAATTGCCTTATCAAGCACATCAACCGGGTCTAAAGCGTTTTCGTGAATCTTCTTCAGAGCCCGATATACCATTCTTTGAGCAACGGTTTTCTCGCCATCCCTCATACAATAGTTAATCAGTTTTGCAACTTCGTGGCTGTTATAAACTGGATCTTTTGATATCGTTGGTTTTTTATATCCGCGTCTAGGCATAAGCGTTATTAAGTATTAATGTGATTTTTTATCCATTCGAGCACCATATTTTGAGCGCGATGTGCTCCTTTTTTGGACACCTTGGGTATCATAAACACCCCGGACAATATGGTACTTGACACCTGGTAGATCCTTCACTCTTCCTCCTCTAACCATCACGACTGCGTGTTCAGCAAGATTGTGACCGATACCCGGAATATACGCCGTGATCTCTGCTCCGTTTGACAGCTTGACTCGCGCAACTTTTCGAAGCGCTGAATTGGGCTTTTTAGGTGTCATCGTTCTAACTATAGTACAGACACCCCTTTTAAACGGGCTTTCATGGGGCGATCTACGTCTTTTAACACTGTTAAATACGTGTTTTAACGCAGCTGCATTAAGCTTTCGTGCCTTTTTCTTTCGCCTGATACGTAGTACCTGATTAATGGTTGGCATAAATTAGTTATAATTAGTTGTAACTAGGTG
>MFZT01000016.1:13296-28523 GCA_001789515.1 Candidatus Roizmanbacteria bacterium RIFCSPHIGHO2_02_FULL_43_11
GTCTATCCTTCAACGCGCTCTACAGCCTCTACACTTTCTGCGCTTTTATTCTCCTCCTCTTCCGACACCACCGAACCGGCATCAACTGTTTCTGTGCCTTCAACAAGTGGTGTTTCCCCCTGTACACTACTGCCGTAATATTGATTGAGTAGATCTTCAGTGACTGGAATCAGTCTCCCAATTATAACATTTTCTTTTAATCCAAGTAGACTATCGACCTGCCCACGCAATGACGCCTGGGTAAGAATAGTTGTAGTATGTTGAAATGACGCTGCTGAAAGCCATGAATCGGAATAGATTGCTGCGCGTGATACACCGAGGATTGATACTCTGCCAATTGCGGGCTGACCACCTTGAGCTAGCACTTTCTTGTTCTCTCGATCAAATTGGTACCGGGAGATTGTCTCACCAAGAACAAATTTCGTGTCTCCTTCGCTGTCAATAATAATTTTATCGCTCATCTTCCGAATAATTACTTCAAAGTGCTTGTCATGGATGCCTATTCCTTGGGATTCATAAACCTTCTGAATTTCATTCAAAAGGTACATCTGCGCCTCTTTCAGCCCTTTTATCGCTAGAATTTCGCGAATATCTAGGTATCCTTCACAAAGCTTCTGGCCTGCTGCAATAAGCTGGCCATCTTGAACAGTAAGTTTTCTGTTTGTTGGTAGAAGGAACTCCCGAACTTCCTTACTTTTATCTGTTGACGTGATCCTCACGATGTAAAGATCTTTCTCAGTGTCTTCCTGAATATTAACTTTGCCTGAAATATCGGAAATCGGAGATAATATTTTCGGCGTTCTTGCCTCAAAAAGCTCCTCTACACGTGGCAATCCTTGTGTTACGTCTGCAACAACAATACCACCAAAATGTTTTACCCTCATGGTAAGTTGCGTGCCAGGTTCCCCGATAGACTGGGCTGCTAAAACACCAACAGGGGTTCCAATCTCCACCATCTTGCTTGTTGCTAGATTTATTCCGTAGCATGTTGCACAACAACCGTAATTAGTATTGCAAAAAAGCGGTGATCTTACCTCAACTCTGTCTACAGCGTGCTCTTCAATAATGGCAAGCGCCTCTGCTGTTAAAAGCTCATCTCTTCTGAGAAGGGTCTTTTTCTTGGCATCTTTAACAGGTTTGGCTAAGATCTTCCCTTTAATTCTTTGAATAAATTTATCACCCCTGTCTCCATCGCGCGTAATGAGAAATCCCTGATCTGCCTTGCAATCAATTTCTCTGATAATAACATCGTGCGAGACATCAACAAGTCTTCTGGTTAGATAACCGGCATCTGCAGTTTTGAGAGCTGTATCAATAAGACCTTTTCGAGCACCACGAGCGTTGGTAATATATTCAAGCACAGATAATCCTTCACGATAGTTTGACTTTGTAGGAACCTCAATAATCTTACCCAAAGGATCCACAACAAGACCTTTCATGGCAGAAAGCTGTTTAAGCTGCTCTCTTGAGGCACGGGCGCCTCCAGATTTGATAATAATTTTTACCGGATTTTCATCATCTATAGCATTCCATGTTTTATCCGCAAGCAATTCTGTTGTTTCAATCCAGATATTGTTTGACAATCTCTTTTTTTCTTCTTCTGTAATGAGACCCTTGAAGAAGTTTTTCTCGATTTCTCCAACCTTTTTCTCTGCCTCAGAAATGATGCTTTTCTTATCAGGGACAATGCTGTTATCAAAAACCGAGAATGACGCTCCTCCTGAGCGCGTAGCTGCCCAGAAGCCAAGTTCTTTTAATCGATCAATAAGCTCAGCGACTCTTTCTTCATTTCCTTCAAAAATTTTGACTGCTTTAATGACAATCTCCTTTAAATCTGCCCCTCGCACTTCGCTATTCATAAATCGCATCTCTTCAGGAAGCTGCTGGTTGAAAATCAGTCTTCCCACTGTTGTTTTCACAATCTCATTGTTAAGACGCACAAATACTGGTTCTCGAAGTTTTAGATTTGTCTTTACATACCGAAGTAATGCTTCATTTTCGTCTTTAAAGTACTCAAGTTCTTCATCTTTTTTGTCTGCGTAGTTGGCATTAATAGAAGTTAGATAATAGCAACCATAGGCCATTTCCTTATTAGGAACCATAATAGGAGCGCCATCTGAAGGTTTAAGGAGATTCTGATACGGCATCATTCTCTCTTTTACTTCGCGAATTGCGTTTTGAGAAAGAGGGACATAGACACCCATTTGGTCTCCATCAAAGTCAGCATTAAATCCGCCACATACGACTGGGTGCAGTTGAATAGCATAGTCATCTATGAGAACTGGGTAGAATCCAAGCACAGATAGCTTATGCAGGGTTGGAGCACGATTGAGAAGGACAGGATGATCTTTTGTAATTTCTTCCAGAATATCATAGACAATTGGATCTTTTGTTTCAAGGAAGTTTTTTGCACTCTTAATATTCTGTGCAAGACCACGAATAATTACTTCGCGCAAAAGAAATGGCTTAAAGAGTTCAATAGCCATCTCCTTTGGTAGACCACATTGATGCAGTTTAAGATTAGGGCCACCAATAATAACCGATCTTCCAGAGTAGTCAACACGCTTCCCAAGTAGATTCTGTCTAAACCTCCCCTGCTTTCCCTTTAAAATATCTGATAAAGATTTCAGCGCCTTTGCCCGAATGGTTCTTTGTGATCCACGAGATTTCGACAAGTCGATAAGAGAGTCAACAGCTTCTTGAAGCATTCTCTTCTCATTCCTGAGAATAATTTCTGGCGCTCCAAGTTCAATGAGATGCTTCAATCTGTTATTTCGATTAATCACCCGCCGATAAAAGTCGTTTAAATCCGATGTTGCAAATTTTCCCCCCGACAGTTGTACAACTGGCCGCAAGTCCGGAGGAATAATTGGAAGGACAATCATAATCATCCATTTCGGTTCAATCTTGGATTTCATAAGCGCTTCCAGGAGGCGTGCTTTTTTCAGGAGTTTTTTGCGTTTATCCCCTTTTATCTTTGTTAACTTCTTCATAACCTTGGCATATTCTTCCTTAATATCCAGAGCTGCCAAAACATCAAGAAGTACTTCCGATCCCATGCCAACGGTAAGAAACTCATGCGCTTCAATACTCTTAAGGAACAGGTAGTCCTCCTCCTCGATAGTCTCAATAGGTTTGGCTCCTTTTATAACCTTAGCCATCCTCTCATAGAAAATTTCCTTCTCGGTTTTCTTATCCGTGAACTGCTGGGTAAGAGCTGTGTAACGTTCTCTAAATTTAAATTGAATTTCGTGAAGCGTCAAATCGAGCTGATCCTTATTTTTCATTTTTGCCTGTGCTTTACTGGTCGCATCTTCTTCTTCCACTTTAATACGGGCTTCTTCTCCTTTGTGCCACTGTGCAATCTCCTCAAGTTCTTTTTCTTTGACTGCATTCATCCGTTCTTCAGCAATTACTCTGCCATCTTCATGGACGTTCTTGACAAGGTATAAAGCAAAATAGATCACGCGCTCAAGGTTTGCAGCAGTAATACCAAGGAGTGTGCTTAATGGCGCTGAGGCTCCTTTGAAGTACCAGATATGCGCAACCGGTGTTGCGAGTTTAACATGACCCATGTGTTCACGCCGCACTGCACTTGAAGTAATTTCAACCCCACATCGGTCACAGACAATTCCTTTATAGCGGATTCTTTTGTACTTACCACAATAGCATTCGTAGTCTTTTGTCGGGCCAAAGATTCGCTCGTCAAACAGACCATCTTTTTCTGGTTTAAAAGTTCTATAGTTAATAGTCTCTGGCTTTAACACTTCCCCATATGACCAGTTGATGATAGTTTCCGGTGATGCCAGCATTAACTTAAGACCGGAAAAGTCTCCCATGGTGAAGTCTTTTTTTCCTGTTTCTTGTGTATCTATCATGGTTATACGACTGGTTTAACGTCAAGACCAAGAGCATTCAGTTCTTTAACCAGAACATTGAATGACTCTGGAATAGTTGATTGTGGAATGTCGATACCTTTAATGATGGCTTCAAATGCCTTACGCCTTCCTTGAACATCGTCACTTTTGACCGTAAGCATTTCCTGAAGAGTATATGGAGCCTGGTGAGCCTCCAAAGCCCATACTTCCATCTCGCCGAATCTTTGTCCTCCCATCTGTGACTTCCCGCCAAGAGGCTGTTGGGTTACAAGTGAGTATGGACCAGTTGAACGAGCATGGAATTTATCCTCAATCATGTGTATAAGTTTGAGGATATAGCCCACACCAACCAATACAGGCTTTTCAAATGCTACTCCTGTACGACCATCATAAAGTTCGGATTTTCCATCTACAGGCATGCCAACTTTTTTAAGTTCTGACTTTATAAAATCTTCACTGATCTTTTCAAAAACAGCTAATCGATACTTTTGCTTTTGCTTTTCCCCAGCAATCCCAAGCATTGTTTCATACAGTTGTCCCAAATTCATACGTGAGATAACTGATAGTGGTGAGATTACCATATCAACAGGTGTTCCATCCTCAAGATATGGCATATCGTGCTCAGGAAGAATTTTTGAAATAACTCCCTTGTTTCCATGACGACCAGCCAACTTATCTCCAACCTTAATCTTCCTCATTTGAGCCACAGTCACAATAATGCGTTTGATGATACCTGGATCAAGCTCATTGGGTTCTTTCTTTGCATCAATTATCTTGACATCAACAACCACACCTTTTTTTCCATATGGAATGCGCAATGAGGTATCCTTCACATCCTTTGCCTTTTCACCAAAAATTGCGCGAAGAAGTCGTTCTTCAGCACTGAGCTCCTTTTCTCCTTTTGGTGCGACTTTACCAACAAGAACATCTCCTGCTTCAACTTCAGCTCCGACAGTAACAAGCCCTGTAGAATCCAGATTTGCTAGAATTTCTTCCCGAACGTGGGGAATATCTCTCGTAAGTTCCTCTGGACCAAGTTTTGTGTCAACAATATCTGCGATATATTCTTCCATGACTGTTGAGGTCAAAAGATGTTGTTTCACCAGTCGTTCAGATATCACAAACCCATCTTCAAAACCAAGCCCGTCAAGCGACGCATAGGCAACAACAAGATTCTGGCCAACGGCAAGCTCACCCTGTTGAGTTGAAGGCCCGTCGATAATGACATCTCCCTTATGCACTTTCTGGCCAAGTGTCACGAGTGGTCTTTGGTCAAATACCACATCTTTATTTGTCCGGAAATATCGCTCAAGCTTGTACTCATGTCTCTTCCCGGAAGCCCCTTTGATGCGAACCGTTTTTCCGTCAACATACTCAACCTCTCCTTCTTCACTCGCAGAAATGGTTCTACCCATAATACTTGCGATAGACTCCTCTAGGCCAGTGCCCACATAGGGAGAGGCCGCCTTTACCAGTGGAACGGCTTGACACATCATATGTGTACCCATAAGGGCACGTTGCGCATCATCGTGCTGAAGAAATGGAATAAGCGCTGCAGCAAGTCCAAATACCTGACGAGGCGACATGTCAATATAATCAACTTTCTCCACAGGAACTTCAGTGATATCGCCGTTGTATCGGGCAGTAACCCTTTTATCGGTAATGAAACCTTTTTCATCAATTCGCACACCATTGTGTGTGATAAACTTCCTTTCCTCATCATCGGCTTGCATGTATACAATTTCATCAGTGACTCGGACCTTCGACACTCCCCCTTGTTTAACCTTTTCAACTTTTCGATATGGGCTCTCAATAAAACCAAATTTATTTACCCGGGCAAACATTGCAAGATATGTCACCACACCGATATTGGGTCCTTCCGGGGATCGAATGGGACAAATGCGTCCATATTGTGAAGCTGCAATATCACGAATGGAAAATGAAGCACGCTCTTTCTTAATACCCCCAGGACCACCAACTGTTAATCGCCTAAGATTATCTGCCTCCGACAAAAGGTTTGTCTGATCAACAATGGTAGAGAGCTGGCTAGTTCTGAAGAACGAGTTCGTTGTAGATATTAAGGATTTGCTATTAATAACTTGAGAGGGAGTTACGTCATCTTCCGTAGATGTCATACTCATA
The DNA here is from genome assembly GCA_001789515.1 of Candidatus Roizmanbacteria bacterium RIFCSPHIGHO2_02_FULL_43_11. Classification (GTDB taxonomy): domain Bacteria; phylum Patescibacteriota; class Microgenomatia; order UBA1406; family HO2-37-13b; genus 2-02-FULL-43-11-A. Next base: position 19,317 of record MFZT01000016.1, read on the forward strand.
CGGGATTTAATATCTCTCTCTGTTCGTACCATACCGACACGAATGCCATACATTGCAACAAGTTCTCCAACGGTTCGTAAGCGCCTGTTGGATAGATGATCAATGTCATCAAATTCGCCCTTACCCTCAGTGAGAAGAATAAGGTACGAGATAATCCTTGTCACATCATCCAGACTTAAAACAAAGTGTTCCTGGTCCAGAGGGATATCTATGCTAAACTTTCTGTTAATCTTGTAACGACCAATATCTGAAAGTGTGTATCGCCTATGGTTGAAGAACAGATTTTCAAGCGTGTCATACGCTGTAGATAGAACTAATGGCTCTCCTGGTCTCAGTTTTTTGTAAATTTCCAAAACTGCCTCGTCTTTTGACTTTTGCCCATCTTTTTCTAAAGTAGGGACAATGTACTTATTGATAAGTTCCTGGTCAAGGCTTGGGAAGAGTTTCAGGAGTTCGTTATCAGGCAGGTTTTTGAAGGATCTAAGGAGGGACGTCGCGTAAAATTTACGTTTTTTGTTTATTTTCGCCTCAATAAGATTATGCTTTGAAATGGTGAAATCAAGCCACGCTCCAATGTACGGCCTGACTTCAGCATTAAAAACAGTTGCTCCAGTATTTTTATCTGCTTCTGCAGTGAAGTAGACTCCCGGAGCTCTTACAATCTGGCTAATAACTGCTCTTTCAATTCCATTGATTATGAATGTCCCTCTGCTGGTCATCTTCGGTAAATTGAGGAAGTATACATTCTGGATTTTTTCTTTATTATTACGGAGATTTGTAAGTTTTACCTTAAGATAGACTGGGAACTGGTAGGTGAGTTTCTTGTCTATGCATTCCCACTCAGAAAATCGCGGCTCACCATAAGAAATATCCTGAAGATCAAGAATAAAGTTTTTTTTCGTATAGTCTTCAATGGGGAAAAATTCACGAAGGATATCAGCAAGATCTTTCTCCAAAAACCTTCCCCAGGAGTCCTTCTGAATTTGAATGAGATCAAAATGCGCAAGTGTCTCTGTATCCGTACTTCCAATGTAACGCCGTGAAATGGAAGAGTTAGTATCAGAGCCACTTGAGTTTTTCATCCAAGGATTTTGACAAACTAAAAAAAGACAGGCCGTTACAACGACCTATCTCATAATGAGTTTCGGGAACTACGATTCACAATCCATCGTGCAAGCTGTACTATACTAAAGGTAGAGCTTGATGTCAATCCCTATTTCAGTATCTTCCCATCTTTCACAAAAAATTTTTCAATCTCTTTCTGAGATGGGATCGAAGACTGAATTTTATCAAGTACTGCATGAATTGCCGGAACTGTTTTCTTTTCACCTTCTACCTCCTCATGTTCCGTGAGCATATTCCCCAATTCCTCAAGCATTGACCCTTCGAAATTTTCACACGCATCAATAATATCTCGCAGCCGTTTACGACCATGCTGTGTGCCAAAAAAGTAAAGGCCTGCGCTACCAAGAATACTGCCCATAGTTATGCCGAACCAGAATCCGGACTGTGTTTGAGGAGCACTACTTTGATGTGCCATGTTTTTTCCTTTTTGACTTCTCCGCAATGGCATCAACAATACCAAGAAGTTTCTTCACTCCTGTAATAAAACCTATAATCTCTGCAGATCCATGTGTAATGCTAAATCCTATTCCTTCAATAGCATCTATAAGTGCATTTACTCTGCCGAGAATTTTTTTAATATCTTTTAGGACGAGAATGAGTTGCACACCAATGACCGTGAGAATAGCTGTCATGATAGTAATTGCTGCAATTATGAGGATTTGGCTGGAATCGAGCATGTAATTATTGTGATATAAAAATGGGAGAAAGTCAAATGTAGTTAAATCTAGTTATAACTAGTTGCAACTAGTTCAACTAGTTGCAACTAGCTCACCCCTAGGGTATTATTGCTCGTATGACGAAAAAGAAAGCGGTTGTGATCCTCCCTGCATACAACGAGCGCGAAGGTTTGAAAGAATTAATCCCTCAAATTTTTACAGCAACACAAGACCTTGACCGCTGGGATGTACAGATTCTTGTTGTTGACGCTAATTCTCCTGATGGAACGATTAATGAAATCAACACGCTTCAGAAAAAGCATCCTGGCAAATTGCATCTCCTTGTTGAAACAAAAAAGGAGGGTCTTGGCCGTGCTTATGTGAAGGGTTTTAAGCACGCCATTGCTGAACATAATCCGTATGTAATGTTTGAAATGGATGCTGATGGCCAGCATACGGCATCACTTATTCCAGCTTTTTTGGAGAAAATTGAAGCTGGTGCAGATTTTGTGATTGGTTCACGTTACATCAAAGGCGGTTCTGTGCCAGATAACTGGGGTATTGACCGAAAGATGTTCTCACGAGTAGGTAGTTTAGTAGCCCAAGTAGGATTTATGAATTTCAAAGCAAAGGATTGGACATCTGGATATAGATGTATAAAAACTTTCTTTCTAAAGGATGTTGTTGATCACATGCATCACTATAATGGGTATGAATTTCAAATTGCTCTCCTTGATAAAGCTTTTAAGAAGCATCTTAAAATCGATGAGGTCCCTCTTGTTTTCACTGATCGAAAAGATGGCGTATCAAAATTTAATTCTATTGCTTTTATTACAAAAGCGTTAATGTATATCCTAACCCAATCGTCATTTGTCCGCTTTTCATTTGTCGGACTTTCTGGTGCAGTTGTTGACTTTGGATTCGCTGCTCTTTTCATTTACCTGTTTAACATTTTCAAGCCAACGGCAAATGCTATGAGTGCTGAAATAGCTATTATATTCAATTTCTTGATGAACAACTTCTGGAGTTTTAAACACAAAAAAATCAAGAACTCTTTTCTTAAAAAGTTTTTACACTTCAACGTTGTTGCATCAGGTTCTATCGCAATCCAGTGGGTCGGTATGAAACTTGCGCTTGATGCTTTTGGGGATCAAGTTGTTCCGTTGCCATTCATCGGGATTCATTCATGGATGATATACAAAGTATTTATTATCGCTGTTCTTGTGATTCCATACTCTTATATCACGTACAATAAGATTATCTGGAAAACACCAAGGAAAAGTTGATTTTTATGATTAACAGAAGTAGTATGAAGAGATAATGAAATCTGTTTCCCGGACTCAGCAAGTACTGAATGTTTACGGGGTAATCCTTATCTTGTGGAGTGTTTATCGGTGGAAGTTGGCGATGCCAGAATGGTTTGACGAGCTCCTTGCAAAACCATTCATTTTTGTACTCCCGGTTTACTGGTATATCACTCATCGCGAAAACAAATCCTTTCTGCAAGATATCTGGTTACATACAAAGAAATTATCTGGAGATATGTATATTGGCCTGTCTATCGGAGCGGTATTCATTATTTCTGCGTTCTTTGTGCAGTATATCAAACATAGCCAGTTTGCAATTGATTTCCTTATGTCAAGAGGATTCATTGTGGGGGTAGTTCTAGCCTTTGCTACAGCCTTATCTGAGGAGATTCTGAGTCGTGGTTTTATTTTGAAGAAGTTTTATGAGGAATCAAAAAATATATATTTGTCTGCCTTCAACGCAAGCGTTTTATTTATTATCCTTCATATTCCCATTCTTTTTACTATTCCGGATCTCAGGGGGACTCTACTTATTATCGTTCTTATGACTGATTTTACTCTTTCTCTTATCAATTCGTTCATTTTTCTTGACAGAAAAAGTCTCCTTGCCCCAATTCTCATTCATGCGATCTACAATATTGCTATTTTGATGTACCTGTAGCATACTCAATACTTCCTGATCAGATCTGACTTGTTGCTTAGACTTTACCCTCCGTTTTTCATGAATTGCCCGCATTTTCGTGCATGCCCTGATACATCCTTTTAATACAAAGATATTCCCTGAAAGTACATTTGATATGATGTACTTAGGAAGATACCTGATATGCTGTCTGAGTAGATTTCTGTCTGTGATGTTACACCAGGTAAAAATACATTGATTTTTAAACGCAATGGTTTGAATAAAGGATTTTGAGAAATATTTACGAGTCGTGGACTCATGGTGATGCTCAACACAAAGATGTGGTTCAAATAGAACGTGCCACCCTCTACTATAAGCTCGGAAGGAAAGGTCGTTATCTTCCCAATAAAACGGTTCCAGTAATTCATTAAATCCGCCAAGTTCTTCAAAGTATTCCCTTTTAATGATACATGAACCGCCTTCTGCCCATGCGTTCAACCCTTTATGCATATTTTCCACTTTTGAATGCTGTGGAAATCCGTTTTTGAAAAAAATTGTATTTTTACCGGTGAAGTTTCCGTCTTTCTCTATTTGTCTGAATGATAAAGCAAAAAGTTTTTCATCCTTGTGAAATATTTTTAATGTATCTACTGGCAGAGAGCGAATTAAACGGACATCAGAATTGAGAAAAAGAAGAAAATTTCCTTGTGAGTGATTTACACCAATGTTCATTGTCGGACCAAATCCAAGATTTTTTTGATTCTCAATTACCGTCACATTGGGAAAATCGTCATGGACACGTTCCTTAATGTGTTCATTCGAAGCATCATCTACAATAACGATTTCATAGTTATTAAAATACTGCATATTATGACGAAGATTTTGCATAAACATATCAGTATTTTTATAGACTGGAATGACAACCGAGATTTTCATAGGTGAAAAAACTGTTCAACCCTGTTCTTAAAAACTGGGTACGAGAAGTGGGTACTTACATATTTTCGTGCCTCATCTACAAGTCCTTCGTCCTTGTTAATCTGCGCATATCCACGAATGGTTTTTTGAATTAGATCGTCTATAGATGTATATGTATACCCTGTTTTGCCATTCTGAATATATCTCTTGGGGCCACCGGCATCATAGCAGAGAGTAAGACACCTTGAGGCCATTGCTTCAAGCGGCGATATGCCAACATGTTCAACATTTTCGGGATTCTTATCTTCATCATATCCAAATCCAGCCGCATGCCAGTATATCAGAGCACTATGATAATAGCCGACAAGGTCTTCATACGAAATATTTGTGTGAAATTCAATATCAGGACTTCCTTCAGCTGACTTTTGCAGCTCTTGGAAATAAGACGTGTCTTCGTCCTTGAGCCCGCCAATGATCATCAGTTTAAACCTGGTAAATTCTTGATTCTCGCTTTTGAGTTTCTTAAACGCATTTATTAAAACATCCTGCCGTTTAGAGTGGAGGTGCTTAAATATCCTTCCAACAGATAAAATGAGTAGGTCTTTACCTTGCCCTTCAGCAAAAAACGCTTGGTCAATATACGGGTACACCACAAAAGACTTTCTATGGAGCCACATATCAACTTTCTCTGCAGTAAATTCGCCATTTGTAATGATTCCAAAGTTGCGAAGTTTCAACCAGTTTGTCGGATAAAGATTGTACAGATTTTTCTGAGGATACATTGAAAAGATAACATTACGCTGTGCATTACTTTGAAAGTAGCTTCCATTTGTAACATATACGAAAACATCATAATTCGATGTCTTCTGCAAGCGCAGACTCCTGTCATTCGTGTTAATAAAATTGGGAATTATAGAAAAATTCGTCACATTGCATCGCAGCTGAGTTTGTAGTTTCTCTAAAATACTTTTATCATCCCATGCAATATCTATAGCATACCCGTGTTCTGCAAGAACCCCCATGATTGACAAAACATGCTTTTCCCCACCTCCAAGCACATCAAGATACGGGTTATAGAGAAGTGCTCTTTTTTTCATATAAAAATACGTAGGTAATGGTTTTTGAGTATGCTTGATAGATTGATTCTAAAATGCCGGGCGTGCCATCTCGAAAACCTTGTCCCCTAAGTAATCTTCGGTATAGTTCACCCAAGAATTTTCTGAAAAATGTGTGGATGTGTACATTACGTCCTGCCCTATAGAGCAATTCCGCCTCAATATTTTCGTATAGCACAGTTTTTGATACCATGTTTTCAAGATTCGGGTGAAAGTGATGCTCCAGAGGTTTGCTTAGGACACCGCAGTCTCCTGTGATTTCTGGTGTTGAATGGATTCGATCGGGCCAGTTCACAAATGCATCTGTCTTTATCAACCGAATGATACTGTCATTTCGCCAACCACCATACTTTAACAGCCATTTTCCTGCAAAAATATTATTGCGCCTCACCTTAAAATGCGTTTTGGACGTCTGAGCAATTATCTCTTGTATCTCTTTGATGAGTTTTGGAGAGAACCGCTCATCAGCATCCAGAATAAAAACCCACTCAGCTTGTGCTTTGGACAGAGCAAAGTTTCTCGATGGCTCCACGTACTGGCTGTATGGGAAGGCATACACGGGCACATGTTCCTTTTTAGCTTGTTGGACAGTATGGTCTGTGCTCCCTGTATCAATGACCACAATACTATCAGTGAGTTTCTTTGCATTTCTAATACAAGGAACAATAGTATCTCCTTCATTGTAGACAGTAATAACAACGCAGATTGAGCTCTTGTCAGGCATACTATATAATAGCATAATGCCTCTATCATCAAGGTACATGCCATTATTCCTGCTCCTTTTTATTACCCTTCTTGCCTTGATAACAAGATTAATTAACTTTAGCCACACAACATGGGCTTATGATCAAGCCCGTGATGCTTTTAATGCTCTTGAAATATTTGGGAAAGACCCAATTAAGCTTATTGGGCCAACAACAGACATCCGCGGACTATTCCATGGTTCACTCTACTGGTATATTATCGCGCCATTTTATGTTGTATCTCGTGGTGATCCCCTCTTTCCCAAACTTGCTCTAGTCCTTTTGCACCTCATAAACATACCTTTGATTTACTTTCTCGCAAAAGAGATAACAGGGAAAAAAGAGATTGGGTTATTTGCAGCATTTATATTAGCCATGTCATTTGATTCCATACAATATGCTCGCTGGATGTCAAATCCAACACTTGCTGTTATGACTGTAGCAATGTTCTTTTATGGGTTGTGGAGGGTCCTTCATAAAAAACCATACGGCCTCGGGATTATGTATTGTATGTGGGCTATCTCTATCCAATTTCAGTTTTTTCTCGTATATCTCGGAGTATTTATGCTTGTGGGAGGATGGCGTAGAAGTATAGATGGATGGAAGGGTAGAAGCGTAGGGTGGTGGAGGCGTAAAGTATTAAGGAGTAGGGGAAATGTTATTTTATTCCTGCTTGGATCTCTTTTTCTGCTTCCGTTCTTTATTTCAGAAATTAAATTTGGCTTTCAGGGAACACAATCGCTGCTCGGGTTTTTTTTGGGACATGCCCAGGAGAGTGCGCCTTTCGCCCAAAAAGTAGACTTCTATATAAATAGCTTAGTAAAAAATGTATTTTATTCCGTCGCTGGAGCCAGTCAGGGTTTTGCTCGAACAGCTTTAGGTACGCTTGTTATATATACTCTCTACACAGCGTGGAAGTACCCGCCCACTCGTTTTGCCAAGCTTTTTCTACTTATGTGGTTCCTTTCGCCAGTTCTTATTTATCCGATCCAAAAAAATGGCTCCTATTTCTTAAATATTGGAAATAGTTATCCGCTCATTACCCTTTTTGCACTTACGATTTTTGAAATAACTGAACCTGTTGGAAAGAAATACCAGAACATGATCATTGGAATATGTGCACTTGTGATTGCCTTTTTTAACATGCAGCTTATTAACACATATAGCTGGGAGGGAGAGCGTCTTTTTTCAGTGCAAAAAGCAGTTGATCTGCAAACAGAGAAGAAAGTTATTGATTGGATCTATGCAGACAGTAATGGTAAGGTTTTTGCTGTTAATACAGTTACAAACCCACTCTTCATTAATACTACTTGGGCTTATTTATTCGAACATTATGCCCAACCGAAATACGGCCGGAAACCTTTTTGGGCAGGCGAGCCCATTGATGCACGACATCCAGGCTGGGATATACCTTTTAATCCAACAGGATTTGACCCCGGCAATACTTTATATCTCATAATTGAGCCCATTCCCGGGATTCCTGACGAATACATTCAGGCATATAGTTCATTTGAAGATACTCGATCAGTTTTAGTCAGAAAAATTCCTTTTGGAACGTTTCTTGTAGAGAAGCGAACTATTATAAAACCTGAAAGCTTTTCCCGAAATGCTGTATTTGAGTTAACGCAGAAGCGGGAGTTTATTGACTAAGAGACCATTTCTGAATGAGCAAATCTTTACTTACTTCATATTCTTGTGCCTTATAAGCCTTTTCTGGAATATTGTTGTTCAACCATTGCTGTCTTCTTTCCACAAATAAGTCTGACTCAATAAAATACCAGCACTCATTATGCACAAATTCTGTTTTCGGGTAAGCCATGCCATTTATTCTTTGCTTCAAATTCAGCAAATAATTGTACGTGTGCGTTAGAACAGGGGGTGTGTACATATGCAAACAGAAATCATCTTTCTGTACGTTTTTATAGAGATAATCTATTGCAACTGTGTGCATTCTAAGACCAATGTTTTCCTGTTTTGTGCGAATATCTGTATTCAATCTTAAGACCCCTGCTGAAACAAGGACGACTATTAGGATAAGAAGTACATGTGCTACTCCCTTGACTTCTTTTATAAGACCATACAGTCCAAGAACAAGAAGGGTCAATAATACATAGTGAATTCCTTCCAAATAATATGCCCAGAAGAAGCTTTGTTTATAGGTGAGAGAGATAAGAAATAAGAGGATCAAGAGAGTGGTAATAAAGACGACAAAACGTCTTTGAGTTGATGAAAATTTTCTAAAACTAATTGCAAGTCCATACAACGCAAAAATGAGAAGGATCCATACCAATATTCCAAGCTCATCGGGAAATAAATCCTGATAGAAACCCTTGAATTGAAAAAGTCTTACCTTGAATACGCCAAACCATGTTTGGGGCTCGGTACCGGGGATATTTCTAAACGCAAGAAATGATTTCGTCTGCAAAAAACCGTGTTTCAGTTCAAAAAGAATGCGCAGACTCATGGGAATAGCTATTCCCAATAAAATTGCACCAACCTTTTTCACTGATCCAAAGAAAAGTTTTGTGTTTCTTGTAAGAATAATGGTTAAGAAGAGGCTTGGGAAGAGGAAAGTTCCAAACGCAACCTCTGCTTCAGCTATCATCCCTGCAGAAATTGCTATGGTAAAAAGGTATATCAGTTTCTTTTCTTGAAGGTATTTCTTTGATGCGATGATCAGCATGATAATGAAAGGCATTGTCAGGATGCTATTGATAGGAAATGTTG
>MFZT01000017.1 GCA_001789515.1 Candidatus Roizmanbacteria bacterium RIFCSPHIGHO2_02_FULL_43_11
GAAAATTCTCTCACGAGCGAGAAGGATATGCTTCGTACGACACTTGATTATTCACTGATTGCCGCACTTGAAATGCGCAAAAAATACCGCCAGGATGAGATTGCTCTTTTTGAGGTTGGAAAAATATACTTCATGGCAGGGGAGCAGTATGTTGAGAAGCGAACACTAGGTGGTATAGCATATGGACAGAAGTCATATGTTGACGTTAAAGGCGATATTGAGGTTCTCCTTGAAAGATTGGGTTTTGTTTACCATGAAGATTATGTGCAGATGAATGCCTACGATTGTCAGACACACACATTTAGTATTAATCTTGAGGGTTTGTGCGATAGTGCCGCACGTTTTGAGCAGGGGCTACTTTCATCACCCCCTTCAGTTATATTCCACGACTTTTCATTTACTGTTCCTGAGGGGTTACCAGTAGGAGAAATTATAGAAACAATTAGACAGGCTGACCCTCTTGTTTTTGCAGTAAAACTCGGCGAAATGCCTCGAGCGCAGGAAGATGGGACAAAGACTGTTTTTGTGAAGGTAACATATCAAAATCCTGAAGGGACATTAAGGGAAGAGTATGTGAGACCAATTAAGGAAAAGATTACGAAGGCTATCACAGTGTTGGTATCAATGATGGACTAGGTATTTCTGTTGGCTCTTCACTTTCATCCCAATCCCTGTTCACCCCAATCCTTACGCGATTATCACGCTGATTTCCTCCATCCGTCTCTACTTTAATCCTAACCGTATACACACCATCAGGCAAGTTTAACGTCTCATTAACCTCTCTCTTATCCTCCTGCCATTCGCGAACTATAACTTCGTTAACTAAAAGTTGTGCCTTCTTCACAGTCCTCAATGACGTAATTTTTGCTCGGACTCGTACATCGTTAGAATCTACACGTTTCTCATCATCTGGCTCCTTGAAGTTTATAATTATTTCATCACTTTTAGCTTGTGAAGTTTCCGTTGGAGCTTTATATCGTTCATCTGACTGTCCAACAGCCCAGGCGTTTATAGCCTCCTGCCAGCGATTTTTACCGTCTGTGGAAATGGGATCTTCCTCAGTGATAACGATGAATTTCTTTTCCTCATAGTCGCCAGATTTAATTTCAACATCATTTGCAAGCCGCGATGAATCGCTTTTAGAAAGTTTTAATGTTTTATACATAGGGGAGGTATCTGTTGGTTCAGTACCCTTTATAAAGTATTCAGAACGTGTTGGAAAACCATCAATTGGTAGACCACCAAGCAATGCGTCAATTTGGAGGGCTTCTACGTCATCCGGCTTATCCATGATCCCATCCTTATACCCATCATTAAATAGTTTTCGCATAACGCTATTCCAGATCGGGGATGCACCTGTCAACCCAGAGGCAATTTTGGGGTTCATGGGTGTGTTGTCATTATTTCCAACCCACACACCAACTGTAACGTCATTGGTATATCCGAGCGCCCAATTATCTTTTTTATCATTCGTAGTGCCAGTTTTTACCGCAACAGTACGCCCCGGAATATTCAAGAAACTACTCGTTCCAAAAGCATCAAATCTGGCGTTATTGTCAGACAAAATATGTGAAATAATAAAAGCAATACCTTCAGGAAGTACGCGTTTAGGCTTTTCCTCCTTTGCTTTATACAAAACCTTTCCCTTGTGATCGCGGATTTCAAGAATTGCCTGTGGCTCAAGAGCTTGACCCTCTCGTGCAAATGTTGAAAAAGCATTGGTAAGGTCTAAAAGAGTTGTTTCACCACCTCCTAGGGTGATTGATAAGCCAACCTGCTTAATTCTTTCCGGCGTGGGTTCAAAATCTCGCACGCCCATGTCAAAGGCAGTTTGCATCATATTTCTTATACCTACTCGTGCCAAAACTTTCACAGCTGGTACATTTAACGAATTAGCAAGGGTAAAGCGATATTGAACAGGCCCACGAAACTTGCCGTCATAATTCACAGGATTATATGATTTTCCACCTTGATTTGGAAATTCCGTAGGCACATCCATAACAAGCGAGCCAGCAGTATACCCTTGTTGCAAGGCTGTAGCGTATGTGAAAGGCTTGACAGCTGAGCCTGGCTGTCTGCGGGCAAGAGCAACATTATATTGTCCAAAATCCTTATCTGTATAATCATACGAGCCAACCATCGCAAGAATATGAGCGTTTTTTGAGTCCAGAGCAACAATGCCCGTGTTAGTCGCGTGAAGACTTTTTATTTTTTGAATTTCAGAGTAGGCAATCTCCTGAGCGCTTTTTTGAATTTTTAGATCAAGCGTTGTCTTAACAGTTATTCCTTCATCCAAAACTTTTGTACCAAATCTTTCTGCAACCAAATCTCGCACATAAAAAACAAATTGTGGCGCCTCAATTGGTAGAGCATTCTTTTTAAAGACAACACTTTCTAAATCAGCTAATGCCTTTTTCTCCTTCTCACGGGTAATGTAGCCATCCTCACGCATACGTCTGAGTACATCCTTTGTTCTGCCTTTATAAGCTCCTGGCGTACCCATGATAGGACTATATACAGATGGCCGTTGTGGGAGGCCCGCTATTATTGCAGATTCTACCAAATTCAAATCTTTTACATTCTTATCAAAGTACCCCTTTGCAGCCGATTCAGCACCCCAAAATGTCCCGCCAAACGGTGACTCATTTAGGTACATCTCGAGTATTTCGTCCTTTGTAAACCGCCGCTCAATTTCTACGGATAAAACAAGCTCTTTTGCCTTGCGACCGATGGTGCGCTCACGTGTGAGAAGCACATTTTTGACCAGCTGCTGTGTCAGCGTTGAACCACCTGCTAATTTGCCCGTTGTTGCAATCTTTAAAAGTGATCGAACATACCCCCAAATAGAAAATCCACTATGTTCGTAAAAGTTTTTGTCCTCAATAGCAATTACCGCATGCTTAAGATCATCCGGTACATCTTCTATCCTAACCGGGATGCGGTTTTTATCTTCAAACATTTCAAATAACACCTTATCGTTTCGATCAACAAAAACTGTTGAAAATCCAGAACTTCGGCGTATTTGACCAGGGGAGGGTAGATCGTGCGTTAGCCAGATGAAGACAATGATTCCCAGCACAAGCGCGGCGGCTGTACCCATCATAAGCCATCTTAGTAGAAGCGTTGATGAGTGGAATTTAAATGGTAAAAAACCTTTCGATCTCCTGACCCTCTTCAATGGTGGTAATGGTTGCATATGGTAAGTATAATACAATTAGGTGAACTAGGTGAACTAGGTGAACTAGGTGAACTAGGTGAACTAGGTGAACTAGGTGAACTAGGTGAACTAATTTCGTTGATATGAAAAAAATATTGAGACGTCTTACAAAGCGGGAAACATTTATAAAGGTTTTTATCTTTGTTGCTGGATCAATGCTCATAGCAACCTCGGTTTTGACTATTCTTGCAAGCTCGCTATAATGTGTGAGCATGAAATTGCATGAGATCCCCATTGAATCACTCCCTAAAACTGCAGCGCGCACTGTGAGCCTGCTACACACTCTTGGAGTACATACATACCAGGATCTTATTGATTACTTCCCTTATCGCTACGAGGATTATCGTCCTATCGTGCTCTTACATAATTTGAGTAACTATGTCCACAGCGATGATGGCGATCAATTAAATAAGTCCCTTATCTCGAAGGGAAAGATCACAATCAGAGTTGCGGTCGACCACTTTGATAGTCTTAGAACAAGAAGAGGCATCACAATTCAAAAGGTTAGAATTTCTGATAGTTCAAGCTCATATATTCTCACTCTTTTCAACCAGCCGTATCTTCGTCAAACTTTTCGTGTAGGTACATCTATCCAGCTTTCTGGTACAGTACGACTTAATCAGGGTGAGCCTTTTTTTAACATGGAGGAATATGATGAGTGCACCGAAGGTGATACGGCACTGCACACGGGCCGGCTGGTTGCTATTTATCCCCAAAAACGTGGAATATCTTCAAGGACTATTCGTGAGAAGATTGCACTTGTTTTAGGCGCGTATCCGGATTTTATACCTCAATTCCTTCCTGAGGCAATTCAGAAGAAATTTCAGCTAGTTGCCAGCTCTTTTGCTTATACTCAGATACACTTTCCCGATAATACTGATTCAATTGCTCAGGCTCGTCAAAGAAAAGCTTTTGAGGAATTTTTCTGCGCTCAGTTGTCATGTCTGCTCATTAAGCAAGAGTGGCAAAGGGATCAGGTTCCGTTTATGATGGATGTTCAATCGCGTAGAAAGCCCCTTGCGTTGTTGATTAAAAAATTACCATTCATCCTAACACGTGATCAATCGCAATGTCTTGACCAGGTTTTAGATGACCTGCAAAGGCCCACACCTATGAATAGACTTTTGCAGGGAGATGTTGGCAGTGGAAAAACTATCATTGCCCTTCTGGCAAGCTATGTAATGCATCTTCATGGCCTGCAAACTCTGATTATGGCTCCAACCGATATTCTTGCCCAGCAGCATTACAAGCATTTTTGTGACATTTTTGCGCTTTTACATAAAGAGAATCCAAAGGTGTCTCTTTATACACGTCAATCAAAGCATGACACTCGTAGTGCCCATATCATCATTGGGACACACGCACTTATTGGCAAAGCTTCGGAATTTAAGAATGTGGGTCTTGTTGTTGTTGATGAACAACATAAGTTTGGTGTTGCGCAAAGAGCAGCATTAAAGGATAAAGGCTTGGTACCTCACATGCTCAGCATGACTGCCACACCTATTCCTCGAACTGTTCTTTTAACGTTGTACGGAGAGCTTGATACTTCCGTTATAAAGGAAAAACCAGTGGGTCGACTGAGTATTAAAACATATCCTGTGCCTCCTCAGAAGAGACATGATGCTTACGCCTGGATTGAGAAGGAGATTTTGACAAATACTTCACAGGCATTTATTGTATGCCCCCTTATCGAGCTTTCAGATGCAGAGACATTGCAGGACGTGAAGGCAGCAACAGTCGAGTACGAAAGGTTATCACATGATGTTTTCCCACATTTAAAGCTTGGGTTAATACATGGACGCATGAAGAAAGATGAAAAGGACATGGTCATGCATCAGTTTAAGGAGAGCAAATTGAACATTCTTGTTTCAACATCTGTTGTTGAGGTTGGCATTGATATTCCTCGTGCTACTGTTATTGTTATTGAGGCTGCCGAAAGGTTCGGCATGGCTCAGCTGCATCAATTGCGCGGGCGAGTAGGCCGATCCGACAAGCAATCCTATTGTTTATTATTTTCAGAAAGCGCCTCTGTAAAAATTCTCAATCGCTTGCGCTTATTTTCTAAAACACATGACGGATTTGCTTTAGCTGAGTTTGACCTGAAGAATAGGGGAGGAGGGAACATCTTTGGAACACAACAGCATGGAATGAGTACTTTTAAGGTTGCTCAATGGACTGACACTGACATGATTAAGAAGACACAAATAGCCGCAGAGGAATTTATACATAAGCATAGCAGCTTAGATAGTCACCCCGAACTTAAAAGACAACTTGATATTTATCGTATTAAGGCAATTGCACCAAACTAAACAGCATCTAATGAGTAGACTATAGTCTTAATCTTTGATACAATCCTGTCTTACATGTCACTGCTTTGACAGGTACCTGTCAATATAACTCAATTGTGTGCAGTGAAATAATATTAAGACGCTCTCTACACTTCTATCCCCCTATCCTGTATACTGTCAAATAAGATTTACAGACAAATTTAAAGTATGGCACCAACACCAAAGAAAAAGCACTCCACAATGCGCACAGGTAAACGTCGCGTGACAAAGGGACATATGTTGCCACAGGTTGTGTATGATAAGAATACTGGCCATCCTCGTTTGTCACATAGACACAAGAACGCATAATATTTCACAGAGGCCTAACTCTTAACAAACCTGTAAAGTAATTGGATTTATCAGATTCAGTAGAAACATTAGATGGACAGACGGCACCTTCGCAGGCAGAAGATTATTCAGCAGTTATACACCACCTTTTTTGATCATACCGACGATCAGGAACACCATGAAAAGGTGACTGCTATTTTGCAAAGCGCTTCAGATCTGGATGAAGCCATTCGTGCCTATGCTCCACGATATGAGATTGATAAAATAGCAAAAGTTGACCTTGCAATCCTTAGGCTCGCAGCTTATGAATTGCTTATTGAGAAGCAAGTACCACCAAAAGTTGTTATTAACGAGGCAGTTGAGCTGGCAAAAGAGCTCGGCGGTGATAAGTCACCAAGCTTTATTAACGCTGTCCTTGGCAAAATTTACGAAGAACGCTATGAACCCACACATCAGGAGGACAAGTGATCTCGCAGAATTTGAAAAAACCATTGGGTTTTCGTTTAAAAATAAGGATCTTCTCACAAACGCGCTTGTGCATCGGTCCTATCACAACGAGCACCGAGGGTTTACATTACCGTCAAATGAGAAGTTAGAATTTCTCGGAGACAGTGTATTGTCACTTATTACGTCACTGCATCTGTATACGCAGTATCCAGAATACCAGGAGGGTGATTACACGGACATGAAAGCTTCAATTGTCAACACCTTTCAGCTGTATGAGGCAGCAAAAAAAATCAATCTAGGCTCATACCTGTATCTTTCCAAGGGAGAGCAGGACAACAACGGTCGGGATAATACTTCCATTCTTGCAGATGCTTTTGAAGCAGTTATTGGTGTTATATATATTGAGTTTGGATTCGATGCTGCATATTCATTCGTCAAGAAATTTCTATTTGAAGATACACTTGATAAAATTGTGGCAGATAAACTTTACCTTCCCGCAAAAAATATTCTGCAGGAGCATTATCAGGATAAATTTAAAAAATTGCCTGCTTATAAAGTCCTAGAGGAATCCGGGCCTGAGCATAACAAAATGTATGAAGTTGGAGTTTATGATGATGATAAGTTGATTGCAACTGGGAGTGGAAAATCAAAAAAGCAAGCAGAAGAGCAAGCTGCCAGCAACGCTTTACAAAAGCTTGGCATATGATATAATCGTGGAAAGGTAGAAGGATAGAAGTATGGAGGGATGGAAAAACAGGTAGGTAAATGGCCCAGTTCATCTAGTTCATCTAGTTATAACCAGTTCCGACCATGGCATTGCGTATTAAAATCACACGAATAGGCAGGACAAATAACCCAAAGTATCGGGTAATTGTTGCAGAAGCAAAAAGCAAAAGAGATGGAAAGTATATTGATAAAATAGGTTTTTATGACCCCATACCTGACCCTTATATACTTAACATAGATAAGGAAAAACTAGCGTACTGGGTTAAAAATGGTGCTACTTTCACGAAAGGTACTCAACGTTTACTAAGAAAATATCTATGAAGGATGTCCTTGCCTTTCTTATTGAATCTCTCGTTGATAATCCAAAAGAAGTACTTATTGAGGAGGAACATGATGACGATGCGGTCAGGTTTAATCTGACGATTGCAGACAGTGACTACCCGCGCGTCATTGGCAGTCATGGACTTACAATCAAGGCAATTACTGGTCTTGTTCGCACATACCATGCAAAAACATCAGGAGGCAATGAGAGAGTTT
>MFZT01000018.1:0-893 GCA_001789515.1 Candidatus Roizmanbacteria bacterium RIFCSPHIGHO2_02_FULL_43_11
GCATCCCCTCACGGACAGCAGTTACTGTTTCTTTTGAAATGTGCAGATCTAAACAGCGCGAACGATCTGATCCGTCTATCTCCTTATTCTCGGCAGCACCGATTTTAAGGATTGTAGGCCGGCAAAGTTTGCCCTGATTGGCAATGACACTTGTTTCCTGAGCGATCTGAAGAGGTGTCACAAGCATATATCCTTGGCCAATTGAAAGGTTATATGTATCTCCTAGGTACCATCTTTCCCCAAGGACTTCCTTTTTCCAGAACTCAGTTGGAATATGCCCAATTGCATCGTCCAGTTGAATGCCTGACTTTCTCCCTAATCCAAATTTGTGAGCCCAGTCTTGAATACCTTTGGGAGTAAGCTTGGCTCCTATGGTGTAAAAATAGATGTCATTGGAGCGTCGGATGGCTTTGCGCAGATCAACGGCTCCTTCTGTACGGCCGTATTGTGCATAATACCAGTTGTTGAATGTGAGCGGTCCGGCTTTCAGAAAACCATTATCGACAATGGTTTCATCCTCGGTGATTGCTCCTGTTTCAAGAGCACCTACTGCAACGATGGGCTTAAAAACAGAGCCGGGTGGATAAGTGCCTAAAAGCGCTCGGTCAAATAGAGGCTTGTCTGGGGCCGTCAGATAGCTGGTGACCGTCGCGGACCCATCTTCAAAATCCTGAGGATCATAGGTTGGGTAAGAAAAAAGCTCTAGCACTTCACCTGTTTGGGGCTTTAGGGCAACAACAGCAATTTTTCTGTCTGAATATGTTGTCAACGTTGGGCTCTTGATTGTGTCCCCCTGTATCGCTTCAAGAGTTTTAGTCTGAAGCTCGCTGTCAATGCTCAATTTAAGATCGTTACCAGGTTTGGGCTCAATCTGGGAAATAGTTCGGATTTCT
>MFZT01000018.1:995-7674 GCA_001789515.1 Candidatus Roizmanbacteria bacterium RIFCSPHIGHO2_02_FULL_43_11
CCTTTTCGGTCAAAAATTACTCCCCGTGGCCCATCAAGCGCATATTCACGCAAACGATTGTTTTCAGCAAGATATCGATAATAGGCCCCCTTCACAATAGTAAGCTGAAAGAGTCTTGCTATAAGAGTGAGAAAGGCTATAGCAACAGCAAGGGCGATAAAGTAGCGACGCGCATGAGTTTCTGGTGGACGATCAGGTTTAAACTTTACGTCATAAACTGCTTTTGAGAACGGGGCTAGCTTAAAGGCCATGGCGTCATCATTATATCGTATGAAATGAAGTCTGGCCAAGCTGCGGTCGAGCGAGTATAATGACATACATGCGAAGTTGGATTGTCCTGGCAGCATCAGTTGCGTGTATCGTTGTTCTAGCTTTTGGCGCGGCTTTTAGTGTGAGCACTCCGGTGGGTGCTCAGTTTGAACTTCCCAGCTGCAAAGCTGGTATTCATATGATTTCTCCATCAGATGATGACTTCAAAAATGCCGCAGCTCTACTCAACACAAATGGAGGTGCGTACTGTTGGGTCACCATTGTTATTCGCGAGGACGAAATGAACCCTGAAAATCTGCAACGTCTTCACAATCTTGCAAGAAAGTACAAATTCCAGATTATCCACCGCATTGAAAAAGGCTTCGATTCGCAGGGAAGATGGTACATGCCAGACGGTGATACTGTGCAAAAGTTTGTAACAGCAATCAAGACCATCATACCATCCCAGAAAGATGTGTATATTGTGCTTGGCAATGAACCAACTCATGCGGTAATGTGTGGTGGCTGCACACCAGAATCCTACGCGCAATGGGCAATGCAGGCTATTGACACGATCCATACTGCATTTGCGGAAGATGCAGACGTGGCTATGAATCCTGTAGTTATGCTGGCAGGCCAGGATGTGCACTCTCCCGACGCGCCACCTGATTACTATGATGCTGAAAAATTTATGTCGCGCATGTTCACTGCAGAACCCAATCTCCTGTGCGAAATTGACGCTTGGGCATCACATAACTACCCGCGCGATTTTATGCGCAACACTTTTGCAGGGAGGTATTCATTAAGAGGATATATCTGGGAACTTGCTCTTGCTCAGCGCCTTGCCCAGCGATTGGTGTCAGAGGACTGTCAGGAGCACGTCCGCCAGCTGCCCGTTTTTATTACGGAAACAGGTTATAAAGTCGGAGCTGGGGGTATAGCTGATGACTTGGCATTTCACCAGGCCCAGCAAATGTTACGTTTTTATGAAGAAGATCCGAAAGTGAGAAGCGTAACGCTTTTTGTATATCGTTCCTGCGGAATGCCATTTGAAGAGTTTGCCATAACCGGATGCAATGGAGATAAACTCAACGGAGTTGGCCAGGCATTGCTTGAGAGCCCTAAAGTAAAAGGAGAAGTTCGCCATGTGCATAAAGCACGAACGAAGGTTGAGTGTCCATTAGAGGTTGTGGAACGTCTACCCATTGAATGTACTGTCTCAGCGGAAAACCTGGGCACTGATACATGGCAAAATATCGGTGGTGAGTACTCATTGAGCTTGATTGGCTATCAATCCAGCGGTCCAGATGGACAAGTATATTCGTTTACTCGATTTAGAGAAGTACAGCCGGGAGAAACGCTATCAGCCAACCTTACGTACAACCCTGGGGAGCAGCAGGGAGCGCACACCTTACAGATTGGTCTGTCCAGGGAGGGCCGGGTACTTCTGGGGCTGGCAACAGTTGGGCTTGACGTCAACGCTGCTCCGGAGATGACTCTCAAAGTAAATACTATTCTCGGCTCACCTGTGCAGTCTGCGTCTAAATCTGCTCAAGTGCAAATTTTTGATGATCAGGACCGCATACTCTTTCGCAAGCCTGTTGTAATTGAGAATGGAGCAGGAGTTGTCGGGACAGTCGAAAATGTTGGTTTAAGCGGTTGTTATCGAGCCGTGCTGCTTGTTGACGGGAACTTGCCTGTCCAGAAAGCATGTGTGGACTTTGAGAAAGGGATGAACATCATTGAGATGCCACGTCTTTTGCCTGTAGATCGGGACAATGATGGGAAGTTGTCGTTGTCAGATATATTAGGGAGGTATAGATAGAGGGATAGAGGGCATGGGGGTGTGGAAGGGTGGAGGGATAGAGGGATGGAAGTATAGAGGGTGAAGAGCGTGGGGGTGAAGGAGGTGGGGGGCGATCTCAAATCTGAGTTTAGGCGAACAAAATCATATTTAGCTACTCTCGGTGGCTTTCTGAGCTACTCTCTTTGGGTATCTTGGCTACTCTCGGTGGCTTTCGGCCTCATCAATGAGCTTCTCTAGGGCTCTGAGACGGCCCGCTGGTTTCTCGCGCAAAAAACTCCCAGGGCAAATCGCGTCTGGCCAGTACCTGTTCTGCAAAATGATCGGTAGCGTATGCTCGTTGACCCCGCCATCTATTTGAATACTTCCCATATAACCAGCCTCCCGGAGAGTTGCTATATGTTCAAGTTGGCTTGGCATAAAAGGTCGTCCCTGAGCCCCAGGTTGAACAGTCATAATTTGAATGACAGGAAACGCGAGGACACTGTGAAGGTATTGCGCAAGCGGCGTTTCTGGACTAATCGCGATACCAAACTCAAAAGGGAACGCGGACTTGAGCTTGGCATAAAGATCTATATGCTCGTCATAATCAGCCCACGCTATTGCAGCTTCAAGGTGGACGATAACAAGTTGAATGTCAAATGCCTGTTCTTTCCCCAATGACTCTATATGATGGGGAATATCAGATACCATCAAGTGGAACTCACAGGAAATGGACCTTAAGGATTTTGAATTAGGGAAAGATTGAGACTTTAGGAGAAAATCGGATTTGTTGGGAGATTTGGACAGCGTATCTATACTTACTGTCTCCCCATCAACAAACTGGCCATCTGCAATATCAATTTGGAAATACTGAAACACAGAAGAAAGATTTGCAATTTGTTTATATAATGCTTCAGCAGATTGCTCAAGAATAGTCGGAAAAATCTTCATGCAATCATGTCCAACTTCTCCCTTCGGCGAATATATTGCTCATTATTGTCAGGTTCTGTTGTGAAAAACCTCAAGATGATACTGTGTGCATCATCTTCTGATAGCATTTCCGACGCAAGTGCGAGTACATTTGCATGATCGTGTGTTCTTGCGTGTTCAGCATGAGCTTGGGATATGCAAAGAGCACAACGAATCCCCCTGAAACGATTTGCTGCAATTGTAACGCCAATACCTGAGCCACAAATCACAATCCCCATCGCTTTTTCTTGTACTTCTTCTTGTTCACTTCCTTGAAGATCCGATTTTTGGGGTTTTAGGATCGATTGTGCGCTTTGAAGCTTCACTGTTGGAGAGTCTGAGTGGGATGGCTCTGACTTCTTGGGCACTGCTGTGAGCTGGATGCTTTGGGGCTCTACGAGTGTCTGAGTGCTTAAGTGGGGTCGGTTTTCTGCAAGAACCTGTTCGCACACCCGGGCCGTGAAGTCAACATAGTCGTCGGAAGCATCTTCAACCATGTCCCCACAATCTATGGTCTCATACCCCTGATGCTGCAACCAAGCAAGGAGGTGTTCTTTAAGATCAAACCCGCGATGATCCGCGCCAAGGAAGATTTTCATACGGACATTATAGCAGGTCGGTCATGATTCATGATCGACCTCGGAGATTTCACGAAAATTTCATAAGCATATGCCAAGATATGGCATGCCATCACTAAACCGCAATAAATTATTTGCAGCAGGAGCCGCTTATCATATCTATAACAGAGGTGTGAATAAACTCCCGATTTTTTTCACAAAAAAAGACTACGTTACGTATATTACATTTCTACAAGATTACCTGATGCCGAGAGATGTCAGAATCAAAGAGGCGTCAAAGCGGTACGCAGGGAGACATCTGAACAAAAGACTTACCAGATTAGTAAACGTCCCGGATTTTAGCAAGGAAATTGAACTTTTAAGCTACTGCTTAATGCCAAACCACATCCACCTTGTCCTTATACAAAAGGAGGCTCATGATATGACGCGACTGATGAGGTGTCTTCACACATCGTACGCTCGATATTTTAACCAGCGCTATCAACGTGTCGGTAATATATTTCAAGATATATACAAGGCAGGGCTGCTTCGTAGAAACAGGTCTATTGTGAGAGCTGCGCGTTATGTCCATAGAAACCCCATTCCAATATGCCAGGATATAAAGACGTATTTATGGTCGAGCTTTCGGTATCATACGAAGCAGAAACATTTAAGTTGGATTCATACAGAAAAACTTGAACGCATCTTTGAAAAATCGTCCTTCAGAACAAGCTATAATAACTATACCGACTTTGTCGAAGATCAACATGAACCATGACGGACCTCGAACAACATTCGACACGCACACGCACCTGCACTTTCCGGCGCTGGCTCCCCTTGAGCAGCTTCTCTCTCGGGCGCGAGAGGCTGGCGTGAAGTACATTCTCACCGCAGGTGTGGATCTGAGAACTTCACAAAGGGCGGTCGAAATCGCAGAGGCATATCCTGGAGTCTATGCAGCGGTCGGTATACATCCTGGCAATCTTGCACAGGGCTATCAAAACGCTCTTGCAGAAAACATCGATGCACTAAAAGGCATTGCGTTGTCGTCAGAGAAAGTGGTGGCGATTGGCGAGATTGGTCTTGACCGCCACATTTTGAGCGAGGTCTTAAGCAGAGGCGACAAAAATCCTGAGGATGTGCAATCAGGACAGAATCCGAGTATAAGCCCAAAAGCTGCAAATGAGCAGGTGTTTGCACTCCAAAAAGCCTACTTCAAGGCTCAATTCAAGTTGGCTGTTACATTGCAAAAGTCGATTATCATACACAATAGGGAGGCGGCCGAAGATCTCTTGAATATTCTGAGTGACGTATGGGATGCTTCGTGCAGGGATAGGGTGGTTCTTCATTGTTGTGAGGCTCGCCAGGAGTTACTCGATTATGCGATTGCGCACGATGTATTCATTGGGATTGATGGGGATGTAACCTATAGTCGAAAGAAGCAGGATTTCGTCAAGAGGGTTCCTTTGGATAGACTGGTATTGGAGACGGACTCGCCGTTCTTGACTCCAGAGCCTATAAAAAGGGAGAGGAGCATCAATGAGCCGAGTAATCTTGTTGTGATAGATAGGGCTGTTCAGCAGCTACGCGCGGAGACTACAGAGGAAGCAGCTACACAGGA
The DNA here is from genome assembly GCA_001789515.1 of Candidatus Roizmanbacteria bacterium RIFCSPHIGHO2_02_FULL_43_11. Lineage (GTDB taxonomy): Bacteria > Patescibacteriota > Microgenomatia > UBA1406 > HO2-37-13b > 2-02-FULL-43-11-A. The sequence goes on from MFZT01000018.1 coordinate 6,178, forward strand.
ATCTGGGGCTTTTTTCACAAATCAAGTCACGGAAAATGCGCTAAAACTTTTTCAAATGAGCACCTGACTGGGCCTCTGACGAGCGCCTAATGGCCGTCTGACAAACCCGTGATGGGTACTTGATAGCCGCCTGACGAACCCGTGACAGCCGCCTGACTGGCGCTCGATGGGGTGCCCGATGAAGCCCAGCACAAAAATTACTTCTGCGCTCCGACCTTAAAATCTACGACATCACCGTCTTTCATAATATATTCCTTTCCAGCAAAGGTGGCGAGGCCTTTCTCTCGGGCGCCTTGCCATCCTCCAGCCTGGATAAATGCGTGGTAGGGGACAATTTCTGCTTTGATGAAATGTCGCTCAAAATCGGTATGGATGACCCCTGCGGCTTGGGGGGCGCGAGTTCCGGCGGGTATGGTCCATGCACGGACCTCCTTGGGGCCGGCTGTAAGAAAAGAAATAAGCTGAAGTTTATGGTAGGCTGCTGTGACAAGTCTCCCAAGGCTGGTTTCCTGTAAACCATACTGTTTGAGATATTCTTTCTGATCATCTCCAGGCAATGTGGATAACTCCTGTTCAAGATGTGCGCAGATCATCACAGAATCCTGATCAGAAGGAAGAATCTCGTGAATTTTTTCCAAAGTACTCTTTTCGTCGGTGAGTTGTTTTTCTGAAACATTACATACGTACAGAACAGGTTTCAAGGTCAAAAGATTAAACATTCCTACACTTTGTTTTTCCTCATCTGAGAGCCCCATATCTCGTACTGATGTGCCAGCATTTAAGGCATTCATCACTTTCTGAATTACCTCCCAGCGTGAAATGTCTTCCTGAGAAGCTGCTCCTTTTGGCTCTTTTTGGTTAGACAAAACAGAGATGTCAGCAAGCATAAGCTCGGTTTCAATGGTTTGCATATCAGAGAGGGGATCTAGTTTTTCGTGGATATGTGTGATGTTCGTGTCTTCAAAAAGGCGAACGACATGACACACAAGCGCGGTTTCCCGTATATGCGAAAGAAACTTATTTCCAAGTCCTTCCCCTTCTGAAGCCCCGCGGACGAGTCCGGCGATGTCATAAAATTCAATTGCTGCGGGAATAATCATGTTAGTGTCGACAACTTTTGCAAGCTCTGGAAGACGTGCATCTGGCACTGCAATAACCCCAACATTTGGCTCAATTGTGCAGAATGGGTAGTTAGCAACATCAGCAACCTGCTTTTTCAGAAGGGCGTTGAAGATGGTCGATTTTCCTACGTTGGGGAGACCGACGATTCCTACTTTGAGCATATGCAGCCTATTATATCAGCAATCTCACTACAATCCCAAAAAGTCCTTGGCCCTCAACCGCTTCATAAATATTTCATAATCAGTTGGTATGATGCTCTTCGATGGTATACATATATCCACTTTTTATTGTCATTTCAGATTTTTGTATCAATCTGTCTGCTGGTTTACTCGGGACAGCCTTTATCAGGTTGTTTGTATTGAAACCTGCCGTAAA
>MFZT01000018.1:7684-8211 GCA_001789515.1 Candidatus Roizmanbacteria bacterium RIFCSPHIGHO2_02_FULL_43_11
TTGGATTTGACTTTGAATCTACTCAGTGCAATAATCTTTTTATCAATTGGATACATTTTCAAAATCTTATGACAGACAATCAAATAAGTTACGCTAATCGTCAAGTTATCATTATTCTCGGGATTTTTGCAATTATCTTGTTGCTTTTGGCGATTGCGTTTAAACTGGCAATACAATAATTGGGGGTTTGATATAATGTGAAAGCAATGTCAAAGCTTATTTCTACAAATCCTGCAAGAGGCTATGAAGAGATTGGCGCAGTTGAAATCTCTTCTGAAACTGAAGTTATATCCAAGGTTGCTGCTGCACAAAAAGCAAAACTGTCCTGGAAACATACACCACTTGAGGAACGGAAGAGCTACTTTATAAAACTCCTGAATTTGTACAGAGAGAGAGAGGTAATGCTGTAGCAGAGCTTCAAACGAAGGAGACGGGGAAACCGATATCCCAAAGTCTTGGTGATGTAGAGTTTGATATTGATAAGGGGCTTGACTAGTTAAGAGACGAAGAAGTAGTCTTTTAGCTAG
>MFZT01000019.1 GCA_001789515.1 Candidatus Roizmanbacteria bacterium RIFCSPHIGHO2_02_FULL_43_11
TATTATAAAGGTATTGACAGGCTGTTATGACTATAGTACTATGGTCACATATGCCTAGTTCGATTTCTAAATCACAATTTAAACCACGCGCACTTGAATACTTACGTGAGGTAGAGAGCAAAAAGATTACACTGACCATTACTCACTTCGGGAAACCAATTGCAAAGATTGTTCCGTATAACACTCAGGTGCGGGCTAATAGGGAAGTACTCCGTACCTCTGTAATCTCCTATAAGGATCCATTTGAGCCCGTTGTCAAGGATAAAGAGTGGGGGGTCCTGAAATGATTGTTCTGGATACCCACATTTTAATTTGGTGGCTCAATAACCCTCGAAAACTTTCAAAAAAAGCTTCAACTGCGATTGCAAAGGCCCAAAAAAATTATGATATATATGTATCGTCGATGAGTGTATGGGAGCTCTGTATGCTTGTTGAGAAAAGGAAGCTAGAGCTTAAAATGGGCGTTGATGAGTGGATAAAAAGAGTTGAAGATCTGTCGTATGTCCAATTTGTCCCGGTAGATAACGAGATCGGGATACTTTCTGTAAAATGGGGAAAAACTTTCCATGGCGATCCAGCTGATAGAATTATTGCTGCAACAGCTAGGAAGTTAGAAGCCCACTTGGTAACTGCTGATGAAAAAATTCGTTCTTTCTCTAGTATTGAGACAATTTGGTAAAGAGATTACTCTCCTCATCCCTTAAAATGCCCTTGACATCACACATCCGGCGCTACTATCATTTATATTATGCAAAGCCTTATTCTGAACATTCAAAAAATTCCCCGATATGTTCGCTTTTTGATACTTGCGCTCATTGCCGTACTGGTAAACCTTCCTTTAGCGCTTTTGCTTATGTGGCTCTTGTATCCAGAGTGGAGCAGGCGCGCGAAAATAATTGTCACCATTATTGCACTTATTTTGGGGGTCTACCAAGTTGTGCAGTATCTCAATGCCCATGCGTCTTGGTCCCTTTAATCCTTAGAATTCATCTTTAAACCAAGAGCTCTAGCTTCAGTGACAATTGCGGAGAATATCATCGCAGAAAGTGTCAAAATAGTCCTGCAGCCCTTCAATAAAGTTGGGGCAGTTCTTTTCGTACCCAAGACACCCAAGTTCGACAGTCGGGTTACCATTTTGATCGGGTAGAAGGAAATCATCCTCTGTGCGACAGGCAAACCCGTTGCCATATCGTGCCCGTAAGGCATCCTCGATTTCCGCAATCACCCTGCTATCCTGGAGGGGAAGGTAGGGGGCAGGATACATGTTGTGTATCCACTCTGCATTACATTCGCGATCAATGAAGTATTGTCGGTCAAATGTCATGCCGATATAGCAGGATGTTTCAAACGGTCCAAAATTGGTACAGCGCCGTTGGGTGCCAGAAAAATCAGCAATTGTCCTTTTAAACTTGATGCATTTATATGAACTTTCAGCCAGCTTGCACTCCCGTCTAAAGTTAGCCGGCTGTGCTCCAGTAAGTCCCTGCGCAAAGGAAGAGTTGGATATCGATGATCGATCTGAAAGTTTTTGGCCAGCATAGAAAACAAGGATAGCTGCAGTGATCGCGACAATGAGGGTCAAAGTTTTCAGAGAAAGCTTTCTATTTTTCCTGCCTCGACTGGATGTTATGGCCATGATCTCTTCATACGTTTTACTGAGTTTGCGGCTGAAAGTCAAGCAAACGTTTAATTCTCGGGTACATTTCTACCTCTCGTTGCAAAATTCCAACCATTTCTATACCATGAATGTAAAGAAATATACCGAAAATGTTTACACGACAAAACAATCCTTTGAGGCTTCTGAAGAGCCTATTTGTGCTGTATGCGCTTATAAGCGTGGTTTCTTCTGTGCTCTCACCAATAGCAGCCCATGCTCAATACCTCCCACAGCCTGGCACACCGGTCACGGGGGGCACGAGTGGGAACCAATATTATGAGCCGCCGAAGTGTAAGAGCGGAAAAGGGGAAAGTCCTGTTGAATCCCGTGGGAAAGGTGGCAACAACGAAGGAGAGTATTGCATCCGCCTTGGTCTTACGGCAGAAAAAAGAGACAATGCAAAAAACACGCAAAATGAGCCTCCGTGTGCGCGCACATATCAGGAGTGGTTGGATAATCCCCATCGCGATTTTTGGGTGGAAGATCCGGATGTGACAGCTTTGGGAAAGGGCGGAGAAAGATCCCGGCAATTCCTCCTGTGGGCGCTTTCTCGGCAGTCTATTGACGACCATCCGGTGATTCTTGACACCTGGCGCCTTTCTCAAAATGTGGCGCTCTTTTTTGTGCTCATTATTGTGATTGTCATGGGCATTGGCATCATCATCGGGCAGCAGGGAATTGGGTTTATGGGATCAAACTTCAGCTTTGGCGTGGAATTAACGCCACTTATTATCAAAATTGCTGTGCTGCTTTTATATATTCTTTTTTCGGCGCGTATTGTTCTAATGGCAATTCAGCTCTCTGATGTGCTCATGGAATTTTTTATCCGCACACTAGGAGTGCGTCAGCTTTTTAATATTTATTTCATCGACACTGCAGGTTCCGCAAACAGCATCTCTGAAGCTCTGTTAAAAAGCGAAGTGGCGTATAAGCAATTTCTTGGCTGTACAAACTGGAATATTAACGCACAAGAATCAGTAAAGACCTCAAAGGCTCTTATTAAGTTTACAAATATGACCTACTACTTTATCGGTGGTATGCTCATTTTGCGCAAAATCGTACTCTGGTTCCTGCTTATCGTGTCGCCCTTTTTAGCAATTCTCGCGCCGTTTATTTTTATCAGAAACACAGGATGGATTTGGATGGGAGTTTTCTTTCAGTGGATCTTTTATGGCCCGCTCATGGCTCTGTTTTTAGGCGGCCTTTCCAACATCTGGAACTCTGCGCCTGTCCATATTCCCTATATTTTTGACTTTTCGCGGGTGAATGATATGGCGCAGGTGATATATCCGACAGCCATCAATATCCTATACGGAGGCCCTGCACAAAAACTTGGTATTTTTAACACCTCAAATTATGTTGACACCTTTGCCGAATATCTCATCTCTCTGATGATGCTCTGGACTGTGCTTATCTTGCCGTGGTGGCTGTTGCGTATTTTCCGTGACTACTGTTGCGAAGGTATTTATGCCATGAAAAATGTGCTGCTATCTATGTATGACACCATGCGAGCAAGTCCTGGAGGCCCCGGACCGACTCCTGTTGCACCAACACCTTTGCCTACTGGTTCTGCAAAGCTGGCTATGCAGCTGCCGGATAAGGTAAAAACTGGGGTAGAAACCAGGGTTAAACTTGAGACAGTTCAAGACGTTAAGAGAGCACAAACTGAGAATATATTGCGGTCAGTTAATATGCAGGCAAGTACCATCACCCAAGTTGCCCGTATGGAGACAGATCAAATCACGCGTAAACAAGTCACAGAAAATCTTCATCAGATACAGAATCCATTTAAAGCAGAAACACCAACAGAGCGCCAGCGCCTCATGAATGTGCGTAATGAAATCCAGGAGCGTGCTAAAAAGGGCGATGTACTTGCGCAGCGCCTTGCGGCGGTCATGTCTCAGTCATCAGTACATGAAAAAGTAAGCAAGGAACGACTCCTGCAAACCATGCCAAAAGTAACCGCAGTACCTGTTATCACACGGGTAACGGTCACAGTGCCGCAAGAGCGTCAGCAAACAATCACTCAAACAGCCCTTAATTATGTGGCGCGAAGCAGCGAAATTATGAACACGCTGGCGCAGCAAACAGGCTTGAGCGTGCAGCAGACAACCAATATTCTTCAGACATTCAACCGCATCACAGCGCTGGATACGTCTACAGACATTGCAGTATCTAAGACTGCTCAGGAGGTGGGAGTAGAAGAGACACGTGTGCAACAAGTTATTGCTAAAACAGCAACCATGATGAAGTCGCGCACTGATATTCTCGAAATCGTTGCACGCTCAGAGAATGTGGATAAGGAAACTGTTTCGCAAACCATACAAACGAAACTTCGAGGAGCAATTGGCGTGACCACACAAAAGTCTACAGAAATTGCCCAACGAGTGCTCACGCAGGTTTCATATGACAACCAGGCTGTGCAGCAAATTGCTCAAGGTTCTCAGCTACCCGAGCAGCAAACCCGCCAAATTCTGCAAGCCTTGGGTGGCAGTGCCCAGCTAGATATCTCACTTAAAAGTGCAGTGGATGAAACAGCGCAGAAGACCGGTGTGGCGCCAGCTCAAGTTCGTAAAGTTGCTTCACAAACAGCCTTTGTTGTGGGGGCAAATGCCAACTTTGTGCAATCGGTAGCCACTGATTTGCAGGTTGAGACTGGTGCTGCGCAGGATGTTGCTCAAGAGAAGATTGAGGCTGTTTCAATGGCAGAGAAAGAAATTGAGGATTATGTCCCACCGTCTCAAAAGGTTTCAATTGAGGATTATGAAGAAGTGAAGAGTATGTGGATTCAGCACTATGAAACAGCAGAAATTCCGGTGACTGAAAATGTGACATCTCGTCAGGAATGGGTTGATCAGGATGTGGTGCGCATCAGCAATATTCTCAATAAGCTATTATCGCCGAATCGTCAGCTGCAGGAGCAAGGATTAAACGACGTTGGGTACATTTTGCCAATCTTTATGGTAAACAACCTTACTGGTGAGGAGCTGCTTGTGTATCTAAAGGCTAAGATCCAAGCTGCTAAGGAAGTGAGTAAGAGCTTGCGTCGTGAAGAAGAGGTGATGAAGAAGGCAAAGGGAGAAGAGGAGCTGGTGGAGATTGAGAGGCCAAAGGAACAGGCTGCTGCAAAGGCTGAAGTGTTGAGTGTGGAGTTGCCGGAAGATGGGGCTACGGCGGTAGCTAAGGATACCGATCAAGCAGGGGAGACTGGTGAGGATATGGCACGTAAAGACGATCAGGAGGGTGGTTCACAGACTGCAGGATCAGGCGAAGACTTCACGGTGCAGCCACAAGCTAATCCTTCACAGCCGCAGCCGGCTAAGTTGCAACCACAGCCGGCTCAGTCGCAGCTACAGCCTGATCTGCCCCAGCAACAAGCCGATCTGCCGCAATTGCAGGTTGCAGAAAAAGCCCCAGAAGATCAAAATACTGAGCTTGAAGATCTTAAGAAGACGCTTGAAAAAGGGATGTCCTGAATGGAAAAGTGTATACGCAATGTCGGTTATGAAATGACTTCTACCTCCATTCTTGCCAGTGCACACTTCCAGTTGCAACTCACCAGTGGCATCCTCTATAATCTGCGGTACCAGTTCAATTAGTTCAACTAGTTATAACTAGTTGAACTAATTGCAACCAAATTTATGCAAATTTCATATTTTGGCCATTCCTCATTTCTGCTCAAAAGCTCTCAAGGGAGAGTATTGATGGACCCATATGACGAAACTAAGATGGGGATGAAGCTTCCGCAACAGGAGGCGGATATTGTCACCATCTCCCACGAGCATGATGATCACAACGCAAGGTTGGTAGCTACGGGCACTCCACTTATATTGGACATTCCTGGTGAATACGAGAAAAACGGTATAAGAATTTCGGGTTTTGAAACATACCATGACAAGCAGCAAGGAGCGCAAAGGGGTAAGAACACCATGTTTAAGGTTGAGATGGACGAACTGGCCATTCTGCACTGTGGAGATCTTGGCCACACTCTTTCAAGCGAGCTTATTGAAGAAATTGATGGGGTTGATATTCTGCTCATTCCTGTTGGTGGTTTTTATACCATTGATGCCAGCGAAGCCCGTCAGATGGTTGAGAAACTTGAACCTTCTCTTGTCATACCTATGCATTATAAAGATCCTCAGATAAAACCCAATATTGATAATTACGCTGATATGGCTCCTGTTGAAGATTTCCTTGGAAAAGTGGGTGTCTCAGATCCGGAAAGAGTCAAGACCCTGTCAATAAAGAAATCAGACCTGACAGAAACAGTGAAAATCATGGTCATGGATAAGTCATAAATCGTGCGCGCTGTTCTCTAAGTTTCTCTAAAGCCCCAAATCTATATGACTGCAAAATTACCACCGCATGATGCTTTGGCTGAAAAAGCTGTACTTGGTGGTGTTCTCATTGATACGGCCGCAATCAGTGATGTAGCGGAAATTTTACAGCCACGACACTTTTACTTTGAGGAAAATAGGCTTGTGTACACCGCCATTTTAGGTTTATTTGACAAAAGTAAGGCTATTGATGTGGTGACTGTTGCTGCGCAACTGAAAGAAGATGGGACTTTGAAAAAGGTGGGTGGGACTGATTATCTGACTTCACTCATTGATGCTGTACCGACTTCTGCCTATGTGCGTCATTACGCAGAAATAGTCAAAAATATGTACATCAAGCGCACACTGATATCTGTGGCTTCAGAGCTGGTCGAAAAGTCATTTGAGGAAACAGGGGAGGTACAGGAATTGCTCAATTTTGCAGAATCGGAAATATTTTCTCTTTCTCAGGCATTCCTGCACAGAGACTTTATGGCTCTGCGGGAGCTCCTGGCAGAATCATTTGAGAGACTGGAAAGATTTATGAAATCTGGCGCTCAAACCCGGGGCTTGGCAACAGGCTTCACTGCGCTTGACAGAAAGCTTTCAGGTCTGCAAGATTCAAATCTTATCATCCTTGCTGCACGCCCGGGAGTTGGGAAAACGGCATTTGCGTTGAATGTCGCTATGAATGCTGCCTTGCAAAGTAAAGCTCCGGTTGGTTTTTTTTCGCTTGAGATGAGCAAGGAAGAACTTGTGGATCGTCTGCTTGTTGGTCAGGCTGATATTGATGCGTGGAAGCTGAAAACGGGGAAGCTTGACGATGAAGATTACAGCCGTCTCACACAAGCAATGGGGGAGCTCTCTGAAGCTCCAATTTATATTGATGACACTCCGGGTGCTTCGATTTTGGAGATGCGCACAAAGGCTCGTAAGATGAAGATTGAGCATGACCTTAAACTCATCGTGGTAGATTATCTCCAACTTGCAGTACCAGGCAAACGCTTTGACAGCAGAGTACAGGAAGTCGGATATGGTCCCAAAATCTCAAAAATATTGCCCGAGAACTGCAAATTCCGATTATTGCTTTGTCTCAACTTTCCCGCGCCATTGAGCATCGTGGCGAGAAGAGGCCCCAGCTTGCAGATTTGAGGGAGTCTGGCTGTGTAGCAGGTGAGACGCTCATCACCTTGGCAGATACTGGGGAGCGAGTGCCGATAGAGGATTTAGTCGGACGATCTGGTTTTCATGTTTGGAGCATGACGCCGGACTTGAAGATTATAAAAATGCCTGTTTCTAGGGTTTTTAGAAGCGGAAGAAAGAAATTATATACCATTCATTTCAGGTCTGGAAGAAGTATTCGAGCAACAGCAAATCATAAATTTAGAACATACCTTGAATGGAAAAGACTTGATCAGCTAAAAAAAGGTGACAGGCTTGCTATGCCGCGTCACATTCAACAGCCACTTGATGATAATTCTGACTACCCAGATGCGAAGTTGGCGCTGCTTGCACATATGATCGGTGACGGCTGTTATGTTAAGAGTCAACCGATTCATTACACAAGCGAAACAGCTCATCATATTTCGGTTGTCAAACAGGCGGCAAGTTTACTTTTCAATACTGACGGGCGAGTGGTACCACAAGAGAGCTGGTATCATGTGTATTTGCCATTTCCCTATAGACTTACTCATCATAAGAGACACCCTATGATACAGTGGTTTTCTGAGCTTGGACTGACATTTGCGCGATCACACGAGAAAAAAGTTCCGGAAAGTTTATTTACCTGTTCAGAAAGGCAAATAGGGTTGTTTTTGAAACACTTGTGGTCCACAGATGGGTGTATACATATTGGAGAAAAGCTCATTCGTATATATTATGCGACTGGAAGTGAAATACTTGCTCTGCAGGTTCAGGCACTTCTACTAAGGGTGGGGGTCCAGAGTCATATACGAAAGGTTCGCCAGATTAAGAGAAATAGAGAAATGCGTCCACAATATCATATAGATGTTCAAGGTACATATTTTCAAATTATGTTTTTACAAAAAGTGGGAGGCTTTGGCAGTAAGAAACAAGTAGCTGAAGATGCGCTGAAGATACTAGGCAGAAAAAAACAGAATCCGAACATTGACACAATTGAAGTTGAGGCATGGAAAACTCTTGTTGAGCCAGAAAAAGAAAAAGCTGGTATTGGCTGGAGAGCTGTGTGTAAACGAATACACTTGCCATATTGCGGAACAAGCCTATATAAATACTCGATATCTCGCAGACGCATGCTGCAATTGGCAGAAGCGCTTGATAGCGAATTACTTAGAAAATATGCCCAATCTGATATTTACTGGGAGGAAATAAAATCTATAGAAGAAAGTACTATTGAAGATGTTTTTGACCTGACGGTGCCAGGCACTCATAATTTTATAGGGAGCGATGTGACAGTCCATAACTCAATCGAGCAAGATTCGGATGTCGTTTTATTTCTCTATGGACAGAACGAAAACGAGGAACTTCTCGACACTTCGAAACGTCTTATGAAAGTCCTCATTGCCAAACATCGCAATGGCCCGACAGGAGAGATTGATATGGTATTTCGTGGCGACCGCATGCGATTCTATGATGTAGAGTCTTCGCTGGAGGTCTAGAATGCCTTCCTAAATCTTCGGTGTGCTGCCTGTGTGGTATTGGTGAAAAGGGCCGCCTGCCTGCGTCTGCAGGCGGCCCAGTGCGTTCGACGTGCCAGTCACCGGCAGCTTTAAGCCGGCGCCTGGCGCTGTTGCCTAGGTGCCGCCGCTTGGCGGCGACGCCGAGGGAACAGCCCCCTGCATCTGCATTGTGGGGGGCTGCTGGGCGGCAGCTCCCGATTGGGCCCGTTCAGCCGCGGCCATCACCGGGCGAGTAGGGACATCAGTGATCCAGAGGATTGTACCATCTGGATTGTAGACGAACGGCCCCTTCTCCGGATCACGGCCACTACCTAGTCGCCTTACCACAACACGCTCCTTGTGTGGGGTTCCCCCGGTCTTTCCGGGGGACGATTCGAACGTAAGCTTTAATTATAACATGGTATAATAATATGCGTATGGCAATAGCAACAAGAGAAGGTGGATCTGCACAAATTCAGCTCACATTGGCAGGGAAAGCTATGATTGAAGTAGATGGCAGAATGGTTGTTTTACCTTCGGATATTGCACAAGCCTTAGGGTACATCAATCCTTTTGAACAGGAGCAGGATCCAGTCACCAGTACAAAATCCAATGCAGAAGCCAGACTGGCAGAACTTGCTGCCCGCCGGGAAGCCCGCAATCAGGGGTATGGGCTCTGGGTAAGATATGTGATAGAGGTGGGTGACCACCTTCAGGAAGTGCCGCTTGGTCCATACCCATCTGAAGTTGGTGGGGGTGGGATTAATGAACAAGTAAGTGCTTCTGTTATGTTTGATACTCCAGTGACCTTCCCTGGCGAACAATCCGGCAATGGCGAATCTAGGCATGTGAGCAGACTCGGTGAGATTATGACTAAACTTTTTTCCCGCGGCGGGATTCTGCTGCGTGATCCTCACGAGGTTGCTGCAATGGTTGAAGAGCATGGGGGTCTTGCAGGAGGCCTCACAGCAGTATGCTTAGACCCCGCACTTCATCGGCGTACACGGCAGCTATTTATGGAAAGGCAGGTACCTTTGGAGATTGCAGAAAATCTTGCACGTGCCGCGCAGAATATATATTTGAAGTGGCTTCGGGATAACTATCTGACACGGGAGACGGATCGTGGGTGATTTCTTCGTAGGAAAAACCCCTCAATTACGGTGATAGTCCTATTAGAAATTATCTGTAGGGTGTTACAGGATATCCGTGTGTTTTGAGCCAAAATTCTGCTGTGCCTTTGTACACTTCACCACCATTAACATTATATATATTGGTCACAACAAAGAAGTCTGCTCCGGTTTGAAGGTGTCTAAACTGAGAAACAATGATCTGAGTCCCTGTAGTAAATAAACCCGTACACTCCCAATCTCCAGAGGCGGAAGGGTAGGGAACGTTTGGTTCATGAGAATCTCCATAACTATCATAGCATTTCCCTGGAACGGCCTTAGGTGTTTGACTGGAATGAGGGATGTGTGTTACGGCAGGCTCTTGTGTGGATGGTTTACCATCCGTTGGTCTTTGAGCCAATGTTGGCTCGGTTGCCGCGGGTTTTGTGGGCTGCCCTGGTTGTCCGGGTGAAGGGCGAGGTGTTTGACGAACAACGGGTGTGGCAGGGCGTTTTGGCCCGGAAACGATATTTCCTTTTGCATTAAGGTCCAGGGTGAAGGTGTTTTGTTTACCGTCTGTAAAAGCTCCATCAGCTCCAACAACGCGTTCGATGGGAAGATCAAATACCTGGCCATCTGTTGCAAGCATCCGTGCAATGAGCGTTGCAGAAGCATCTTTGAGGAAAGCTATATCAGACGTCGGAATTTGGGAATTTCTCTCAAGGCTATTGAGTCTTAATGCTCCGAGACATTCAAGACCTTCGTCTGAAAGCTTGCGCAGGCCTGTTTTTCCTGTGCGTTCACCTGTTTCAGGATTTTGCCCAGTATAGCAAACGTCTGTGCGCGAGACTTCTGCGCGAGAAAATAGTGCTGCTTCATTTAGTGTGCCTGGGTTGACAGGGCCAATAGCTGGTCCACGACATGCACAGCCTTGCAATGCAAGAACACTCAGAAGTAAAAATTTTGACCTCATGGGGCCTCGTTTTATGGGGCTTCGTTCGTGCGACATAATAACATTAACTCAAAAGTTCCGATAGTATATCAAAAGAGGATTAATATGACAAGTACTGCTGCCCGCCGGGGTTTTGGCCACCGGCGGGCATGGACTACTGGTCTCGGGTGAGCCATGCCATGAAGATAATGAACGTGGATGTGACTATCCACGCCATCAGGGCATAGAGCCCGAGCCGATTGGGGATGACGATCCATGCTCCTGAATAGAGCTGATCGAACCCCGGAATGAGGAGGTTGCAGGCTCTGATGCCCCATCCGGGAACATCTCTGCGCTCGGCGAGATTGCCGATTATCTCGCTGGCAGATGAGCCATCACTCTCCTGCACCCGGTACAGCTGGCTGGTGGGCCAGCCGCACCAGGATTTCCCATAGCCTCCGTCCTTGCTCCCGCCAAACATGGGCTGCAGCAGGAGGAAAAGGATGAGGACAATGGGTACGAACCAAAGTACTCGCGGCATCGTTCCTCCGATCCGTGATTTCGGCTGTGGCCCTATTCTACACCAGTTTTGCAAAAAAACCTATAGAATGATATAATCGCTCACAC
>MFZT01000020.1 GCA_001789515.1 Candidatus Roizmanbacteria bacterium RIFCSPHIGHO2_02_FULL_43_11
AAATTGCCGAACTTTTCAAAGAAACAACACCGGATGAAATCAATAAAGTTGTATATATGCTCCAGGGGCGTGTTACTCCCCCTTATGTCAAGGCAGATTTTGGACTTGGTGAAAAGATGATCATCAAAGCAGTGCTTAAAGCTCTTAATCTCAATGAAAAGAGCTTTACAAAGCGCTTTAAGACAATGGGAGATATTGGTCTTAGCACAGAAAAGTTTAAGAAAGAGATAAGCATTTTCCATGCGCACGATGAAAGTGTCAAAACAATTTTTAACCAACTTGCTGCACTGACTAAAACTGCAGGGACTGGATCTTATGGGAAGAAAATAGGAATTCTTGCAGATCTCGTTCGTACTCTTGACCCACTTTCGACACGTTATGTCGTGCGAATTCCAGCTCAAACGCTGCGTCTTGGTTTTTCTGATATGACAATTCTTGACGCGTTGTCATGGATGCTCACCGGAGATAAACGTCTACGCAAGGAGATTGAGGCAGCATACCATGTGAGACCAGACCTTGGATACATCGCCCAAATGCTCAAAAAAGAAGGTCTCTATGGAATTGCCAAGATAGAGCCGGAAGTAGGTACCCCTATTATTATGATGCGTGCCCAACGGCTTCCTTCTCCAGAGGATATTATCGAAAAACTCAAAACAGGCATTGTCGAACCAAAATATGACGGCTTCAGGCTTCAGTGTCACATTAAAAAGGGTCATGTGACGCTCTTCTCTCGAGGATTGGACGATGTGACATATATGTACCCAGATGTCGTAGAGGGTATCAGGAAGGAGCTCAAGGCTGAATCCGCTATCATTGAGGGAGAAGCCATTGGCTTTGACCCCTATTCCGGCAGTTTTTTGCCCTTTCAGGAGACAGTACAGCGTAAGCGAAAATACGATATCGATACAAAAGCTAAAGAAATTCCACTAAAGCTTTTTGTGTTTGAATTGCTATACCTTAATGGAAAATCACTCTTGCATGAGCCATTGACTGAAAGAATTCAGCTCCTGAAAAAACACGTGTCGCACAAACATGATCATTTTTCAAAGACCATTTTGGTTAGCGATGAAAAAACAGTGAACTCAGTGAAAGATATTACTCTGCACTTTGACGAAGCTATTGCAAAAGGTTTGGAGGGCATTATGATCAAGAAAAAAGAAGGTTTATACCAGCCTGGGGCGCGAGGTTGGAGCTGGATTAAGTATAAGCGCAGTTACTCGTCTAAAATTGAAGACACCCTTGACTGTCTTGTCATGGGATTTGATCGCGGCAAAGGAAAGCGTGCCGGATTTGGCATCGGGGCATTTCTGGTAGGGATTTATAGCGAGCAGTCGGACACCTACAAAACAGTTGCAAAAATTGGCACAGGACTTTCTGACATGGAGTGGCGCACCTTGGAGAAACGTTGCACACATATTGCAGCATCACACAAACCTGCCCTTTACGACGTTGACAAGCTTATGAGTGTAGATGTTTGGGTTCAACCAGAGATTGTTGTTGAGATTAAGGCAGACGAAATCACACGTTCCCCGACTCACACTGCTGGCCGAGTTCTGAAATCTACGAAAACAGGCAAAGCTCTTGAGGTGGAAACTCCGGGATTTGCACTGCGGTTTCCGCGACTCCAGCGCTTTAGGGAGGACAAGAAACCGGAAGATGTTACCACAGTGAAAGAAGTTAGTGCCATGTATAAAGAGCAGGGACAAGCTTCACACTAGTGCAAATGTTCTTGCTGAGACGATAGCGATTTATATACCTCCTCTAACTTATTCACACACTCTTTAACAGAATGCTTCTCTGCAATATGCAGACTTTGAGTGCCCATCTTCGCCTTAAGTTCATGGTCATGGGCAAGCATGGACATTGCCCCACCAAACCCGGTAATATCATGAGGGGAACAGAGCTTTCCATTGTTGTCAAATATCTCTGCAGCAGCCTTTGCTCGCACGACAATGAGTGGAGTTCCTGCGGCCATCGCTTCCACGAAAGTCAAACCATATGTTTCAGAAGTGCTCATTGATACAAAAGCAATTGCACGATTGTACATCCCAGAACTTTGCAACTTGCGATGTGGGATCAAGCCTGTGAATATGACATGATGCTCAATTGCAAGTCGTGAAGCTTCTCTACGTAAAGCTTTCTCCTGCGGGCCAGATCCGACAATGACAAGGCTTACTGGCTCATAATCTTGCCATACCTTACTATCAAAAAATGCATGGATAAGCTCGTCGATATTCTTCTCCTTACTCAGACGACCAGCGTACAAAAAATATCGTTGTTTAAGGCCATACGTATCACACATCTCTTTTTCAGTCATATCTGGTTTATGAAATTTTTCTAAAACTACCCCTGGTGAAATAACCTTATATGTGAGCAGGGCTCCAAAATGCTGCTTGATATCGTCCTGGGTAGTCTGTGATGGTGAGATAATGATATCTGCCTTATTGTAGAACCAACCCATCCACCCCCAAATAGCCCCCTGCAAAAGGCTACTCTTATATAACCCAAACCATGTAAATCCTATTGTTCTTAAATACTCTGGATCAGCAAGGTATGTATGGAAGGTCATAACAAGCGGAATATGGAATCTTTGTGCAAGCATAACACCTGATGCTCCAACGGTCCCTGGTGTGTGTACGTGGATAATGTCGGGTTTTATATCCATTACCGCACGCGAGCACACTGTTGAAAAGGGATTTGTAACACGAACCTCTGGGTAAACCCGAGATGGTATACTACCCACAGTATATGTTTTTATACTTTCTGGGAGGTCCATATCTTGAGAGCGAAATGTAAAAAGATGAACATCATGAGAATGGGCTAGGAGAGGCAATGTTTCACGCAGATGTGTCACAACACCATTAACTTGAGGAGACCACGCGTCAGTAAATACGGCAATTCTCATATTGATATAATAGAAACTAGGATTTTGTATGAAACAACCGTTCTTTTCTGTCATTATACCAACCTTGAATGAAGAGACCTACCTTCCGGGACTTCTCAGCGACCTAACAAAGCAGACAGAGAAGGATTTCTCGGTCATTATTGTGGATGGTAACTCTACTGACAATACAAAAAAATGTGTTCAGGCCTTTGCATCAACACTTAATCCTAATTTCCACTCAATAAAAACCCGCAATGTTTCACATCAAAGAAATACAGGTGCAGAATACTCAGATGGCCACTACCTTGTATTCCTTGACGCAGACTGTCGGTTGGAAAAGGATTTTCTAAAAAAGGCGAAGCAATACCTTAAAAAGCATAGAAAACTGTTTCTGGTACTTCGAATGTTGCCACAAGAGTCAGAGAAAGAGCTTTATGACGAGTATATTTTCAATGCCCTCAATTATCTTGTCGAATTTTCACAACTGACTAAAAAACCTTTTGCATGCGGTGGGTGGATGATTGTTGAACATGCACTCTTTGAGTTTTTAGGAGGATTCAATAAAAAACTTTTTCTTTCAGAGGATCACGATTTGGTGCAGCGCGCACGTGTATCTGGCGTGAAGGCCGCTGTACCAAAGGATCTCTTTGTATATGTCTCGATGCGCAGATTTCAAAAAGAAGGAAGAATGAAGGTCATTACAAAATATCTTATTTCTACGCTCCATACCGTACGAGGCCAAAAAATTCACGAGCGCATTTTTGATTACGAGATGGGGGGCCAACACTATTCCCTACCAAATAACGGCCAAAAAAGTTTTACAGGAAAGCTTCGACAATACGCCCAAAAAGTCAAAAACGCTCTTTCATCATAATCAATTCGATAATCCACATAGTTATCCACATTTTTTGAATAATTCAAAATAGGACTTCAAGACAGTCTAGAGTACGGGCTCTTTCTTATAGGCTGTCCCATAAGCTTAGCTTAAAATATTATAGGACTTGACATCTGTAATCCCCTGCCCTAAACTCCATTTATGGAAACACGCATTCTCTTTAAATTAAAAACGGCAAGAGCTACGAACGCTCATGAGTCAAAAAATTTAAGAATGTTTACGAGGGTACAGCTTGACATGTTGAAAAAGAGGAATCTTTGTATTCCTGTAAAGTGGTTTCAGCTTTGACGAGGATCGAAATCTGAGGCTCTGGGGCAGGCTATGGAAAAAAAGAGCATCACTACCGTTCGCGTTACCGTCGACGAATAGTAATGCCCTCTTATGGGTCTCCGAGGATCGGAGTTATCGTACAACTTAACAGAAAATTTAATAGCTGTCAAGAGGTA
This sequence comes from Candidatus Roizmanbacteria bacterium RIFCSPHIGHO2_02_FULL_43_11, assembly GCA_001789515.1. Classification (GTDB taxonomy): domain Bacteria; phylum Patescibacteriota; class Microgenomatia; order UBA1406; family HO2-37-13b; genus 2-02-FULL-43-11-A. The sequence goes on from MFZT01000020.1 coordinate 4,226, forward strand.
TTTCGAAGATAATTCCAGACCCACTTTTGGATCTAAAAATAGCCTTTCCTAGAGCCTCAAACTTTGATTCTTGCAACGTCGAATATTTCCCCCTCTCATTTCTTCCAATAATGACATATTTGATCCGATATTTCTGCAGTAACTGTCGAGTAAGTGTAAAATCATTACTTTCATAAAGTGCTTCGATCTCTGGAATGAGTCTCCCCACAACCTGTGAATCGCCTCTCCATAGCCATTGATGCACCCACCACCCTGCTACAGTAGGAAGGCCTGTAAAGGCAGAGACGACGTTGTAATCCGTATATGAGTCTCCTTGGGCCTCGAGGATCGTTGGTTGCCCACGAACATGTGTCTGTAAATAGTTAATAATTTCATAATATTCTGGATATGATGTAAGCATCCACGATCGTCCGTCAAAGGAAAGTTGTCGTTGATCTGTTCCGTAGTATGAATTAATTGCAAAAAATGGATAGACTGTAACAAGGATGAAAAGGGGCATAAAAGCAAGGATATAAAAGCGGGAAAATAGATCTTTGAGGTGCCATTTGAAATTCGCGAAAGTAAATGCGCTGGCAATACCCATCATAATAAATGCCTGATACCCTAATTTAAACATGGTGTTTGCCCTGAAGTGTGTTGGGTAGATATCCTTGGCATACACAAACTCTGGCATGAGGATGAGAATGGTTGAAAAGGCACATACCATGAGCATGAATACTGTTGTACGGCTTATATGAAAGCGCTTGATGGTGGCGTGTGCAAGAAGGAACAGCGCGTTAAACCAGAAGAAGCCCCATAATGTAATGAGCATCCACCACACTGAAGACTGGCATTTTCCTTCAAAAACGATACGGTTTTGCAAAAAAGTGCCTTGAACGACATTATGCAGTGTACGCGTAAGGTTTGCCGACAGGCAGTTTACCCCAAATCCTGTCGAAAATGGCTCAAACTTCGTAGAAAATGGTAGGTTGAACAGAACAAAACCTCCGATAAGTACCCCAATATAAAGAAAAAACCTTGTTGAAAGGCCAAAAAGCACAAACAAAACAAAAGCACTTAGCAAGAGGTATATTGGTGCATCAAAAGCATTAGTCATAAGATGAATGCTCATCATGAAACTCAAGAATATGACGTAACCTAAATAGCCTTTTGTGACAGACAAATCATCTTTAAAAGCAGTGAAAAGTTGAGATAGGGATTTTAAAGAAATGATCAATGAACTTCTTTTAAGATGGGCAAATATCACATAGAGGACAGTAATGGTTATCAAAACAAAGGGGATATCAAATACATGTCCGTGTAGATCTGCGACTACATATGAGTATATAGGAAACTCATGAATTGTGAATGGGATAAATCGCGTTGCATCAGGGTACCAATATCCCAGTGGTAATTTTGTCCAGACGAGCTCAACATTAAAAATTTCTTGGCCGATAAACTTTGCAGGAAGGGTCCACACGGGCACTGGTTTATCACTGCCATAGCCTGTTGTAAAGGCATAAATGGCATGGAGATTACCCGCAAGGTTCACGAGAAAAGAGGCCAAGGCTCCGGTAACAAACGCAAATTTTAAGCTTTTTTTAAACGCTGTATACCCAATTGAGAGTCCCAGCGAAAATACTTCGACAACACTCAGAGCAAAAAGCTGTGCCAGAATAAGATTATAGGTGATATAAGCAGGAATGGTGCTAAGTTTGGTCAGCACAGCGCCTGTGATGTGACCAAAGTAATAATAGTTAATCGTTTTGCCGGCAAGCCACATATCTTTTGTGGGGAAATATGTACCGCGAAGTGCAGATTGGATAAACCCAAAGTCCATAAATTTTTCTAGACCATGAATGGAGGGTTCTCTACTTCGCACAGCTGCCCAGAAGAAAAATGCAACAAAACACAGTCCTTCTTCAAAGAGAATAGTTTTCAAAGGGAGGGGCTTTACATGAGTGCGATGTCGAGTAAGAAAATAGTTAAAAGCGATTGCAAGGCCCAGCAATAAGAGTAATGAAAAGAATGTAAACGGCAAAACCTTGATGGTGCCAAGAACAAACATGCTGTACGAAAGCAAAAGAATGCCGATGCCCTTTGTGAAGCCATATCCCTGATCATACAAAGTATGAAAGATGCGGCGCGTTAATGGAAAAAAAATAACTCCAATAAGGAGTAACATCACATACCATGTAGAGGCATACAACAGCCAGTCCATGCTGTCAAAGATAGCCTTTTTGGATTGAAATTGCAAGCCGTTTCTGATATATTGCGGCGTATGCAGAAGACCTTTCAGCCATCAGAACACGAGTCTCGATTATATGAATTTTGGGAAAAGAAAGGATATCTGAAACCAGATTCAGGGGAACCGTTTACAATCCTTATGCCTCCTCCAAATGCGAATGCTTCACTCCACGCTGGTCATGGAATGTATACAATTGATGACATTTTGATTCGCTGGAAGCGCATGAATGGATATGCATCGTTATGGATTCCTGGGCTTGACCATGCAGGGTTTGAAACGCAGACAGTCTATGAAAAACATCTGCAAAAGCAAGGTAAGTCTCGTATGGATTTTGACCGGGAAACCCTTTATGACAATATTAATACGTTTGTCAAAGA
>MFZT01000021.1:0-94 GCA_001789515.1 Candidatus Roizmanbacteria bacterium RIFCSPHIGHO2_02_FULL_43_11
TATAGAGCAACACCCAATTCCACTCGATGTCGCACGGCTTGTTGACTCGAGGGTTGATTAACAGCGAAAGGTTGAGTTGTTATTAATAGTCAAC
>MFZT01000021.1:151-1026 GCA_001789515.1 Candidatus Roizmanbacteria bacterium RIFCSPHIGHO2_02_FULL_43_11
ATTGCCTGTGCCTGTCAAGTGCCCTTTTTTTGGACAGATTTCTTAAGTTGGGAAACTTTGTATAGTAATCTAAACTGAGAGGGCGGCATCTTGAGACTGGTATGTATTCTTTCGTGGTTGTAGTAGCAGATGGTATGGTGAATTTCTTCAACGAGATGTCCTGTGTCAGTAAACCTGTCAAACTCAAGTCCGAGATCTGTCTTGAAGTTGTTGTAGAAAGATTCCTGGTATGCATTTTCCCATGGTGAAGACTTCCTGGACATGGAAATCTGTATACCAAGCATTTCAATCAGGTTGGTATAGTCTGAACTTGTATACTCACTCCCTTGGTCTGAGTGAACCATTCTCGGAATGTATCCTGTTGAACGAAGTGCATCCCAGAAAGCGGCAATAACCAGGTCCTTCGTGTGGGTTGTAGATATATACCAGCCAACAATCTCTCGTGTATACAGATCCATATATGTTGCCAGATACACATATCTCCTGTGGTACCGTATATAGGTGAAATCAGAGACCCATATCACTCCTTCTCTCAATGGACATATCCCTTTCGTGTGGTTCTCGTATGGTGCAGGCTGTCTCCTCTCATCTCTTCTTTTTCTCCACCTGGCTTTTCTCTTGTATGGCTTGAGGTTAAAGACATTCATCGCTCGTCGTACTCTCTTTCTTCCTGTCCCGAGTGCCATGGCAATCCGTCTGTGCCCGTATGCTGGGTGTGTTGCAAGAACGCTCTCTATCTGTTCTTTCAGCTGTGCATCTCGTTGTGGTTGTTGAGGGTGGTAGTAGATAGTAGACCTGGCAATATGCAAAACCTGAGCGAGCGTCTGTACTTTCAATCCAATATCGGTATCAATATGCTGGAAGACACGGCTAAT
>MFZT01000021.1:1032-7879 GCA_001789515.1 Candidatus Roizmanbacteria bacterium RIFCSPHIGHO2_02_FULL_43_11
GCTGTATATGGTAACTTCACTCACTCCATACTGCTTTGAAAGCTCTGCTACTTTCTCTCCCTTTTTAACCCTCAGCAAAATCTCCTCACGAACATCTTTTGCTATTGCTGTCATACTCGATACATAGAACAGATAACTTAACTATTCTGTCCAGTATATCGGGTACCTGTCAGTGTGCAGCAGATGTTCCAGCATAGTTCACCATATTATCTGGAAATACAAGCGCATTTTTCAGCACCCCATCTATGTGTTCAACAAAAATGAATTTCATATCCTTCTTTACAAAGTCAGGTACATCCTCCATATCTTTTTGATTATCCTTAGGCAAAATGACTATTTTCAATCCCGCACGGTGTGCTGCCAAGACTTTACTTTTTACACCACCGATTTCAAGAGCTCGGCCACGAAGCGTGATCTCGCCTGTCATAGCAACCCATTTATTTATCGGAATTTTTGTGAGTGCAGAAACCAGTGCTGTCGCAATTGCAAGCCCTGCAGAAGGCCCGTCCTTAGGAACCGCACCTTCAGGTACATGAACATGCACATCAATCTTCTGGTAAAAGTCTTTATCCAGCTTGAAGATCGCATGTCGAGATCGGACATAACTCCAAGCAGCTTGGCATGATTCTTTCATCACATCCCCGAGCTGACCGGTTAAGGTGAGTCTTCCTTTACCTGGCATAATGCCTACCTCAATAGACATAATATCCCCTCCCACTGACGTCACAGCAAGGCCGGTGGACGTTCCGATCATATTATCTTTCTCACCCATCTGAGCAGAATACTTATACGGTCCCAGATTTTTTGTAACAACCTTTTTATCCACAACCTTCTTCTTTGTCCCCTTTTCTACCACCTCGCGTGCAATTTTTCTAAAGTTGTTTGCAATTTGTCGCTCAAGCTCACGAACACCTGCTTCACGAGTATACCTTCGAATGATCACTTGAACTGCTTCATCAGTTACCGTAACACTTTTGCGAGTCAGACCATGAGCATTAATTTGCTTTGGGACAATATGCTTACGCGCAATATGAAACTTTTCATCCTCTGTATACCCAGCAAAATTGATCACCTCAAGTCTATCCCGCAAGGCACTGGGGATTGTATCAAGAATATTTGCTGTTGTGATAAAAAGAACCTCAGATAAGTCAAATGGCATCTCTAGGTAGTGATCTGAAAATTCATGGTTTTGTTCAGGATCGAGCGCCTCCAGAAGTGCTGAAGACGGATCTCCCCGATAGTCTGTTCCAACCTTGTCAATTTCATCAAGCATAAAAACTGGGTTTTTTGTTTTTGATTGCCTGATTCCTTGAATGATGCGCCCTGGTAAGGCTCCAACATACGTCCTTCTATGACCGCGAATTTCTGCTTCATCCCGAATACCTCCAAGTGACATTTTGACAAATTTTCTACCTAAGGCATGTGCAATAGACCGCCCGAGCGAGGTCTTTCCAACTCCAGGAGGGCCAACAAAACATAGAATTGTGGGCTGGCGGATATCATTTTGGTTCTTTTTCTCCTTATTGTCTTCTTCTTTCAACTTCATAACAGCAAGGTATTCAAGGATTCGCTCTTTTGCTTTTTTCAACCCATAGTGTTCGTCATCAAGGATACGCTCTGCGTGTTTTATGTTAAATGTGTGATTACTACGGACGTCCCATGGCAGATCGACAAGAACATCAAGATATGTCCTAACATAGGAAAATTCCGGATTAAACTGATTCATCTGCGAAAGCCGCTTCAACTCTTTCAGTGCTTTTTCCTCGGCCTCTTTTGGCATCTTTGCCTTTTTTATCTTTGACCTCAGTTCATTAAGATCCTTACCATCGTCTTCCTCTCCCCCCAGCTCCTGCTCAATTGTTTTAAGCTTTTCACGCAGCACAGCATCCTTCATGCCCTTCTCAAATTTTTTCTGTGTTTTCACATGAATATTTTTTTCGATCTCCAATATCTGAACTTCCTTTGTCACAAGCTCTGCCTCTCTTTTGAGACGCTTCAGCAAGCTGATTTCCTCAAGAAGTTCTTGCCTCTCCTCAGCAGATATATCAAGCACCATTGCGACCTGTTCTGAAAACTGCTTAGGTGAGGAGCCACTCATAATATTCATAAGGAAAACAACGTCAATCCCTTTCCCTAGATTCACAGCTTTTTTCAACTCAGTATCAATATGTTTCATGAGAGCTTGCACTTCTGGCGTGTCTTCAGCAATTGCCGGCAAAATTTCAACTTCTGCTTCGAAAAATGGGGTTTCACGATTGTAAGAAAGAATTTTGACCCGCTCGACTCCTCGAATGAGCGCACTGATCTCACCTCTACTCCCCTCAAGTATCTTTTGGATGTGCGCTAGGACGCCAACTGAGTATAGGTCTTCTATTGCCGGATCATCTGTCTGGGACTTTCGCTGCATAACCAGAACGATCTTGTTGTCGTGCTTTGCAATTGCAGATTTAATTGCGTTTACACTGCGTTCTCTGCCAAAAAGGAGCGCACTCTCTGAATCTGGGAAGACGATTGAATCGCGTATTGTAACCACAGGGTAGGTTTGTTTCATATGTTTAGCAGTATATCAAGGTGTTTGCTAAATGTCAAGGAAAAATCATACGTCCTGCTTCATCTGTGACAGAAATAGCTGCTGTTGGACAGGCTCGGGCAGCATCAATAATCATTTCGTCCGTAGCCTCACCTGCAGTCTCAAGAATAACGGCTTTTGCATCTTTATCAAGTGCAAAAACCTTTGGGGCAACTGCCAGGCACGTTGCAGCACCGATGCAGAGATCTCGATCAATATGCACCATGAGCTTGTTTACTTTCCTTGGCCCTGAGGGGTTGTGCACTGGCTGGGTTTGAGAATCATCTAAGCTTTGAGCCATATGCCTACATTATAGCATCGTTGATTTAAGAGACAGTATTGCTTTTGAAATCCCTTCCAACGGCAAAAGGGCACATCGTAAGCGTGTTGGTGTGAGTTGAATATTGAGCAGTTTTAACACATCATCTTTAGTCATGCCAGTTACTGCCTCTAGATCTTTTCCCTTAACTTCGTCTGTGAGCATTGATGCGGCAGCTATTGATATTGCACAGCCTTCACCGGTAAATGCTATATCAGTAATTTTTTCTTGCCTCACCTTCAAAGTTATCCTTAGTTTGTCTCCACATGAGCTATTTGCAACAGATACATCTGCATCGTACTTTTGAAGCACTCCACTATTGTGAGGACTATGATAATGATCAAGGATGAGTTCCTGATAGATAGACATTTAGGTCAATACTGAATAAGCATTTTTTAACTTGCTGACAAACAGGTCAGCGTCTTCCTTAGTAGAGTACATATAAAAACTTGCACGGCTGGTTGCTTTAGCACCGAGTCGGGTGTGCAGAGGCATGGCACAGTGAAAGCCTGCTCTAATGCATATCTGTTCCTCTGCAAGTATTCCGGCAATGTCATGAGGGTGACAGCCTCGAATGGTAAATGCCACAACGCCAACATGCGGTAATCTTGAGTATTCGCCAACAATCGAGAGAGCATTACCAAAAGCTTCATGGAGCTTTTCACGAGTGTACGATGCAAGTTCGTCCTCATGCTTAGAAATTTTCTCCAGTCCAACATCTTGAAGGTATTTGACAGCTGCTTTCAGACCAATGACCCCGGCAATATCTGGCGTACCTGCTTCAAATTTATGTGGCACAGTAGCCCAGACCGATTTATCTATATGAACTTCATTTATCATATCTCCACCAAAAAGGAATGGAGACATATTCTCAAGAAGATCTTGACGGCCCCAAAGCACTCCAACACCTGTCGGTCCACACATTTTATGCGCAGAGAAAACTAGAAAGTCACAATCAAGATCCTGTACGTTCACTTCCAAATGTGGGACAGCTTGTGCCGCATCGATAAGAATAATCACCTCTGGGTTGATTGCACGAACTGCTTTTATGATATCCTTCACAGGCTGAACGGTTCCCAGTACATTTGACACATAGTTACAAGCGAATATTTTTGTTTTAGGTGTGATGACATCTTGCAACTGAAGTTTTCCGTTTTTATCGAAAATATTCAAGTCTCCCTGATCTGTGATATCAATAACCTTAAAGTCAGCACCTGTCCCAAACGCTAGTTGCTGCCACGGAACAAAGTTAGCATGATGTTCTATAACAGTAGTAACAATTTCATCACCTTTTTGCACGTGCTCTCTACCGTAACTATACGCAACAAGGTTTACTGACTCAGTTGCATTACGAGTAAAAATTATCTCATCCTCTGATCGCGCGCCAATAAAATCCGCAATCACCTGCCGCGTCTCTTCATATTCAGCGCTTGCACGCTCTGAAAGTGGGTATAGACCACGGTGAATATTGGCAGAATACGACGTGTAATATTCGTCCATGGCATCAATGACTGCCTGTGGTTTCAGAGAAGTTGCAGCTGAGTCGAGATAGGTGAGTTTGTTCTTTTGCGATAGAATAGGGAAGTCGCTTTTCTGCTGCAGCATAGGAGGATTGTACACTATGACCACTGATTTTCCAACATTATGGGAGCTTCATCATCAACGTGCACACTCGTGCGGCATATCTCGGATATACTCTATTGTTTCTCGTGGGAGCGCATCATGGACCAATATGATTCGTTGTGGATTTGAAGAGGCTCAAAATGTGACTATTTTTGCAAAAAAAGAGCAAAAAGATCTTCCTCAATAGATTTAGTTTCACAGCCAATTTCTTGCATTTTTGCAAACACGTCATGCACAAACCCCTCAACAAGCACTTTTTCCGCATCTGCAGCAGACAACCCGCGCATATCTAGATACATAAGTTGGTCCTGATTAAGCCTTCCTGTTGTTGAGCCATGAGTGCAGCGGACATCATTAGCTTTGATTTCCAAAAACGGTCGTGAGTCAACAAAAGCGTTAGGCGAAAGCAAGAGATTTTGATTCTTTTGATAGGCATTCGATTGCTGTGCCCCTGGGTCAATCTGAATAAGTCCTTCATATAAAAACTTTGAGTCATCAAAAAAAACTCCTTTAATCAGTAGGTCTGAGATATTTTTACCAGTTCTATGATGTTGCGTTGTGTGTAATGTGAAATGGTCTGTGTTCCTCCCTATGTAGATGCCGTATATAAAGATTTCAGCATCTGGAGTAGCTATGTCAATAGTAAGATCACCTGAATAGTTATGAAGAAAAAAGACATGCTTTCCTGGTTCTAAGATTGTGAACGCGGATTGGCTTTGGGCTGTTATAGCAGTAAATTTCATCATGATTGCCGAGAGTATACTTTAAGAGTCTATAAGCGCCCTGCAATAACCATATAAACACCTACGACTGAAAGGAGAATTCCAAATGCAGTCCGCAGCGTGATATCTTCTTTTAAGATCAGCACACCGATAAGCGTCGCAATTACAATACCCCCTGCCCTTACCACTGTTATGCCAAGCGCTACATTTGCGCCTTCTGCAAAAACTCGGATAAATGTCATAGAAAGAAGCCCTACTGAGATACCCGCAAGTGTTGCAAAGAGCCAGCCATGTTGTTTTACCTCAAGTAATTTAGTGCCTATTATGTAGTTATAGATAAAGAAAATTGATACCGTAAGTGCTGCGACAGTATTCATCCATACAGCTCCGGTAATGGGAGATATTTTATCTGATGACAAACGGACAAAAACGTCAAAAACCGCATAAAGAAAGGCTGTAACAAGGGCATAGATGAGCCACGTCATAGTACTAATGATACCATAGATAACTCCTAGGCTAATGAAGTGTCTTAACCATCAAGTTCGTCCGAACCTAAAGACAAGTGTGGCCACTCTTCTTCCTGCTCTGACTTCTCGACCTGCGCCCGCATTACTTCCTCTCGGCATGAAAGCAACATGTCCCGTGCCTCAGGAATTATAAATCTTTTAAGAGGTTCAAGTCCCGCAATTGGGTAACTCGCTGAGTAAAATGTGTAACCGCTTACAGATTTCTCCCAACCAAGCCTTTCGCCGGCAAAGTTACAATGATCGTATATGCCCGCCTCTTTAAAACGCTCAAAAAAAGCGCGCGAATTGCCATTTGCTCGAGCAATATGCACAACCCCCAGCTCTGTTTCTAAGGCTATTGCATTAACTGTCGCAACTGCTGTAAGAATTGCAGAAAATCCTTCAAAGACATTTCTCACCAAGGGATTTTCCCCAACCTTGCGAGTATCCACACCAACTCCGGTTACCATATGATATAAACTTGGAGGACCAATAGCAAAACCTCGAATTGTCCGTGCGTATCCGATTGATATTCTTCCACCAGCAAACGATCCATCTTCTTCCCAGTCAACGTGCACACACCACTTTGTCAAGAAAGGGTCAGAGCTTGATTGAATGCGCCAATGAACTTCTGGGTTAGGAATAACACGTAGCCTTTTAACAAGATCCTCATGGATTCTCAACATTTCTATCATGCTTACCCTACACTGCCCTCCATTTCCAGCTGAATAAGTCTATTGAGTTCCACTGTATATTCAAGCGGGATTTCCTTTGTGACCGGTTCAATAAAACCATTGACCAGCATACCTTCGGCCTCTGCTTTCTTAACGCCTCGTGACATGAGATAAAAGATCTTTTCCTCCCCAATCTTTTCGACCGTTGCCTCGTGCTGAACTTCAGCTGAATTGTTTTTGATCTTCATGTAAGGGTAGGTGTCAGTTCGGGCCTTTTCGTCCAAGAGTAGCGCATCACATGAAACAAAAACATGGGCATTATCTGCTGCCGGTGTGACCGTAACAAGGCCCCTATATGAGGTACGGCCAGCACCTTTTGAGATGGACTTAGAGATAATACGGGATGACGTATTTGGAGCCATATGAAGCATCTT
>MFZT01000022.1:0-1494 GCA_001789515.1 Candidatus Roizmanbacteria bacterium RIFCSPHIGHO2_02_FULL_43_11
TCTTTGTTTTCAATAAGCTGTTCGTCTGAAAACTCGCCTGGCCTGCTTTTGAAAATCTTCGTACGCCGCTCATCTCCAAATTTTTCACGCAGTTGAGTCAGTTCATCCCTGATAACCTTAAGGATTGCAAAAACATCTTTAAGAAGGCCTTCCAAGTATGTAATGCGCTCGTGCAGGGATTTGAGTTCTTCCTCCAGCTTTTCTCTTTCAAGCCCTGTCAGTTTTTTCAACTGCATATCAAGAATTGCCTGTGCTTGAAGGTCAGAAAAGTCAAAAGTGCTCATTAACTTTTCTTTGGCATCAGCTTCTGTTTTGGACTTCTTTATGATTGAAATGATTTCATCAATATGGTCGAGAGCCTTCAAAAGGCCTTCTAAAATATGGGCGCGAGCTTTAGCTTTATTAAGCTCAAAAAGAGCGCGATTTGAGACCACTTTTACCCGATGCTTAAGATACTCTTCGAGAATTGTTTCCAAAGAAACTGTTTGAGGAGTATTATTCACAAGCGCGACCATATTAACAGGAAAGCTTGTTTGAAGCTCTGTGTGTTTATACAAGTTGTTCAAGAGTTTTTTGTAGACAGCATCCCGTTTTAATTCAATGACGACTCGGATACCATCCTTGTCAGACTCATCTCTTAAGTCTGCGATCCCTACAAGCTTTTTCTCCTGCACGAGATCTGCAATATGCTTAACAAGCGCTGCTTTATTGGTTTGATACGGCAGTTCAGTGACAATAATTGCCTCTCGACCTCTTCCAGTATCCTCATGATCGACGGTTGCCCGGACAAGAATTTTCCCTCTTCCTGTTGCGTATGCGCGCTGAATTTCATCAATACCGTAGATATTTGCTGCAGTTGGAAAGTCCGGCCCCTTGACATACTCCATAAGTGCAGATAATGGTGTATTTAACGTTACAACCTGATGCAGCGAATCATCTAGGGGAGATGTGTATGAAATAGCACTCACTCCATCACTTGCAGTGTCTGCAGACTTCTGATCACTTTTCGTGTCATCAATCATGCGAATGAGGGCATCAACAACCTCCGTAAGATTATGAGGAGGGATCTTGGTTGCCATGCCAACGGCAATACCTTCAGAGCCCATCAGGAGCAAATTTGGCAAAAGAGCAGGTAAAATTTCTGGTTCCTGCTGTGAACCATCAAAGTTATCGCGGAAAGGAACTGTTCCCTTATCAATATCTTCAAGCATCTGTGCGGCGATGGCAGTCATTTTTGCTTCTGTGTATCGATGTGCTGCTGCAGGATCTCCGTCAATGGAACCGAAGTTTCCCTGCCCGAGAATGAGTGGATATCGCATTGAAAAAGTCTGGGCGAGCCTAACTAACGAGTCATACACAGCTGTGTCTCCATGAGGGTGATACTTACCCAGCACTTCTCCAACAACAGTCGCTGATTTGCGAAACTTTGCTGTGTGGTTGAGGCCGAGTTTGTGCATGGCAAACAAAATGCGCCGGTGCACAGGCTTTAAACCA
>MFZT01000022.1:1525-1911 GCA_001789515.1 Candidatus Roizmanbacteria bacterium RIFCSPHIGHO2_02_FULL_43_11
AGAAGAGCTGGCACTATCTAAGGTGACGGTCTCCTCTATGTTTTCTTCATTAAGTGGTTTATCAGTCATGCAGAAGTATTAATTTAAATTATCACCATCATCAAAAACCCCAGAAACATTTGGGCGAACGTGTAAAAAGGGCATTTCTGTGCCACATTGAGTGCATGGATGCACATCCTCACCGCCTTCTGGGGCTTTTGCAGTAATAACATATGCTCCTTGACACCCTTCTCGAACTGGATGTGGATGCACGTACGTATTATCAAAGCTTCCTTTTTCACACATTCGTTATTTCATTGCACGGGTAATAGCTTCTAAAGCTTTATCTCTACCTAAGAAGTCTTTTGTCTTAACCCATTTTCCTTCCTCCAAATCCTTATATCGGT
>MFZT01000022.1:1974-4342 GCA_001789515.1 Candidatus Roizmanbacteria bacterium RIFCSPHIGHO2_02_FULL_43_11
TGTAGAAGGGATCAACTTTTTTGACAGGAACTGCGATAATTTTTGTATCAATACCAGCCTCATCCTCCATCTCAAGCATCCCAATGGGTCGGGATCGTATAACTGTTCCTGGTGCAACGGGATATGTTGAAACAACAAGGACATCTAAAGGATCTCCATCCTCAGCATGTGTCTGTGGAATAAAGCCATAGTTAAATGGGTAAAACATAGCTCCATGCATAAAACGATCAACCATTATGACTCCACTATCCTTATCTAGTTCATATTTAATAGTCCCACCTTGAGGAATTTCAACAAATACGTATACCTCCTCAGGTGCTTTTGGCCCTGCTGTAAGTTTTGAAATGTTCATGAATGAGTTAAAATTGATAACTAGTTCAACTAGTTCAACTAGTTCAACTAGTTCAACTAGTTCAACTAGTTATAACTAGTTGTAACTAGCCTACACATCCAAATCTGCGTACTGGGCATGGGTCTGTATGAATTTCCTTCGCGGTGGCACTTCATCTCCCATAAGAATTGAAAAAATCTGATCTGCTGCTTCAGCATCTTCAACCATTACCTGCTTTAGTAACCTTTGCTGCGGGTCCATAGTCGTCTGATAAAGCTGATCTGGATTCATTTCACCTAATCCCTTAAACCTGTTGATCATGACGGTTTGATCTGTGGTCGCATTCTTTTGAATAATCTCATCGCGTTCCTGTTCACTGTGAGCGTACCATTGTTTTTTACCGATACCAATACGAAAAAGCGGTGGTTGTGCAATATAGAGATGACCTTTATCAACAAGATCTCGCATGTGACGGAAAAAGAATGTGAGTAAAAGGGTCCGAATATGCTCGCCGTCAACGTCGGCATCAGTCATGATAAAAATCTTGTGGTACCGAAGTTTTCCATAGTCGATCTGATCAGCGATTCCCATTCCAAGAGCAATAACAAGATCCTTAATCTCTCTGAAATTAAGAACTTTGTCAAGATATGCTTTTTCTGAATTCAGAATTTTGCCTCGCAAAGGTAGGATTGCCTGAAATTTTCGGTCGCGGCCTTGCTTTGCTGATCCTCCTGCTGAATCTCCCTCCACGATAAATAATTCTGATAGCGCAGGATCTCTCTCCTGGCAATCTGCAAGTTTTCCCGGTAGTGCTCCTCCTTCAAATGCGCCTTTTCGAATGACAGCATCCTTTGCAGCAAGAGCAGCCATACGTGCCTTGTGAGCAAGCAAAATCTTGCCCATAATAGCCCTTGCAATACCTGGTTGCTCTTCAAATATCTGGTCTAGAAATTTATTCATCTCTGCTTGCACGAGACCAAGTACTTCAGGATTGCCAAGTTTTGATTTTGTCTGGCCTTCAAACTGGAGATACGTGGATGGCATTCGGATATATACAACAGATGTTAAACCTTCTCGTATATCGTCGCCGCTTAATCCCCCACCCTTCATGGCAGCAATCTCATTTTTTGCATAGGCGTTTACAGAGCGGGTAAGTGCGGTTTTAAAACCAGTTAGATGGGTGCCGCCCTCGCGAGTGTTGATGACATTCACAAAGGACAAAACATTTTCCGTAACTCCATCGTTATATTGGATAGCGACTTCAAGTTCAAAACCCTCAAGTGCTGCCTGATGGTATAGGGTATCATGAAGCACTTTCTTGTTTTTATTCATTTCACGCACAAGTGAACGTATTCCTCCATCAAAGTAGTAACCAATGCACTTATCCTCACGTCGGTCTTCAATCGTGAAGAAGATTCCCGGTACAAGATATGCACGGTCTTTAATTTTTTTCATCACAGTTTTCAGTTGCAGGTCAATCCCTTGAGTGAAGATCGAGATATCTGGCTTGAATGAAATGGCGGTACCAGTTTCAAAGGTAAGATTAAGCTGCGATTCAGGAACCTCCTTAACGGGATAGAGTGGCTTTCCAATATTATATTCCTGTCTGAATATCTTGCCATCGCGTTTCACTTCAGCGACGAGATGCTCAGATAATGCATTTACACAACTGGCACCAACTCCGTGCAGTCCACCTGAAAATTTGTATGACTCGCTGTCAAATTTTCCTCCAGCGTGCAAGGTTGTCATGATTAATTCCAGGGTTGACACCTTTTTATCCGGATGCTCCTCAGCCGGAATACCACGACCATTGTCAATAACAGTCATGTACCCATTATTTTCAAGAGTGATGACGATTTGTGAAGCGAACCCTCCAAGAGCTTCATCAATGGAGTTATCGACAATCTCGTTGATCAGACAATGATACACGCCATCAATGGACGTTGTGCCGATGTACATTGCGGGTCGCTTTCTGACGGGCTCTAAACCCTCGAGGACTTTAATCGATTTTGCAGAATAATCAGATGAGTTCGATGC
>MFZT01000022.1:4356-4930 GCA_001789515.1 Candidatus Roizmanbacteria bacterium RIFCSPHIGHO2_02_FULL_43_11
AAGCATACCAAATATGAGGCTAGAAAGCAAGCTATTTCGGGCCGATTTGTCTGCCTGTCGGCCTGATGTGCCATGGATAAAAAGAAGTGGCTTCTAAACAGTTTGATCAAGAATACGTTGACGACGATATACTTCGGCTGCCCAAAGCGAGCTTAGGAAAAGAGCAACCACAAATGGCCAATAAACCTTCTCAGTTGGAATACGTCTGACTGATGCCCCCTTGATCTGCCCAGGTCGTGGAAGATCTGCTGCCTGGACAGGCTTTGCGAGTGCAAGAGCCCTGCTTTTAATATTGATTGTTGTTAGAGATTCATTTGAAAAGACTTCTCCACCCTGCGGTTGTAAACCTTTTGCTGCGATCATACTTGTGTATGTCCCTGCATGTGCCGTAGGAGGTATGCGAAGTTGGAATACGATTTTTCGTGTCTCGTTGGGGTTGACAGATCCAAGACTGAAGAGATTCTGAACAGCAACAAGGCCTTGACCATCTAAAATGGTTTGTCTCAGTAGCACATCGCGGGCTGTGGCTGTTCCGCTGTTAAACACAGAAACAGTGTAAAGAATGGTATCTCCA
>MFZT01000022.1:4937-8788 GCA_001789515.1 Candidatus Roizmanbacteria bacterium RIFCSPHIGHO2_02_FULL_43_11
TGTAATCATTAATGTTATTTTGAGAGTTGACACTTAGTTGTGCCAACCCGTTTGTGATCGCAGATCCTTGAGGTTCTGTTTGATCGATGATTGTCGGATCGAAATCATTTTTGTTTGGGTTGTAGTATTTAATATATACGGCTGAGTTGTCTTTTGTGTTAGAGTCGTTGTCCTCAGATACAATGTTAGCCGTTGTTGTCATTGCCTGTAGATCTCCGGAGTCCGCAAGTGCTGGTTTAAAAAGGGTTTCCTTGATCTGCTCGATTAAGCTATTTGAAGATGCTTGCGAATCCTGTGGTGGTGAAGCAAGCGTTGTGGTAAATGTGAAATTTCCTGACTGGTGAGGGGCTACAGTACCAAGCTGAAAACTCACCTGAGGGCCAGATGAAGACTGCGCAATTGATGAACCTGTCAAGACTTCACCCGATGGAAGTGAGATTGATATTGAAGGATGACGTGCATCCTCATATCCATTATTGATATAGTAAACAGTGTACGAAATCGCATCTCCAACAGTAACTTCTTCACGATCAGCACTAATTGTGACAGCAAGATCGGGATATGCAAATATCAAATTTCCCTTCCATGAGCCAAAGATATTGATGATGGGAATCAGCAGTTTATTCCCTAGAAGATTTGTATTCAGAATATTAATCAAGTGTGCTGCTGCGATTGCTGTCCCTGTTGTCATAAACGACCGTGTTCCCTGTGTAGCATTACGCCCTGATAGAGCCTGAGCAGAAAGGTTCGCATTAATATAAACGTTATTAGCAAGAAGCCCCGTTGCCGGATCTTGCGCAGTTGATGCCATCAAGGCCTCTGGCACTACTGCATTGCTATACTCCCCCGTTGCCTCAGATTGAGTGTCATTTCCGTCCGGAGCAGACCATCCTTTAATACCTCCCTCCCAGTAGCCAAAGTTATTCAAAAAGAGTAGAAAAATGTCATTGAATGAAAAGTTCATATTCAGGAAACTTCTTTGGACAGCATATGCGAAAGCGTTTCCAGACTGAAGTGAAACATCTGTCCCTATTTGTGTATTTGAGCCAGAATCTGCCTGAGCGCTGATGTTTGAAGAAAGTACCGCTGTGTTATTGTATGTCAAAGCATACTGGTTGGCAAGTTCTGCAGCTTCATTTTGTAAAATATTTTGTTCAAAAAAACGGTCCATGTTGGGGAGAATAATGTCTCCTGTCAAATTCCCAAAAATATTGATGACCCCAAACATGATTGTTGAACCGAGAATATTGAGATTGATAAGATTAAATACGCTTGTTGAGGCGTACGCATCACCTGTATGAATGACTGCGCTGTCTGCATTAATGGTGTTATCACCAGAATCTGCTTGTGAAGAAGCATTAAGCGAAACATTAGCATTATTTGCGATAAGGATATATATGGGATCTGCTGGGTCAAGTGTACTTCCCTGCAGTAGGGCCTGCTCTGATAGTGCTTTCCAGAGAGCATTAATATCAATCGATGCAGAATCATCAAAAACGTTGTATGAAAAATAGTCTACAGAAGAACCAATAATGTTCGTATTAATAATATTGACCTGATCAGTAGCAGCAACGCTATCCCCTGTTTCTATGGTGCCAGATTCCTCAGCATCAATAGTATTAAGACCACTTTCTGCCTCAGAGGTGGTTGTAGCAGAATGTGTTGCTTCATTTTGAAGAGCAACTGTTGAATCCTGCTCACTATCATCTGCTGGAGTTTGAGAGTCTTCTGCAGTCACAACGTTTCCGTTAATGAGTGAAGATTCCCCATTGAATGACGTAGCATCTCCTGTCTCAATAGTGCTGTCCTGAAAACCTTCTGCACCGTTTCCTCCTGTTGTTGCAGAGCTTGTGCTTTCAACATCTGTGTCTGAAGAGTTATCAATACTTATTGGACAAACCTCACCCGTTAGAGCACAATCTGTAGCTTGGATATTGCCATCAGCCCCAACATAATTCTGATTAGTGGAAATATCGGCCGTTGCAGATGATTGTGCGTCACCTGTCTCTGTTAATGAGCTTGTGTCTTCAACAGGTGTTGGAGTTGGCGTTGGAGATTCCGGGATGGGCGAGATAATAGGCTCCTCGGCCGATGAGGATGCTTCCTGAGCAAGCACTGTGGCTGGCAATAACAGCTGGTTTGCAAGCAAAACTCCCGTTGCAGCAATAGTTACAATAGTTCTTAATCTCATAATACTTTCAAAATATCAACTCATCAGCGCGGGCGGGTGCAGGATGCACCCACCGCCCTGAAATGTTAGGTATTACAACCCACTGTTTACTACAATGGTTGTCCAACCAGAGGCTCCGGCTGGGCCAGTTAGCATACCCTGTGACTGGGTTGTTGTTGCTGTTGCATCACCAGATGAACCCCAACCCCACCAACCGTGGTGGTGAGAGGATGTCTGAGCAGATGTATCTGCCTCGGCAACCTGCATGTTCAAACCAGAATTAGCTGAAACAGTGACATCATTGTTCTTCACTGTAGCAGTGTTTGTGATTTTTCCTTCACATCCACAGCTGCTTGTGTTTGCTTCGATGCCAAGGCCACCAATAGCAGTTGCTGCACCAGTTTCCATCCATTGTGTCTGGGTTGTTGTTGCTGTTGCATTACCTCCTGTTGCTGTTGTGGTGGCTCCAGCGACTTGCATGTTCAAACCAGTATTGGCTGAAACATCGACGTCATTATTTTGAACGGTTGCGGTATTGGTCATTGAAGGAGTGCTCCAACCCCAATGGCCCCAGCCACCAAAAGCTTGTACGCCACCTGCAGTTGCAAGAACAAGTGCTGATACTGCGATTCCTGTAAGTGTTTGCTTAATCATTCGTTTTCACCCCCTTTCACAAGAAAATATGTAACTGGTAACTACGAAGGTAAGTAGACGGAGAGATAGCAGGGATTGTGAGCAACGTTCTCGTTCGTATTCGTACATGTACACGCATAACAATGCAAGGATTTTAGGCACTATTTCTGCAATAGTCAAGATACACAATTTGTGTCATAGTAAATCTTATATAGACTAAGTGCATATCAACCATCATAAGAACGTACAAGTATATCCAAACGTAATTATGGATAATCTAAGAAGATCGTAATATATCAGTAAAAATGTATATAAGCCGGGATTTAAAGGATATAGAAAAGACGAAGAAGTTAAATATTACCCAAAAGATCCTTGAGAGTTTTTGCTGCAATTTGTTTCTTTTCTTCTCTCTTTTTCTTTCGTTCAACAAGTTTCTGCCTCAGTTCATCAGCATACTTCTGCTTTGTCTGAAACTTGTTAACTTGTCCCTGCGTATCGACAAATCGTTTTTCTCCTGTATAGAGAGGGTGCGTAAACGAGCTTATTTCAATATTGATAACATAATGCGGAACCCCATCAATATCAATTGTCCTCTCAGATTTTTGAGTGGATCGAGAAACTATCCGATGCTCTCCATCTATAAAAACAACTGGGTATGTCTGCGGATGAATATTCTTTTTCATGGGTTGCATTATACATGATAGAGGGATAGAGGGATAGAGGGATAGAGGGATAGAAGTATAGAGGGATGGAGGGATAGAAGCGTAGAGAGCGTGGAGGTGTGGGGTTAGGTTGTTCAGATTTGATTTTATGCTTATATGTTCTACAAAATCCAAATGTGGTAAGTGCCGGGCAGATGTGAGTCTACCCGGCACCTCGTACCGCCATCCACTCCCCCACAAGCGCACGCCTGCTTATTGGCCTGCGCTTTCGGTAGTGGGCTCGTTGTCCCCTTTAGAGCTCTGGGTGCCGCTGCCGGCGTTGCCGGCATGAGATACTAACAGACCCAAAAGCCCACCGACCCCCCCGATCCAAGCTCCGAAGAAGA
>MFZT01000022.1:8885-8960 GCA_001789515.1 Candidatus Roizmanbacteria bacterium RIFCSPHIGHO2_02_FULL_43_11
GATTCTAGCGATCCTGCTGATCGCTAGAGTCGCAACGTGGCTAGCGAGCAACCCACGGGTGTTCATGGCCATCAG
>MFZT01000023.1:0-6262 GCA_001789515.1 Candidatus Roizmanbacteria bacterium RIFCSPHIGHO2_02_FULL_43_11
ACATTGTGCTGCTACAAAGCCTTTAAGCTCTGACTGCCTCCATACCTGAGCGAGCATTGCGATCAAGATACATACCACTATCAAACCATTGTATAATACACATCATATGACATCTGCACATTCTCGCGTAAGCTTTTCCGGTATCAAACCAAGTGGTGAGGTTCATCTGGGTAACTACATTGGAGCAGTCAAGCAATGGGTAACGTTTCAAGAAAATATGAAACCCGGAGATGTCCTCATTTTCCCGATCGTAGATTTACACGCAATAACCGTGCCATTTGAGCCACTGGAATTGCGCGAAAGATTGGTGGATCTCGTATGCTGGCTTATGGCATCTGGCCTTGATCCGAAAAAGGTCATAATGTTTGTCCAGTCTGAAAACCCGGACCACCCATACCTAGCCTGGCTTTTTAATTGCATTACTCCCATGGGCTGGCTTGAGCGCATGACTCAGTATAAGGACAAAGCTCGGGTGCAAGGCCAGCGCGTTTCTGTGGGGCTCTTTGACTACCCAAGTCTTATGGCTGCGGATATACTTTTGTATGACACGCATGACGTGCCTGTTGGTGAGGATCAAAAACAGCATGTAGAGTTGGCGAGGAATATTGCAGAAAGGTTTAACAGGCTCTATGGGCAAACATTTCAAGTGCCAAATGTTGTGCTGAAACAAGAAGGCGCACGACTAATGAGCCTGCAGGATCCTACAAAAAAAATGAGCAAATCTGATGAAGATAAGGCAGGTTGCATCTTGCTCAAGGATGACGCAGATACCATTCGTCAAAAGATAAAACGTGCAGTGACAGACTCAGGCAATGAAATTCATGCAGGAAAGGACAAACCAGCTCTCACAAATCTCATGGTCATATACAGTGAGTTTAGTGGAAAGTCACTTCAAGAGATTGAGGCTCTCTATCAAGGAAAAGGTTACAACGAATTTAAACTTGATCTGGCTGAAATTGTAGTAGAAGGGTTTGCTCCTGTACAGGAAAAGTATAGGGCTCTGAAAAAAGATCAAGCTGCTGTTGGGAGAGCTCTTTCCGATGGGCTTAAAAACGCCCGTGCAATATCTTCTGAAAAAATCAAACAGGTCCAAAAGGCAATGGGCTTAGAAAAATAACTTCTACTTTGAGAAAAATAAATTACTGATATGATGTAAGCACTATGAAGACACAACGCTTTGAGCCTTCATTATTTGAGAAGCACATACAAGAACTCTGGGAGAAGGAAAATGTATATCAGACTACACCTAAAGTGGATCAAAATAGTAAGGCCTATGTATTGGTCATGTTCCCATACCCATCCGGATATGGTCTCCACACCGGCCATGCACGAATTTACACAGGAACGGATGTCCTCGCACGATTTTATCGCATGCAAGGCAAAGCTGTTTTGCACCCAATGGGCTGGGATGCTTTTGGTCTGCCTGCTGAAAACGCTGCTATCAAGGCCCATAAGAACCCTCAGGATATTGTGCCAGGGAATATCACGAACTTCAAAAATCAATTCAGACTTTTGGGAATGTCATATGACTGGAGCAAGGAAATCAACACCACTGATCCGAAATATTATGCAGTAACACAATATCTTTTTCTGCAGTTCTATAAACATGGCTTGCTCTACAAAAAAGACACACCTGTATTCTATTGCCCATTTTGCAAAACAGGACTTGCTCAGGAGGAGGTCATGGGGGATGGGACTCATGAAAGATGTGGAAATGTAGTTGAAAAACGTAATTTGCCACAGTGGATGTTTCGTATCACAGAGTATGCAGACAGCCTGCTTGAAGGCCTCAAAGGTCTTGATTGGCCAACGGGCATTTTGGAGATGCAGAAAAATTGGATTGGCAGGAAAGAGGGGATTGATATTACGTATAACATTGAAGGAATGTCTGAGACTGTGACCTGTTTCACAACCCGTCCAGACACAAATTTTGGGGCAACATTTGTGGTGATCGCTCCCGAGCACCCGTTGGTGAGTACACTAGACAAGCCAGACGTGAAGGAATATGTAGAAACTGTTCTTGCAAAAACTGAACGTGAGCGCTTATCAGACGGAAAGAAAAAAACAGGCGTTTTCACAGGTTTGTATGCAATCAATAAGCTCAATGGCAGGCGCATGCCTATCTGGATCTCTGATTTTGTTCTTATGAATGTTGGGACAGGTGCTGTTGTTGGTGTCCCTGGCAATGACAAACGGGATTTTGAATTTGCGCAAGCAATGGGGATGCCTGTCGTACGGGTTGTTGTTGGGTCAAATGGGGATACGTCCGATATCACACGTCTGCAACAAGTTCAGGAAGAGACTGGCACAATGATCAATTCAGAGTTTCTGGATGGAAAAGATATTCATGAGGCAACGAATGTTATGATGGATCACCTAGAGGCAAAGGGTTGGGGCAAGCGGACAGTCAGCTATCACGTGCGCGATTGGATCTTCTCCCGCCAGCGATACTGGGGAGAGCCGATCCCAATGGTTTACTGCAAGGCATGTGCAGGCCAAAAAATTTCGTATTGGGATTGTGACATTGCAAAAGATGATGATTTGAGGCTTGACAAAGGTCTAAAAAATAAGACATTTAACGCTATGGTTAAAGAGATAAAAGATACCATGTATGGATGGTTTCCCGTTTTAGCGGCGGAACTTCCGCTTGAATTGCCATATTTAGAGTCCTATGAGCCTACAGAAACAGGGGAGTCACCTCTTGTGCAGGCAAACGAGTGGGTGGACACAACCTGCCCGGTTTGCAAAGGCCCGGCACGACGGGAGACCGATACTATGCCCAATTGGGCCGGTTCGTGCTGGTATTTCCTAGCATTTTCCATTGCTGAGGAACTTGGGAAACAGGCGCCAGAAGAGTTGCTCGCAAAGGCTTGCCAGCAGAGCTGGATGCCGGTTGACTGGTATATTGGTGGGGCAGAGCATGCTGTGTTGCATCTGCTCTATGCACGGTTCTGGATGCATATCCTAAATGATCTAGGCTCTGTGACATTCCGAGAGCCATTCACCCGATTGCGCAATGTGGGCATGGTTTTGGCAGCGGATGGTCGTAAAATGTCAAAGTCGTGGGGGAATGTCATAAACCCTGATGATATCATACATGAGTACGGAACTGATGCTCTGCGGGTCTATGAAATGTTCATGGCCCCGTTCAGCCAGGAGATTGCCTGGTCAACCCAAACCCTCCAGGGAGCGTACCGCTTTATTCGTCGAATTTGGCATATATATCATGATTCTGCTAAGATAACTAAAGACCCATCTCAAGAAGCTAAAAAGCTTATTTCAGAGCTCCAAAGGACAATCAAGAAGATTAGCACAGACACACCAGACGTGAAGTTTAATACAAGCATAGCATCGGCTATGGAGTTTCTCAACTTGTGGGAAGAGCCTGGTGCTGCACTTTCACAGGCCCACGCCAAGGACTTCCTCAAGCTGCTTGCGCCATATGCTCCATTTATCACAGACTATCTCTGGCGCGAAGTTTTAGGCGAAGGAAACTCGATACACCTGGCAAGTTGGCCGAATGTTGACCAGTCGGCTCTTATCAAAACTGATAGTGAGTTGCCAGTACAGGTAAACGGCAAGGTGCGCGATCGTATCATGATCTTTCCAGAAGCTCTACAAGAGGAAGCTCTTGCAAAAGCACTTGACTCTGCTAAAATTCAAGCATGGATTGCTGGCAAAAACTACACGACCGTGTATGTCAAGGGAAAAATTTTGAACTTTGTGATAGAGGAGGTGAAGTGATGTGAGTAAGGAAAAAGAGTATGAGTTTCTGTGCAATGCTACCTACGATGATGACGCCGCTCCTCCCTATATTGAGGCAATGAGAGGGATCGTGGATACTCCTGTAGAAAGGCCTGCTCTCTCGGGTAACATATATGATGAAGCGCGGTTTAATAGAAGAGAAAAAATGAGAGGACTGTGTAAGCGATATGCTGAACTATGCAGACAATTCGGGCCTGAGCTGGGAGAATCGTATTTTGCGTATGTACATGGTAGTGAGGTTTTCTATCTGATGTATTCAGTATTCACAAGGAGCAGATGATGACGAATCCTCAGTGGCTGTGATGATGCTGCAAGGCGCCACTGAAAGATTTGCCAAGGTCCTCGTGGCAATGGGGCGCATACCCAGTTTAGCTGTGATCGCAAAAACAGCAGAGCTGCAGGCTGTCCAGGAAGTTGTGCTGCATGCAAACCGTAGCAGGTGACTGCGGAAGCGGTAACCCACTGTAGCTGATTTCTAGGCAGGTGACTGAAAGGGGATGTGATACAATGAAGGCGAGAGTTTTCCCTAGAAGCAGTCTCTAAAGCCTAATTGGCTCATATTGATGACAGCACGTATATGAGAGATAACTTCTAATGGGCCGGTAGCTCAGCGGTAGAGCAGGGGCCTTTTAAGCCCTTGGTCGTGGGTTCGATTCCCTCCCGGCTCACTTTACCGGGCTCATGTTTATTTATTAAGGCCCTGAAGATGATTAATAGTACCCATAGCATAAAAATACACTTGCATGATTAAAACCCACTTCTACACCATGCAAAACGGCCTTCGTGTGCTGCTTATAGACACTCAGGCCTTCCCATCGCTCACCACACTCCTCTTTGTTAAAGCTGGTTCCCGCTATGAAACCACCAAAAACAACGGTATTGCGCACTTTTTTGAGCATATGGCATTTAAAGGAAGCAAGAAGTACCCGGACGCGCAGACATTAGCCACCATTATCGAAGGTCTCGGTGGTGTATTTAATGCCTTCACGTCTGTGGATCATACTGCATACTACGTCAAAGCTCCTGCTGAAGATGCGCAAACAGTTGTAGATGTGATAGGCGATATGATCCAACATTCGCGTCTTGATCCAAAAGAGGTCGAAAAGGAAAAGGGAGTTATTATTCAGGAAATGAATATGTACGAGGACATGCCTCAGCGTCGTGTATATGAGATTTTTGAATCACTGCTGTATCCGGACCATCCTTTGGGGTTTGATATCATTGGCACAAAGGAAACTGTCTCTTCTTTTACCCGTGCGACATTCACAGACTATATTGACCAACTTTATCATCCAAATAACGCTGTGCTGGTTCTCGCAGGTGGTCTTACTCAAGGCAAGCGGACCATGCAGTACTATGAAGATATCATTAACAAGCGCTTCAAGTCGTGGAAACGGCAGGAAGTTTCTTATCCATTACCCATTCACGAAGAGCAAGCAAAGCCGGACCTTGCTGTCCAGTTTAAGAAATCAGAACAGGCTCATTTTATCTTAGGTTTTCGAACGTTTTCGCGATTTGATGAAAGAAAGTATGTCCTGATAATCTTGGCAGCTATACTTGGGGCAGGTATGTCATCGCGGCTTTTTAGAGAAGTGCGGGAGAAGAGGGGACTTTGTTATTCAATTCACACGTTTACCGAATACTTTGATGACGCAGGCTATATGGCAACCTATGCCGGAGTTGAGCCCAGAGAAAGCCGTGTCAAGGATGCAATGAAGATTATCCTTCAGGAACATACCAAAATCGCAAAAAAGGGTGTGCCAGCTCAAGAGTTGAAAACAGCCCGGGAACTGGTAAAAGGGAGGCTCATTTTGTCCCTTGAAGACACCTTAAACGTAGCCTCACTTGCCGGCCGCAAAATGCTTTTTGAGTCTAAAATGCTTGATGTTGAGGAACACATCAGGCGTATTGAGGCTATAACGGCGGATGAGGTTGCGCACCTTGCCCAAGAGATCATTACACCAGCAACTCTCAATTGCGCGCTAATTGGTCCGTTTAAGAATAAAAAGACATTTGAGAAAATGCTTTTAGGATGAGTGACTTCTACTTAGGAACTCACGACTGAGACGGCCTTCCACGTATCTGCTACAATCAAAGTAATGACTTCTATACGTTCTTTTGAGGCAGCAATAACATGACATATATATTTTTAGCTTTTTTTGGCCTTGCAATGGGGTCTTTCTTTGGAGTTGTTGCAGAGAGGCTTTCGACAGGGAAAAATCTTGGGGGGAGGTCCCGATGTGATTTTTGCGGGAAAACACTTCAAGCAGCTGATTTAATTCCGATCGTATCATTTGTTGCACATAGAGGCAAAAGCCGATGCTGCAAGAAAAAGCTTTCTTTCAAGTATCCTATTATCGAAGCAACAACATCACTCGCATATATTCTGGTATGGACCTCTGTAGGGGCACAACCGTTTCTGAGCATAATGGTTCTCTATACCATTATTTCCTGTGCAATTATCATTATCTTTGCAGACCTGCACTACCATATTATT
>MFZT01000023.1:6292-10341 GCA_001789515.1 Candidatus Roizmanbacteria bacterium RIFCSPHIGHO2_02_FULL_43_11
TTACCTTGCTACAAAGGGAAAAGGGATGGGTATGGGAGACGTGAAACTTGCATTTCCGATCGGACTCCTTCTTGGGCCAATACAAGGTTTTCTGGCGCTCTACCTAGCCTTTATTTTCGGGGGACTCTGGGGTGGACTCTTGCTCCTTACCGGCAAGCGCAAGCTCAAAAGTATGATTGCTTTTGGACCATTCCTTATCCTAGGTATGCTTGTCATGGTAGGGTGGGGAGATTTTATTGCTCAATGGGTGAGAAAGTTATTCACGTAATATGCACGACACTGAAGGGAATAATGGGGCGCTGGGGGGAGTGCTTGAAAAACTTGCCCCATATGTGCGTGAAGTAGTGGCTCAATCCAGCAGACTAGCCCTTCACGTGGAACACCAAGAGGTTGCTCTGTCAGTCTTAACCAAGGCTCATGTCCGGCTATTTGACAGAGACGTCGTAATTTTTGAGGTCGCACGGATGTTGGAAAAGGGCATTACTCTAAGCCGCGAGGTTGTTGAGGAACTTATGAGAATATATTTTGCCTCAAATCTTTCTCTATACGGGCCCAATCATGCAATAACGGAAAGATTCCATCAAGAATATCCTGAACTGGGGCTCTCTTCTTATGAGGCTCAGGCAATTCTTTCACAAAACAGCATACTTCAAGACTTTTATGCTGCGCAACACCCCGGTCGTGTGTTTGGCCCAGTGCCAGAAGGACTATTCAAGCGATTTCCTGAAGGTATTCATGACATTGACGATGCTGATGGCATTCGAATAGTTATGTTTGAGGCTCTTGCAGAGCTCCCAGTACGGGATCGGCTAGCTGCATTTCGTTATTTCATTCATCTGTGCAGCCTCTTTGGTGGTGAAGAACCTGAAACAGTTATGTGTACAACCGCATTTATCAGTAAGCTGGATAACCTGCCTGAACAAATTAAGATGTACGGAACAATTTTGGAGATGCTTTATCAACATGCAACACATCCGGAAGCTTTTGAAATTGAGCCGGACGAAGTAGATAAACGTGCCATGGAGGCTCAGGATATGTGGGATAAAGAATTTTCTAGCGCAGATTCCAGATGGGACGTTGCAGAAGACGCTTTTGAGGCAGAGGATTCATTTGTCTGTGATTTCATGTGGGATCTAGCAACTTTCAGCTTCAACCACGAACCATATTTCCGTGCGCTCCTTGAGCTGCCACAGGATCGAATGCATACCTTAGTAGGGCTCTTTATGCGGTATGCTCACGGATATGCTGATGTTTTAAATGCACTCCGTTTAGTAACTGAAAGTGAGGAAGGAGATAGACGTACGCGGCTTGAGCGATTGGGCAAGGAATTGCTTGGATTTGAACCTGATGATGTACGCCCCTTTCATACGTGTCTTGAAGATGTATATGCCCAGGCTGACTTCAGCCATTACTCAGGTTATGCTTCAACTCAAGCGACAGACGAGCGTGTCTTGCAAAACATGGCGCAATCCTCGCCTAGAGCGACCATTGTAGATCTGGGGTGCGGCGATGGAAGACTTTCAAACTGGCTTGCAGGAAAGCTAGAATGTGGATCACACATTATTGGGGTAGATGTCGCTGAGCCTGAACTTGAAAAAGCGCGTATGCAGGCCACACAGCATGGCATTGAAGCCCGTGTGACATACCAAACAGGCTCAATGCTTAACCTTGAACTTGAGCCGGCAAGTGTGGACTGTGTTTATACCCTTGGTCGAACGCTCACGCATGTGGATGACGGGATGGCATTTGAGCGAGTTGTAAGAGGAGTCTGCCATATTTTGAAGCCTGGGGGAGTATGGATATTTGATCTGCCAGATCCAAACAGGGGAGGTGTATATGCCAGTAGGCAACATGTTGGTAAGGTTTTTGAAGCTTTTGGAGTGAAGAGCGGACCCATCCTAAGTATCGGGCGGACTGTGGATTATGTTGTGGATACTCCAGATGGAAAACACTTCTACAATCGATATGTTCCTCAATTTGATGAGGTTAGACGATCATTGGAGTGGCTCGGATTTGAGGTAGAAGTAATAGATTCGGCACAGATTGTGGGGCCATCGTACCGCCCTGAGGATAAAAATATGTACTTTCGAGCAAGAAAGAAGAACGATTTCACCCCTTTGACCCCTTATAGAGGGCCAAATTCCAAAGAGCAAGCATGGTCTTTGCTATGGAAGGGTGATGAATAATGATGCCAATAAGCGAGCCACCTTTCTTAAAGTCAACGAATGCAACTTTATCCCCATAAATCAGGACCTCATGCTGGAAAGGGAATTGTTTATCTGAGACAAGAATCGTTTCGCGTAACTCTTTTGTGTTGCGGCGAACATACTCCTGCGCCCACCCACCTGTTGCGACAATAACTTTAACCGGAATGTTGAGCTTAACACGCTTACGTGTATATGTTGTTGTAACCCACTTGAAAAGTGCGGGCTCAACATCTTTTGTGGTAAGAGCAGAGTAGATAACCTTACCTTGAGCAAGCGTATCTTCATATATTTTTTTAAGTCCCTCAACACCTTCATAGACCGTGACAACGGGCTTTTCTACAGTTGTAATGTATGTTTGTGTTAATTGGGGGAGAATAGCATGCAAATCCTTGCGGGCACGCTCAATTGATTTAATCTGCTTTTCAGCAAGGGCAGTAAGCTGAGTCGGGCTCTCGGGCTTCACATGCAATTTCTTTCGGAGCGTGCGCTTTGTGATAAGAGCTTTAGATTCGAGCGAATATAGAGACTTATAAACTGTCGCGCGCTTTAAACCGCTGGCCCTAATAAGCTGACCAACAGGAATCTCGCCCTTTTCAAGAAGAAGCTCATAGAGATCGACCTCTTTTTTTGTAAGACCAAGGGTTTCAAGAAACGGCAACATATATATATTGATTGGCCATTAGGCCATTGATTAAGAATACTTTTCTTTGGGTATAAAGTCAAGAGTTTTGTCACCCATGAGTAACATGACAGGCGTTGCCAACGCCCGGCTTGTAAATAAATTCTTGACAACGAGCGCGATATGTGTTATTATAGGCCGCAGAACATATGTGCAGGATAAATACATATATGTTACAAATACTTGACAAAAGGAGAGACCTGTGGTAGACTATAGGACATCAAGATTTGAAAGGCTTGAAAACGAAACGAAAGATGTGGGAAGTTACGAGAGGTGTACTTTACAAATTAGTCATCAGGATGGAGAACAGGAATTGGTTCAATGAGTTTACTCGTTTAACCATTCCGTCCAGTTTTCCAAAATGCATGTTGCACGACTCGGTCGCCGGATGATTGTTCGCCCTGTCGACAGTCATTCGTTGACTAACCGTCAACGAAAATCGTTTGCGTGTTTAGTTTATCTACGGGATATAAGCAGGCCCGCCAGACGAATATACACAATAACAACTGATGACCTTCCATTTCCTAAATCCTGTCCCGTGCTCGCAAGAGCGCGATACGGAAGTAGGGTGGAAGTCCAGCTCTAATTTCGGCTCTGGTGCTGAATGCAGCAACCATTGCCTCGGATTGGGGTTGAGCTTCCACCTTTCATGAAGTTTTGTGCGAATTACGCACGTGCACTTTTATACATAATAAGGTGGTAGGCCCGGCTAGTATCCGGGAATATCTGACCGATTGCAGGTTAAGGGGCGTTTTTTGTGAACCTCCGGAGTTCGGAAGAGCGGTGGAGTAAGCAAAACAAAGCTTAATACGGGTTTTTCAGATATGTTCCACTTTGCTTTTTTGCATCCCTGTCTGAATGCATTTGGTAGTGTACGTGTGTGACCCTGTCGCTGCGTGCCTTCTTCATGCGTTTATGCGGATGGCAAAGAAACGGGTGGAAAACTGGGAGTGAGTTGCCACGGCTCGTTGTATGAGGCCTTGTGCTTCGTGCGGTGTGCCGCCCTGTCCGTCCGGCTTGATCCGGCAACGCGACTCTGCTCGCTTTCAGCTTTCCACCTGGCAAGGCAACCCCGGGGTTACCCGGAACGCTGTGAGGTGATGTATTCGATGTCGCAAATGGTATCGATTCTGAACATACAAATAGTGAGAAATCATCTCCCA
>MFZT01000024.1:0-172 GCA_001789515.1 Candidatus Roizmanbacteria bacterium RIFCSPHIGHO2_02_FULL_43_11
ATATCGAACCCACAGATTAGACCGATATATCAATCTATATCCTCTGCTGGTGAGGGTGGCATCTCATTGGGCGGAGAGGGTGGGATTCGAACCCACGGGGGCTATAAACCCCACAGGTTTTCAAGACCTGCGCGATCGACCGCTCTGCCACCTCTCCAATGAAACAGAAGTA
>MFZT01000024.1:240-6282 GCA_001789515.1 Candidatus Roizmanbacteria bacterium RIFCSPHIGHO2_02_FULL_43_11
TCCATCTATCCCGCATGTTATTGTACCGCACTACGACTAATATTCCAATGCGCACGCTCAAACAAAAAATTCCGTTACGATCTTCGTTAAAATCTTCACGAACAACATCGGGTTTCCCTGAGTTTGCTAAATTGCATAGACCTATAGTCGAACAGCATATCATTGATGCCTTCTTAATGTGCATGAGTAATCCTAAAACAGGGGATGGGTACCATAGATACCAAAAGCTGCAGGCATTTTCACTTAAGGGAAAGCTCCTGCGGGGTGTTTTTGTTATTTTAGCCGAGAGTCTATACAAAAACAAACCTTCACAGCAAGCGTATCAGCTTGCATCGGCAATTGAAATTGCTCATTCAGGCCTTCTTGTACATGACGATATCATTGATAATGACTACTTAAGACGTGGGAACAAAACAATTTTTGCTCAATACATCGAAGATGGTCAAAATCACAAGTCCTCACGTGCAGAGGATTTCGGAAAGTCTATGGGGATTATAGCTGGTGATATCGGTATTTTCCTTGCCTCAAGCATCATCAGCAATCTTGCTCTTAACGCTGCGAAGAAATCTAATGTTGTGAATGAGTTCAATGTCCATATGCAGGGAGTCTGTTATGGTGAGATGATTGATATAGAGTTTGGAATGGTTCCAACAGAGCCTCGTGAATCAAAGATTATTGAAATGTTTAAATTGAAAACGAGTGGCTATACCTTTGAACTTCCGCTCGTATGTGGAGCACTACTTGCTGACGCTCCGCAACAAGACATTAATTGTTTAAGAAACATGGCTGGAAATCTTGGAATAGCATTTCAAATTAAAGATGATGAGCTGGGTCTCTTCGGCGATTCTTCTAAAACAGGAAAGCCAGTAGGAGCAGATATTATCCAGAACAAGAAAACCTTATTTAGGGCACGACTTTTTCAAAAAGCATCAAAAGGAGATATGAAGAAGTTGCAGAGGTACTTTGGCAATGTGTCACTATCACCAACTCAGGTGGCAGAGATATGTCAGATGATTCGCGCATACGGCATTCTAGGCGAGCTTCAGATTATGGTGGAAAAACTCTCTAAAGATGCCAAACGGGCAATTTCAATGATGAGCATTTCGCATGAGGGGAAAGATATGCTTTATGATCTTGTAGACTACAATGCTGCCCGTGCTGTGTAGTAGCATATATAACACGAATGGCAATATATGCATTGCAAAGGATGATTGAAGAAGGGTTTATTGTTCAAAATGCAGGGCAATACCACATTACATAATCTGACCCAGTTTAAATAACTTTTTTGACGAGTCTCTGTGTGTCTCAAAAAGATCTGACCCAAATCTAATTTGTTTCTTTTCATAAAGAGGGTAAATTGCCCGCAGACGCGCTTTTAGAATTTTTTCATGATCAAATAACTGCTCTTGCACAAGACTAGCTTTATGCAGGTGATACAGTGTGCACCCGGTTGTCCGATATAACTCACCTGGTTTATAGAGAGATGTAAAAGCATTTTTCACGAGCGAACGGATAAGATAAGGGTACTCAACTGGTTGTGGTAAGGGAACCTCGATGGTGTAGTAATGAAATGATTGGGTTTTTAATAAAAGTGAAAGCCCTTCTACCTGATACCCAAGTTTGCGTGCCTTGCTAAACGCAGACTCAATGTGATGAAAAATACGCGAGAGTAGCAGTTGGGGATTAGTGGTCGGCGGTGTCAACGTCCTTGTTTTTTGGATAGATTGATACTCTGTTTTAGGTCCAATACTTAAGCCAAATTGGGCAACACCCTGGAGCTCGTACCATGTTTGTATAACAGGCTTTGGGAAGTGTGAGATGAGAATAATCTTGCTTGTCTGCACAAAATCTTCTGCCGTATATATACCCAAAGCTTTCAATCGTACAGCAAGTCGTGGCCCAATGCCCCAGATATCTTGCACACATATTTGCGTCCTATATTCAGAAACATTTTGAGATGTTAACATCAAAAATCCTGATGGTTTATAAAAAGACGAAGCAATTTTAGCAATTGTTTTTGTTGAACCAATGCCAACAGAAACAGTTATTCCAAGGGCAGTCTCAATCTCCTGCTTGATCCTGCGTCCTAAACCTTCATAACTTTCCTGATGCATATGGTCAAGACCAGTCATATCAGCAAACACTTCATCAATAGAATACCGCTCAACATATGGGCTATAGGAACTTACAATATCAGCAATGCGATTTGAAAATAATTGATAGATACGATAGTCGGATGAAGCAATGATGCAGCCTGGACAGAGGCGTTTTACCTGCGAAATCAACATTCCACGCTTCACGCCGTATGCTTTCGCTTCATAAGAAAAGGCTGTTGCAATACCTCGCTCGTATCCAATCACAACAGGTCTTCCTCGTGCCTCAGCGTGGGTTGCCTGATACACAGAGGCAAAAAACGCATCACCATCAATGTGGAGCAGAGTTTTTGTAGATCCCATGCTCCTATAATAGTGAACACATGTTCACTTTACAAGAAGGACGTTTTACCCATTTTTGCGTTATAATGCAATGGGAGGCAGGGAATAGATCACTTGTTGCGTATGAAATATGTTTTCCTCCATATGCAGACGGGCGGTTTGACAACATTTTAGAATGGGAGCGGAAGACGGGATTCGAACCCGCGACCTTTTCCTTGGCAAGGAAACGCTCTACCAACTGAGCTACTCCCGCATATGTAAGGTTATTATATCACCCGTAGAAAGTGATGTGAAGCTCGGCAAAGTTGGTATACTAAGTGAGATGGTGTCTAATTCTCTTTTCAATAAGTTACGTGTACTGTCTGTACAACAACGAGGGCTATTTATTATCGCTACATTAACAGTATTCATAGGGATAGCGGCTTTAAGCTATTTCACAGGCAAAAACACCCTAATGAGGAATACTTTTCTTAACGTAACACCATATCCAACTGTTTCGCAAGAGTATACTTCTGTGACACAAGTTCCACCATCAGTGCGAGGAATACCACGTGATCTACAAAAGTGTCTTGATGAAATAGCTACCAAACGCGATAATATATACAAAGAATTCTGTGACCGATGGAAAGTAACCAATAACTCAGAAGATTGTCCAGGGATGGACGAAATAGATGATCCGTTCAAGGAATGTTATGTCAAATTTGGGTATCCAACAACAACCCCGCCAAAACTTCTCTTCAGGGGAACGTCAGAGACTGTAACGTGCCCAGCTGGATACTCTAAAACCTGTGAGAAGGGAATATGCGAATGTTATTGACAAATGAATACCACGAGAGATAAATTCATTTACAATTTCTTCCTAAGTTGCCTTACAGATTGTGGCAAGGCTCAGAGTCGAACTGAGATCTCACGTTTTTCAGACGCGCGCCGTGACCACCTTGGCTACCTTGCCTCTTAAGAAGCCTTACGACGGTATTATACTAAATATCCTTAGCGAGTTGGGCGTCATGAATTTTATACATCTTCCGTTTTGCAAGAATGCGCATAATTTTTTCAGAACCATAGCCTACTGCTGCCAGAATAAGCACATACACAAAATTGGCAATCTTAAATTCAGGAACTTTCTGAGAGATGAGCGTGAGGACTGTTGCACCAACGCCAATTGACGTCACAACTGTGAGATTCTTCACTGAGCTTTCTGTGCTTTTTGCCTGAATGGCACTGAAGAGATTAAGAGCAGAAAGCACATAACTTTTAGTAAGTGCCCATAGGTCTTTAATATATTCCAAGGTATTGATAAGAGTTTCATGTTTGAAATCAAGAACATCTCGTAATTGATCATATTTCTTACTGGTTTTAAACAAAGTCTGACGTGTATGAACATACGTATCCATCTGATTAATCCGTGCCTCAATAAAGTTAATGGTTTTTTCATAACTCTCGATGCGCTCTTTGAATGCTCCAACTTCACTTCCGCGAATTGTCCCACGCTCCTTTACTTCAGCAATTTTCTCCCAAATATTTCTATGCAAATTAAGATACCGATGCAATTGTCCCTTGAATTCCCGAATAAAAATCTGTTCCTCTACGAATGATTCAATAGTCTCAATATGTTCTGAAATGTTGTTAATGATATACAACTTGTCTCCTCGATAAATTTCCAGCTCTTTTTTTCGAACGTCTAGGTATTTTTGTTGGTGAAAGTGCATGAGCACCTCCTCGATATCCTGAATGTGAGCCTTATGGAAGAGTATGAAGTAAGGATAGATAGTCTTTATCTGTGCAAGTTCTTTAGGCACAGGGGCGCCCAAACTGAAAATGTAACTTATACCCGGGGAAAGTTTTTTTTCGTAGAAATTGCGTAGCAGATCAATATCATCATCGAAAGTATGTTCGCTTCGAGTAGATAGCACCATAAGTCCATCCTCAAAAATTTTTACATGTATGCCATACTCTGTTTTAAGATCGATATAATCAAGAGGCCCAAGGATGACCTGAACTGCAATAATGCCTATTGCCTTCCGCAATTCCTTAAGCTTCTCTTTATCAAGATCAAGTGGCGATGCCCCGTCTCTTAAAAAGTCATATATCTCTGAAAGATGCAAAGTAGTTCGCTGGAACCACCCGCCAATGTAAATCTTCTGAGCGCGAATCATATATATCAATCAGTATAGAGTATTTTGCGAAGTTTTTGAGATTTTAAATGTGGGCGTGGATGGATTCGAACCATCGACCCCTACTTTATAAGAGTAGTGCTACTAACCACTGAGCTACACGCCCGATAAGGATATTATAGCAGGGAGAGTCTTCTAGAACTATACAAAGCCTGGTGCATGACTAACAGGGCCGGCCTCAATAGCAAGAATGTGGCTAATCTCAGGGAGAGTCATCGTTTCTGCGAAGCCCAACTCCATACCAGAATGAGTAAGCGAGTCAATAAGACCATACATTCTACACAAAATTCCCCACATTATCTCAGGATGTAATGAGTGAATCCAACTCGTTTCTACATGTGCAAAAGGCAGGTTCGCATACTTTTGGCTATTAATTGTGATCAAACTGGCTGCGCGCATCTCTGCAAGACGTGCGAGTGCTATCCGGTATAGAGCATAAGCATCAGAATAATCCTGGCTTGGGTGGATATCAGTACCTACCGTGTGTTGTGCAAAAAACTCATCAAAAAAGTTTCGCTGTGGGGGAGGCAGCAATTCCAAAATTCTACCGACATTAACGCGCATAGTGTCCAGATCATCAAGCCGAAGCTGCAATAAAAGCCCAAAATGGATATCTGCCAGGTGCTTGCGTAGCATTCTGATATTGGGGCTATCTTGAGGAGGTATGTAACTACCTGGAAACTCAGGGTTTCCTACCGGAACACGCAAGAGCAAGCCGATAGCTCCCGATAATGCCGGAGCGATCTGGGTGAAAACTTTGCTTTCTGAATGGATTTTTCTATCTACCATGATTTATATAGCCACCGTAAAACAAAATGATACTATTCTAGACTCAAAAACATGGCATCTTGTTTTGCGGTGGCTATAAGATGGACATTGTAGCAGAAAATCTACCAAGTGGGGTGAGGGCAGTGTTGTAGTGATGCGTACTCAAGATTGACGAACAAGAGAGCAGCGTTGAAGCCCACCCCATAGTAATATCGAATCCTATCTAGGCCGCTGGGGCGGTCTTCCGAACTCCGGAGGTTGCGCACCTGGCAGGAATCGAACCCGCATCTTAGGCTCCGGAAGCCTACATTCTATCCATTAAACTACAGGTGCAAGAAAAGTAAACTAAAGCCAAGGGCAATGCGGTAAAATGCAAAGCCTTGCAAGTCATGCTTCTGTAAAAAGCCAACAAGCCATTTCACGCTCACAAGAGCAGTCGCAAACGCTGCTGCTGCCCCAATCGCAAGAGTAACCATCACATTGCTGGTTAACAGGCCAGCATCTGTTTTCACGAAATCAAGTGCCGAAGCACCAAGCATGGTTGGTACCGCAATCAGGAACGAAAAAACCGCAGCATCAGCACGTTTATATCGCATGAGAAGCATTACAATAAGCACTACTCCAACTCTCGAGACACCTGGTAGAAGGGCAAATGATTGAGCGAT
>MFZT01000024.1:6323-7866 GCA_001789515.1 Candidatus Roizmanbacteria bacterium RIFCSPHIGHO2_02_FULL_43_11
AGATATTTTTTACGATTTCATAAAAAAATACACCAACAATAGCTGTTGGTAGAAAACCTGCGAGTGCCAGAACGAAATATCTTCTGTGTGTCCAAACAAGTTTCCAGTACAGCGCAACAATCGCCATAATGGCTCCAAGCTGAATAAAAACTTCAAATAGGGTGACAACCTCATTCTGTGGAAGTTTTAGAAGTGTTGACACAATAATCAAATGTGCTGTTGAGGAAATCGGCAGGAATTCAGTGATCCCTTCAACGAAACCAAGCACGAGGGCATGAAATATTTGCATAGCTCCTGCATATGATATAATAGTCGTAGTATGAAAACAAGCTTGGTGGAATACGCTTCTTCTGCTTCTTTCACTGTAATACTGCTCACCAGCGTTCTCGGGTACAGGAAGTTTGTTCGTTAATGCATGGCAAATATTGCCCTTGTGCATGATCACCTATTTGAATTTGGGGGGGCTGAAAGGGTCTTCCTTGAACTGAAAAAAATCTTTCCTCAGGCTGATGTCTACCTTGCTGGGTATAAAAAGAATGTTGTAAAAAGGTGGATCCCTGACTTTAACACCTGGCGTGTACAAATAGCGTGGGTTTCAAAAATCCCTTTCTTCAGCAAATTGTATTCCCCACTAAGATTTCTTGCTCCATATGTCTGGGAATCGTTTGATTTTTCAAACTATGATGTTGTCATTTCCTCTTCGGGGTGGTTTATGTCAAAGGGCGTTCTCACAAAACCAGGCACGAGGCATATTTCCTATATCCATCATCCGCCTGCTCATCTGTATTTTTATCAGACAGCAGTTGAGTGGCAAAAGTACTGGCCCTTTCGAGTATATGCGTATGTAGTGAACCACTTCTTGAGAATGTGGGACTTTGAAGCCTCACAGAGGCCCGATATATTAGTTGCAAATTCTCACGAAACACGCAGGCGTATCCAGAAGTTCTATCGCAGAGATGCTTTGGTGATATATCCGCCAGTTCATATTCCTGAAAAAGCTCCTTCGTATACAAAGGGGGACTACTTTGTCACACTATCCCGACTGGCTTTTAAAAAACATGTAGATCTACTAGTACGAGCTGCAAACGAATACGATTTTCGTTTAAAGGTAATTGGAACGGGAAGAGATGAAAAATATCTAAAAACCCTGGCAGGGGAGGGTGTGACATTTTTGGGATATGTTTCAGATTATGAGCTTACAAGTCTATATGCTGGTGCAAAAGCTTTTCTTAATGCCAGTGAAGAAGAGGAATTCGGCATTGCCCCTGTTGAGGCAATGGGACATGGAGTGCCGGTTATTGCATGTGCATCTGGTGGTCTTAAGGAAACAGTGAAAGAGGGCTGCAATGGATATCTGTTTGATGAACTCACCCCACAGAGTCTTTATGAAAAAATTCTAAAACTTGAAAAATTGTCCCAGGAAAACTATCAGCAGATGAGAAAAACGGCTCGTAAAGAATCAGAAAAATATTCGGAAGCTGTATTTGCAAGGAATATCAAGAAACTTACTCATATCGAATAGCCTCAATAGGTGAAAGCTTTG
>MFZT01000025.1 GCA_001789515.1 Candidatus Roizmanbacteria bacterium RIFCSPHIGHO2_02_FULL_43_11
CACGGATTGTACAGTGACATTTGGGTCATGCTTACTCCTTGTTCCTCGCATCGCACACGATGCGAGGTATAGCATTATGCCGGCGTCATTTTAAGCACCGGCAACGTGTCCCAACCCGTTCTGGTCGTAGATTTTGTAGTGGCAGGCCTTCAGAGCCCGCCGCTCCCTCGTTGTAGACCAACCCCGGCTTACTTCTCCCTTCGCCGGGGCATCCCCCTCACTGGGTCCACCTTCCCCGGCTCTCTACACTACGTGAATCCGCTCACCGGCGTCGCCTTTCTTTTGTAGTGACGAGCAACTCGCAAGATACTACCAAACGCGAGTTGTCTGTCACAAGCTGTTCCTGCCGACAAACCTAGATCTTGGGACGATTTCCAGGTTTATCTTCAAAAATAGCCCGTGACAGTCACCACAATTCTTATATCAATCAATGCCGAATTGTGAATGAGCTGCAGAGGTTTTCGACAATGCATGCAGCACGCACCGTCAAAAATCTCTTAACTATTTTGCATTATACCATCCTTTATTTTATCAAGACAGACATGTTTCACAACAAGACAGTGGGAAATCAAAACCCTGTTTGTCATAATAGACGTAATAAAGCTTTCATGCTCGCATTCATTGCATTTAAATAGTATCGTTTATAATGAAGACATATGAGTCCTGAGTATTTTGGTAGAGTTATGAATGGAGGACATGAACGGGCTCATAAGAAAGGCCCTTCTGAGGAACCGGCGCAGGGTGATGAGGAAGAAGAGTCCGTACATGATGTTCTGGTCGTGATTTCAGAAGGAAGCGAGCAGATAATCCTGGTGCCACACCAGTCATAAAAGTCATTTCTTATCTTTTGGGTGTTGCTGCTCCTCACACCATAGGTGGTATTGGAGCAGCGTTACACCCTTGCATCACTTCTGTTCAACTTTGAGAACTTTCCCTAGGCGATTCACCTTGATCGCCAAAGGCTCGCCGACTTGGAAGCTCGCCCACTCCGTTTCAGGGCTGGAGTAGGTGAACTCCATGCCCGTCTTGTTGACGAGCCTCACATGGTATTCCTCGCTTCGCCCATTCTCACGCTCGTTTTCGGCGAGCGTGAACGTGGCCCAGAATGGAGTGTCATTGACCCCTGAGCTCTCGGCCTTGCGGTCGAAGACCCAGCGATCGATGTTGTAGGTGTACTTGGTGGCATATACCGGCTCCTGCCTGTAGACTGGTTCCTGGTAGTGCTCTGTGTCGCACTGTATGCGATACGTTGGTCGTGTGCAGGTGCGATCTTCAAAGTAACCATTCCCCAGATCACGGACACCACACGAGTACGTTTCTATTCCATCAGGCACTTGGTGGCAGTCTTGCCGAGATCGCGTCTCGTAGTGGTCGAGCACGGATTCGTAGTGGCTGATTGCCGAATGCTCGCCCACATACCTACCGCCCGCTGGGATCGACCAAGCTTCCTCCCGCACAGTCCGATAGGCTTCGATGGTAATCGCCCTAGCCCAGCTCTTCTCCTGCACCGTGACGGATTCATTTCGCGGGATGATGAGCCAGATCATGCCGAGCACTGCTGCCGCAATGCCTATAGCCGCCAGCACTGCTAGGTTGATGCCACCAGCGCTGGGCCAAGAGCCTAGCCATGGGCTTGCCTGCCCTGTGCCCGAATCGTCAGAGGCAGCCGGTTCATCGTCAGTGGTTGCATTGACAACAAGCCTCTGGAACCGAGATGCCACACCGCCCACGCGAGAATGTGCTCCTCCGGGGCTTCTTGATGACCCACGAGGAATTGCCCCTGTGGAGTAGTCTGTGACGTCTAGCGTTGGACTGGTGCCGCGGTCTGCTCCGCACTGCTTGCAGGATTCTTGTCTGTTCGAGTTCCCTGCCCCGCAGTGCTCACAGACCCAATCAGCCCCAGCGCGGGCTTCCAGAAGCTGCTCCTCATCGTCAGTGGCTGGAGCATCTTCTGATAGGTAGAAGCTCACATCATCCGGGCGGGGTGCCCCACAATCAGGACACACCCGCACCCTTCCAAGGATGCCCGTTATACCACAAGCACCACAGTCCCATCGACCTTCTCTTATCACCACGGTCTCTCTCCTCCTGTTGATTACTCAGGCACGCAAATGGCCTGAGTGAGTGATATGCAAAAGTGCGGCAATATTATAGGTCGTCACTAGGAGCTTGTCAACGGAGATAGGCTTGTAATGGAATGTCGATTCCATAATTGGCGTCAGATGTGCAAAAACAGACATAATGGCCAAAAACATCACTGAGCGATTCACGAGTGTATTTTGAAATGACTTTTACAAAAACCCCGTATTTCCACATGAAACAACCTCTCGTATAGCAGAAAATGCAGCCTCTAGTTCCTTTTCAATATCCTCTGGAGCCACATTCAAATGCTTCGCAATATATACACTATCACCATGTGCACCATCCAACCACAGGTCGAGGATTGTATATTGAAGGTCGGTTACAATACCTTTTTCATACAAATCAGCAAGGAACTTTTCTAGTCCAACTCGCTCCAGTGCTCTATCAATGTCTCCTTCAGCAACCGGATCCCCAATGGTTGCATGTCTTGTTGTCTCAGTATCCATACGAAGTGGACAATCAAGTGATACTGCACCGCCATCAAGTGATACCGGATCCCTATAGTCATCGGTCATAACCACGTATCCTTTAATATATCCCTTAGCAAATGACCCGAATGACCATCCCGTTCTCCATTCGAAATTGTGCAGTGCTTTCAAAAGGCCTTCCAAGCCTGCTGAGATACTATCGGCAGTGATGGGAATACGTGTACAGTGTCTAATGAAATAAAAAACTAAGCGTATGTGTTCGGATGCTAAGAGTTCTTGTGCTCGTTCACCCTTCCGAATAACCCTACAGATATCTTCGCCAGCATATACATCTTCTCCGCACGCTTCAAGCTTTGCCTGTGCTGCTCTTCCTCTTTCCATATCCTGGAAAAGTTCCGTGTCAAATCTATACTGGACATGCTGAAGAGGTGAGAAAGAAACTCCAATAACATCACAGCTTTCTTGTTTCCAGTCATTCGGAAATGTTTTTTCAAGCAGTCTCTTTATATGCGCAGGAGCTCTCATGTGTAAATAGGTTTTGACTAAAGCCATTGGATCAAATCCGATGTCAAGATCCTGATAGAGAAGCATATATTCCCACAAAGGTTTCATATCTTTAGCAAGACATGTCCATACTTTAAAATACTTCCCCTTATGAAGTCTTCCGTCTTCATCCCTTGGTAATGCGCTTCTATTGCGGTCCGAGAAGAACATGAGAAAGCCCTCCATTGTTGGCACTGCACTTGGATGATACGTTAACATGTCTACCTCCAGGTTCCTCCAAAAATACGGGTTTTCAAACAGAGGAAGCAGTTCTACCGTTGATCGATAACTCAACCTTCTTACATGCTCCACTTTATCTATCTGAGGCTCTGTAGAAAGTTCCTCAGAACCAGAGGAAGACGCCCGTGACTGTCCGGGAAGCATATAGAAGACCGTGTTCCCAGATTTTACTTTTACAAGCCCACCACTTACAAGCATCCCTGGTAATACATTTACTATACGACCACCAAAAACTTCGATTAATCCTTTCTGAGAGATTGGGCCATGCTCTGAAAGGTAAACAGACACCCCTGTTGCCTGCGTTGCAAATGGGCGTCTTTCAGATTTCTTACGGCTGGCTGCGTGTGCTTGATGGGCAGTGCGTAGCTCTTGAAGCGTTATTGACGGCATATCTATATGGCCAGATCCTGTACATGCGACAGTGCAGGCTTCAAGCAACGGTAATATGACCCTCGATGCAAACACTGTTCCTTGTCTGCTGAGACTTACAGGTTCAAGTTGCTCTTTCTTCGGATCTTCACTCTCTAAGAAGCCGCTTTGGCGTAACTCCCCCATAATCCCAGAGGATAGATCTCTTTCAACACCCAGCGCTGCTGCTACCATGCCGATGGTTACATGATTATACTTTTGAAAGTATCCTATATGATCAGCCACAGGAAGTCTCAGAACACCATCAACAGGGATTCTCTTATACCTTGCCGACTCAGAACCGTATAGCTTAAATGGGTTCGGCCGTTTTTCGTGCTTAAGAACAAACCCGTCCGCTATAAGGTTATTAAGACGCTTGCTATTCGAAACATTATACGGCTTACTTGGTCCATCATACGTTTGGCAGGTATACAATTGAAGAATCATTGCCAAGCGGACCAAATAATTTCGACCATCCTGCCCAAAATTCCCCCTTTTGTGCAATAACGGCTCAGCAATTGGTCCAAACTCCAGACAGTAAGCAATAAGAGAGGAGCAGAGATTACGCACGAGTTTTAGATCGGCCTCATTAATGGTATAGCTCTTGTCACTGTCTTCATAGCGAAGAATCCCCGAAGGTATGAGTCTTGTGTACAATCTTTCTATGATCCTTTCCTGCCCTGAACCCAGCCCCGGAATTTGATATGATTGAATAGTTTGATACAGTTCCGCAATAGATCCTCTTCCACTGTGCAATGCCATAATGATAACAAGATCAAGTGGGTGGGCGCCACAGGCAAAAACAACCCTGTCAAAAAGATCAACAAGCCCATTAATACCTCTCAGCTCATCTGGCAAAAAGCCTGCAAAATAGGTATATTCAGGCGGCTTTGAAGCTGTTTCAAAAATTCGTTCCGGAATCATGAGCGAATTATACTCGAGAATACTATAGGATGCAAATCTGGAGCTTCAGTTGGCTCCTGCATTCTAATACTAATGGCAGTCTATCACTCGGCCAATAAAACTCCGAAGGCTAATGACCTTCGGTTTCCTCCCATTATATTGCTCGGGGGTCAATCATTCGGATTCTTAATGGAACTCATGAATCTCTTCTCAGCTTCAAGATACTGTATAATTTTCTTCATGCATAAAAAATTTTGTTTGTTGATGGGTCGAATTTATATAACAGTCAGTACGAGTTATTTGGCCCTGATAAATTCCTTGATTTTTCACTACTTGTAAAAGGAATAGAGACACACTTAAAGGTCCTATTCAGCGAAGTATATTTTTATGCTTCTTATTCTCCAAAATCTAAACATCCAACATTAAAAGAAAAGAGATATCTGAAAAACGAAGCTATATTCTACAAAAGCGTTAAAAGGACAAAAAACATAAGTTTCTTTAAAGGATATCGCTCTAAAACGAGCGGAAAAGAAAAAGAGGTGGATGTAAAATTAGCCGTAGACCTCGTTGATTATGCTCACAGAAAAGCATTTAGTAAAGCCTTCCTTCTATCTGGTGATGCAGACTTCATGCAGGCATTACATACAATCAGGAATCTTCGGATAACTACCGTCGTACTTTCTATGCAAAATAAAGTCATGTTTAAAGCGATCCTCTTTTATAAAACATACATAATCCGATTCGATAATAATAATCTTAGGTTTCGAAAGATTAAGAAACTACCTCAGTACATATCTCTAGACAGAAACGACGTAGTTAAGAAGATATAAAAAAAGACCCGACATACATGTATGCCGGGCAAGATAACATATCTTATCACCGAATATATATCCAGTCAAGTGTTGTAATTTAGATTGTCATAGAGCTCTATACTAATAGTCGTGCGTACGGAGAGAGCTCTCTTATGCTTTGAGATTGTGGTGAAGTTGCCGAAAGCGAGAAAAAGTCGAGATATTCTAAGAAGAGATTCGTTAGGTAGCATTGTGAAGCCAGTCCTTCCCCTTATTTAGGCTCTGCAATAACTTTTTTCTGTGTGGCTGAATCAAATCCGAGACGACCATCATTCCTCCCCATACCAGACATTTTGTACCCACCAAAGGGGGAACTTTCGGAAAAGTACGAAGCTCCGTTAATACTTACTTGACCGGCATCAATGCGTGCGGCAATACTTCTCATCTTATCGACGTCCTTGCCATACACGAATGCGCTAAGTCCATATATTGTTTCATTTGCAAGTGCTACCGCCTCCTCTTCCGCACTAAATGGTACCACTGGCAACACTGGTCCGAAGACTTCTTCAGTAATAATACGCATATCTGGAGTTGTGTTGGTAACGAGAGTAGGTTGATAGTAAGCTCCATCAAGCCCTTCAACTCTGCTCCCACCTGTAACAATAGTTGCACCTTTCTGCTTCGCATCTTCTACCTGCTCAACAAGAAGGTCGAGTTGTCTTTTTGCTACAAGAGGGCCAACAGTAGTGTCTTTATCCATAGGATCTCCTACCTTCATTGTCTCAATGTTCATCTTCATACGTGAAACCACGCTGTCATAGATGCTTTCGTGCACGATGAGACGCTTGAGAGCACAGCAAATCTGACCACAGTTGTTAAAGCGCTCGTGGCAAATATTTGGGCATGATGCGTCAAGATCAGCATCTGCAAAAACGACTCCTGGGGAGGAACCTCCCATTTCCAAAACAACAGGGATGAACTTCTTGGCCGCTTTCTCATATAGATAATGTCCTACTTTTGAGCTACCCGTGAAGTGAATACCGTCAATATCCTGATCTGTTAGCAAATCCCCAACCTTACCATCACCATGAACCGCGCAGAAGACACCTTTTGGAAACCCTGCCTCCTCCATTATGTCCGCGAGAAGTTTTCCTGTTAATGCACATTCTTCCGAGTGCTTATATACAACTGTATTTCCTGCCAGCAGAAGTTGAGTACATGTTATAAAGAAGTTCGATGATGGAAAGTTCCATGGGATAATAACTGCAACAACACCATGAGGCTCGAAATAAAGAATGTTTTTCTGAGTTTCGGATTCGTCAAGAAGTTTAGGTGTAAGACATTCATCGGCAAGTCGCAGCTTTGCTTTGATATTATCAAGGGGCTTGACTA
>MFZT01000026.1:0-2688 GCA_001789515.1 Candidatus Roizmanbacteria bacterium RIFCSPHIGHO2_02_FULL_43_11
CAGCGTTACCAGCATACAAAAAGATGGAGAATCCAGTTTCAAATGGGTTGCTCAGTGACCAGAAAAAGGTAGATAACAAAGGCCCATCATCCTTGCCGGGTGATATAAAACCACAGCAGCAGGTGACAACATTATGACACTCTTAACTCTTCTTGCCGAAGCTGACAATGGGAGCCTAATTATCAAGGGTAACGGGACCTCTGGAGATATTACTATCAAAAGCCCCTTGCGCTCGGAAATTACTGATATATCAAGCTTGATTAGTGTTTTTATGTCTTTCTTGTTCCCCTTGGCGCTAATCATAATTTTTCTCATGTTTGTATACGCGGGATATTTGTATCTCAGTTCTGAAGGAAGTCCTGATAAAGTTAAGCAGGCACAGGGTGTTATAACCTCATCCATTGTGGGATTTATCTTGCTGTTTGTTGCATTTTTTGTTGTCAGGCTCGTTGCCTCATTTTTCGGCTTTCAAGGGGGTATACTTCCAAAATAAAAGGCAACAGGGACTTATGATATCATAAGGCATGTTGCTTCAGTCAATCGCTCTACGCAATTTTCGCAACTACACTGAGAGTACATTCTCGTTCTCACCAAGAATAACGTACATACATGGTCCTAATGCACATGGCAAAACCAACCTTCTTGAGGCAATTCATTTTATATGCACAGGAAAAGGGATTAAG
Source organism: Candidatus Roizmanbacteria bacterium RIFCSPHIGHO2_02_FULL_43_11 (assembly GCA_001789515.1). Lineage (GTDB taxonomy): Bacteria > Patescibacteriota > Microgenomatia > UBA1406 > HO2-37-13b > 2-02-FULL-43-11-A. Next base: position 684 of record MFZT01000026.1, read on the forward strand.
GACGAAAAACAAGAGGAGATGATTACTTTTGACGCAGAAGAAGCGGATATTCAGGCTCATTTTTCAGCTGACCACATTGCTGCCGACCTTCGCATTCACCTTTCAGTACATGAAAAAATCATAAAAACTTATTTTGTCGACACAGCTAAAAAGATGTTATATACGTACATGAGATCGGCACCACCAGTTGTCTTATTTACCCCAGAGCGTATATCCATTATTGACGGCTCACCTGCGCAAAGGAGGTCATATATTGACGATATCCTTTGCAAGATAGATATTCACTATCTGAAAAATCTCAAAAACTATGAAAGTGGATTACATCGAAGAAATAAAATATTAGAGTCTGAACATGACCATACAAAGTTAAAGGAGCGTTTGCAATTTTGGGACGAATATTTGATAAAACAGGCTGTCTATCTTGTAAATAAACGACAATGGATCTGTAATATCTTCAATAGCCAGTCCCCCTTAAATAAGCATATTTTTCATACTACATACATCCCAAATGAAATTTCAGAGCATCGATTTCATGATTATTTCATAAAAGAAACATATCAAAAAAGGACTCTTATTGGGCCACAAAGAGATGAATTTGTTATTACACTTCAGAAAGACGGTAAGGATATCGATACAAAAAAATTTGCCTCAAGGGGAGAACAGCGACTTGCTCTTATCTGGCTCACTCTTGAGCAACTTGGGCTTTATTTAAGAGAGTTGAAGACATCTCCTCTTCTTCTTTTAGATGATATTTTCTCAGAACTTGATGACGATAATAAAAAAATCGTAACAGAATTGGTTGAAAAGCATCAAAGTGTTATTACAACAACGGAGACCGGGAGAATCAAGAGAGGAGAGATTATCGCGTTGTGATAGAATAGAGGGATAGAGGGCGTAGAAGGATGGAGCAATAGAGAGCATAGAAGTATAGAGGGATGGGAGAATAAGTAGACAGATTTCCCCAGTTCACCTAGTTATAACTAAATCGGAGGAGTGTCAGAGCGGCTTATTGGCCAGGTCTCGAAAACCTTGGGTCCGGAAACGGACACGCGAGTTCGAATCTCGCCTCCTCCGCACATGTCACAAAGCAGAGGCCGGCAATCTATTGCTGAGCAAGCCACACATCTCTTCTCTCTTTAAGCTTTGACATCAAAAGGCTTGAGTCAATATAGCCGGTCATGCCCAACACTTCGTGTATAGCATTGAAAAGTATGGTCGTCCCATAAGTAGTATCTAACCCAAGGTATTCTTTTATTGCGACAATTAAATCCACCCCCTGAGTATCTGATTTTACAGATCTCATCCGTGAAAGCCACTGAGCAAGTTCCAGCGATGCTCTCTCGAACTGCTCATCAGTAACTCCGGCCAAAAATGAATAGTCTTCTAGTCCTTCTGAAAAAGGTTCAATATCTATCAAAAAAAGAGACCTATCTGATACTGGAGATTCTGTGATTGCCATGTTTTGAATTTACACTTATAACAGATTGCCCGAATTCTACCACATAATTTCAGAAAGTGCCTTGCAATGGCTTGGCTTCCTTGCTATTATCAAGATATGGACGGAAAACGTGCTGTTATTCTCAGTTTTGCAGCATATGCAGCGGGTTATACCTTTACTTATCTTGGTTCCTTGTATCTAAAAGCTGATTTCATTTCTGAGCGATCTTCTGTTGTCATGTCTATGTATTCAATCATGACAACCATACTGTTAACTCTTATCTTTACGGCATGGTATTTTTATAGTCAAAGGACTAAGCCTAGACTTACATATGGCCTTTACTTTGGTTGCGCAATCGTCTTTTTCTTCTTTATAGGCGATTTTGTGCTCACGGTCTTACCTTCCGTGCTCAATGGCAATATAACTCGTGCACTTTCATACTATATAAATCCACTATTTATCACTCATCTTGCCATCATCCCCATTGTTGCTGCAGTAACCGGAGAATACCTTGCTAAGGTCAAAAGGCCACACTAGTTCAACTAGTTATAACTAGTTGAACTATAA
>MFZT01000026.1:2715-9250 GCA_001789515.1 Candidatus Roizmanbacteria bacterium RIFCSPHIGHO2_02_FULL_43_11
ATTCTGAAAAAACTCCTTCATTTATGGTCTCACCTGATAGGGAATTGTGGAAGTGTTTTGGTGCATGTCAAGATGGGGGCGACGTCATTTCGTTCCTGATGAAGTGGGAGAATATTACTTTTTCCGAAGCACTTAAGGAGCTTGCACAAAAGGCTGGTGTGGCGCTTGAATCGTTCTCCTTTGAGGATCGACAATGGAAGGAGAAGGAAAAACTTATGCAGATGAATGCATTTGCTGCAAAGTACTTCCATTTTCTGTTAATGGAACATCAAGCTGGAGATAAAGCACGACAGTATGTTAAGAAGAGGGGATTAAACAAGAAGCTACTTGAAACATTCCTGCTTGGTTATGCTCCCCAATCATGGGACTCACTTATAAAATTCCTTAAGAAGAAAAAATACAAGGATGAAGACATTGTCCAATCTGGCCTTGCAATAAAGAATGAAAAAGGAAGGCTGTATGATCGTTTTCGAGGGAGACTTATGTTTCCAATTATTAACGCACGGCATGAGATACTTGGTTTTTCAGGAAGATTGTTATCTTCAGAGGCAAAAGAGGCTAAATATGTCAATACTCCAGAAACGCCTTTATATCATAAAAGAGAAACGCTATTTGGAATGCACGTTGCCCATGAGGCTATTCGTGAAGGACAGGCAGCAGTGCTTGTGGAAGGTGAATTTGACATGATTTCATCATTCAAGCATGACATTAAGAATACTGTTGCAATCAAGGGCTCTGCTGTCACAAGGGATCAGCTTATGTTGCTCAAGCGCTTTACAACGCGAGTCATTCTTGCACTTGACGCTGATTTTTCAGGCGCGCAAACGACATTGCGAGCGATTAAGGATGCCGAAAGCATGGATTTTCGTGTCGATGTTATACAGTTTGATTCCGGGAAAGATCCAGATGAGGCTCTGCAAAATAATCCCATTGCATATAAAAAGACACTTCAAAAACCTACTCCTATCTACGATTTCATTATTGATCTTGCGCTGAAACGTCATGATCCACAAGACCCATACGGGAAAAAGGAAATTGCCGTACAAGCATTGCCATTTTTACATTCCATCGCCAATCCCATTGTCAAAGGCCATTACATGAAAAAATTGGCAGATATTTTAGATGTCCATGAGCATGACATTACATCAATGGCACGTACATTTGACAAAGAATCTGAGAAAAAAAGAGTGTACCAACGTACGCGCAACACATCACCTGATGATCGTTATAGTACCCTGCAAAAATATATCCTAGCCGTTCTTGTTCAAAGCGATCACACATTGAAAGTATGCAGCACCATTGCTTCTCAAATCCAGCCTGAAGATTTTTCAATACCAGCATACAAAAACATATTTACCTACTTTATCGATTACATACACTCAAAAGAGAATGATCAGAAAAATTTTAATCTTACCTCATTCACAGCCACATTTTCAGATCCCTTACAAGCTATCCTTGATGAGCTTTTCTTATTCGATCTTTCAGTAGTGCCTACAATGGACGAACATGATACAGAAAAAACCTTTCATAAATCACTTCTTGAGTTAAAACAGTACGCTTTGCGCTCTAGAATAAAAGGTGCTGCTCAAAATATTCATGATGCTGATTCAATAACTGCTTTGTCGCGTAAACTAGCTCAGGTTGAAAAAGAGCTTCGTATTCTGTAAAATGCTGCCAATGACCTCTCAAAAAATACCGAAGAGTGTTAGTGAGCTTCTTGATCAAGGACAGGAAAATGGGTTCATTGTGATTGATGATATTTTTTTTGTATTTCCTGAGCCGGAAAAAAATATTGAAGCAGTCGACGATTTTTTTGACCAAGCTATCCATCTTAATATTGATATCTTTGAAAATGTTGCTTCTCACGAAGAAGAGGATGCCCGCCGCTCAATCGAGGAGATTGAAAAGGAGCTTAGAAAACTTATTACATCAAAGCAAGGAGAGTCTCTTGATCCTATCAAGATGTACTTGAAGGAGATTGGTATGTATCCTCTGCTTACATTTGAGCAGGAGATTGATCTTGCAAAGCGTTACGAGAAGAATGATATGGATGCTCGCAGGACACTTATTCGATCAAATCTCCGGCTTGTCGTGTCTATCGCAAAAAAGTATCTTGGCCGCAGGTTGTCCTTTCTTGATCTCATTCAGGAAGGAAACCAAGGTCTTATTAAGGCCGTTGAAAAATACGACTGGCATCGTGGCTATAAGTTTTCAACCTACGCTACATGGTGGATTCGCCAGGCAATCACCCGTGCTATTGCTGACCAATCCCGCACTATCCGCATTCCTGTGCATATGGTTGACAACATCAATCGCTACTACAAAACCCAACGCAAATTAACACAACAACTCGGACGCGAGCCGAAAAATAAGGAAGTTGCTAAAGAAATGGAGATTGGTGAAAAGGAGGTCGAGAATTTAATCAGAATTTCACAGCATCCCAAGTCACTGTCTACCCCCATTGGAGATGATAAAGAGACAACTCTGGAGCAATTTATATCAGATGGAGACCAGCCCTCATTATACGACACTGTTTCCAAGGAGTTTTTGCGCGATTACTTGAATGAAGTTTTGGAAACACTGTCTGATCGGGAAAAAAGGGTGCTTATTATGAGATTTGGCTTAGATGATGGCAAGCCAAAAACACTGGAGGATGTTGGGAAGGAATTTAATGTTACTCGCGAGCGTATCAGGCAGATTGAAGCAAAGGCTATTCGTAAACTACGGCATCCAACAAGAGCACGGAAACTTAAAGATTTCATCGACTAGAAGTCGATTCAAACCCCCCCCTTATTTTTTTCAGATTATAGGCCTATGCTTGTGGCTCAGTAAGAAATTTTAGTGTGCGTATTTCCTCCATCACTGTTTTGATAAGCTTTTTTAGATCCTCAACATCAGCTTGTTGAAGGGTAAGAATCCTTTGTACATGTTTACCCGATGCAGTTGGCTGTATAAAATCAAACACTCCTTCCTCAACTGAGTATGGAAAGGTCTCATCTAACTCTGCAAGAAGCTTATAAAAGAGAAGCTGGCGTTTATATGGGCCTCGAATGCTTTCTGGCAGTTCAGATTCTCGCACCGAAATTGAGACTGATACCGTCTTACCTTCAATATCATTGATAGATTTGATTGCTCCAGTTTTGTAATCGATAATACGCACTTTATTTTTGCTCTGATCAATGAGCTCAACCCTATCAATTTGGCCTTTAAGGGGAATGTCACCATAAATCGACTTCTTGAATCCTCTGCCAAATGCGTGCTCGATGTAAAGAGGTTTCTGCTGAGACTTCACGTAGTATTGAAAATATGAAACGAGTATCTCCTTGCCCCTTTCTCGATGTCTGCTAAAATCTTCCCTCGTTAAGAGTTCCTTTTCCAGTGCCTGCTCGAAATCATGTATGAGTTGACTTTGTGTATATGAATGCCCCTGAAGCAAGGCCCTGTTCCAGTGCTCAAGACTTTTGTGCACTGCCGTTCCAAAGGCCATGTATGGTTTCTTTGCCCGTGGGACGTGCAGCAAAATGGTACGAATAAATTCATCAGTATCCTTCAGATATACATTCAATGCGGTGTTGGATAGAGCAAAGGTAGATATAATGTCTCTGAAGTAATCTTCATCAGTGACTCTGAGCTTTTTTGAATTTTGGGGCCTGAGGATAGAAGCAAGATGGTCTGAAATGTGGCTGGCATATTCCTGAGGCTCCAAAACGATTTTAATATTTTCCGGAATTTCTTCAAGAAACATTGACCCTGCAACTTCTCGTGATCGATGGTTGGTGTTTATTGTTTTTGCATATGAAAGAGAAACTTTTTTCCTGGCTCGCGTTAAAGCAACATAAAACAACCGACGGTCATCTTCATTTCTCTCTTTTTTGGAGATGTCAACATTTTTGATGAGACCGGCTGGGAGTTTGATAAGATCACGGCTCCGGGAGTTGCCCCATACACCATCAATGACATTGGTCACAAATACATAATCCCACTCTCTACCTTTGGCTTTATGAGCTGTTGATAAATGGACAACACCTTTCTCAATATTAAGATCCTCAGCTTCAAGACTTAAGTGATGTTCAGCCATTGTCATGATTGCTTTCAAAAAGTCAGACAATTTCATGTTTTTCTTATCATCAACTAACAGTCGTATTTCCCTAAAAAGAGTGTTCAGATTTGTAAGTAGCTCGATTTTATTTTCCTGAGATAAGACATAATTCATATATCCGGATTCATTAATGAATCCTTCAAACCATGCTGTGAAAGCCATTTTTGCATCGTTCTGAACCCATGTTATAAGCTGTGTCAGAAACGATTCAGCTTTTGAGAAGTCCTCCTGTAAGATGTCAGATCGCTGGTAGTATTTCATGAAATTTTCATAACCACCCTGAATCATGTCTATGATTGACACTCCTGCTTTGCCAGCAGCTCGAGCAATTTTCATAGCGAGCATTGCGTCAATGTCCAACCAGTCGTATGACATGATTTCGAAAAGCTTCTCATCTTCTGCACCCTTGCGAACATCACGAATGACAATCATTACCTGAATAAGTTGACGGATCATCTCTGCATCCAGCACATTTTCGCCGCCTTCAACTTCATAAGGGATACTCCACTTCTCAAGCACAGCTTGTATGTCAGATGATTCACGATTTGTCCGATATACAACGGCAATATTTTCTGCGAGTATTCCTTTTGAAAGCAAGCGTTTTATTTCTTCAGCAATATATACATGTTCAAGTGTTTGAGAGGGGAGGGCAGCAATGGTAATATGATCTCCTATACCATCATTGCTTTTTAGGCGGGTCGTTAGGGCTTCCTGCAATAGACCAACATTTTCGCTTTGGGTAAGCTTGTTTTCGCGTATGACAGCATGAGCTGCATCATATATCTTCTGTGTTGACCGAAAGCCCGCCTCAAGGGTGATAATTTTTGCTTGAGGATACGCGTGCAAAAACCCAATGGTGTTTTCTGTCGATGCCCCCTGAAAGCGAAAAATGGATTGATTAGGATCGCCCACAACAAAGATGTTGGCTTGCTGCCCCCAATAACTTGCAAGTAGATCTACAACCGTATTCTGCGATGTATTCGTGTCTTGATACTCATCAACAAGAATGTATAACTTATGCTCCTGATATTCCATAAGTAAAACATCGTTCTTTTTAAATGCTTCAACAACAAAAGCAATCATATCGTCAAAATCATAGCGAAGGCGTTTTTTAAGCTCCTTCTGGTATGCTTGATACAACAGAAGCAACTCCGAGTTTTTTTCTTTCTGAATCTCCAGCTTCTTCAATGCAGTGCCTTTAAGGTCTTGAGCATCGAATTCGTGTTTGATTACTTTTTGAAAATCTGCTGGCACGATAGCTTCTCTTTTTAAGTGCGATATTGACGAAATAACATCTCTCAAATAAAAGAGCGGCGTGTTAATTGGACGAAGAGCTCGAATGTTTGACGTTTGAAGAAGTTCCTGAAAAACTTCATATTTTTCAAGTTCACTGAGAGGTTCACTTCCTTGCTCGATTGGAAAATACTCCGGATGGCTACGAATAACATCGGCACAAAAAGCGTGAAACGTCATGATATTGACATAATATCCCTGCTTGCCAATCATACTTACTACCCGTTTACGCATGTTTGCAGCAGCAGATTCAGTAAAGGTCAAGGCCAGGATCGCATACGGTGGCGTATCTGTTACTGATAGTATGTGTGCAATACGAGCGGCCAAAACGTGTGTCTTCCCAGTACCCGGACCAGCAACTACCATAACTGGTCCATCAAGCGTTTCAACAGCAGCGCGCTGAATTGGGTTGAGTTGCCTAAAAATATCCTCAAATACAGATTTTGTCATGCGTATAGTATAGCTCAGAGACTTTTGAGGATGCGCGACCGTGCAGCATGAGCAATGTTGTAGCTTTTATACAGTATCTGGTCTATTACAAGGTCATAACTTCCTATCATTTCAACGAACGTTGTGCCATAACCAGCCTTAAAGCGTGTAAATCCTGCCCATCCACCATCCTCCATTTCATAATCCGGAGACAGTGATCCCCACATGTCAAAGGTATGAGCTTTGTGCCTTTTGCCAAACCTAATCGCTTCCCACATGAGAAGGTTTGAAGCCATAACCTGTCTGTGTTCAAGTGACGAGCCACCGTAGGGGTAATATAAAATGTTATGGAAAAGAAAAAGATGGTATGCTGCAAGAGGAGTATCCTGATAATAGGCCACTAATATATGACTCATTGAGTCCTTCAATGATTCAAAAATAGTATGGTGATACATACGATTGTGACCACGATACTTCTGTCGCTGTGTGGTTTGAAAATACAGATCTGAAAATATTTGAAAACCTGCTTGATTAGTCATCTCTTTCACAATCACACCATTTTTCTGTGCCAGCCGAACGTTATATCGCCATTTTGGTTTCAAGTTCATAAAAAGTTCATCTTCTCCCAGCCGCAGATCGAGTTTTTGAGTCCATTTTGGGAAAAGAGGATGAGGAGATACCACAACCCGTTTTAGAAAAATTTCATCTTCAGAT
>MFZT01000026.1:9282-25918 GCA_001789515.1 Candidatus Roizmanbacteria bacterium RIFCSPHIGHO2_02_FULL_43_11
AGCCTGATGCTTTTTTGCCTCGACTTCTAAAAGATCAAGAACTTCTGCTGAAGGAATCGTTGTACGGGGCATGTACCCAATGGTAAAAAACGTGAATGGAATCGGGTGGAATGTGACTTGAAAAGCTGCAGTAAGGGTGTCTTGATCAAATTCACCAATGCGCATTACATCGATGCCCATTTTTTTCCGTGCTTCCCCCCATTCCCAAGCAACAAGTGGATGAGGGGCTATTTTATTCCACTGATATTGGTCAAAATCTTCTCCGACCTTTCGCACACGAGTCATATCCTTATTATGCACTGCCCGTACACATTTCTCATCACCAAAAAGTCATCTCTTGAATTAAGAATCCCAGATTTGATCCATGCCCACTTTATAAGCGATAAATCGTGAAACCTGGCCATATCCTCCACGACCAAACAAGAAGCGTCTTTGGACATAGGTGATATATAATTTTTTCCTTGCTCTAGTTATACCAACATAGAGGAGACGTCGCTCCTCCTCTAATTCATATTTATCATACAGAGACCTTGAGTGAGGTAATATACCTTCCTCAACACCGATAATAAAAACAACAGGAAATTCAAGTCCTTTTGCCTGATGCAATGTCATCATACGAACGCCAGCTTTTGTCTTTTGCAACCGTTCGTTTTCCGAGTACTCAGATTCGACAAGAGCTACTTGATGCAGAAATTCCACCAAATTCTCAAATCGTAGCGCAACAGAGCGCAACTCGCGAAGATTCTCCAGCCGCGGAGCATCTTCTGGATCGTCTTTTTCATATAAATCAAGATAACCAGTTTTGTTGAAAACATACTCTATACATTGATCCGTGGTTATTTCATTTTTTTGTTCTTTAATTTCTTCATAGAGCTCCTTAAAACGAGCGAATCTTCCTTTACCAAGCTTCTTTACTCGCTCCAGAGATACCTCATCTGTAGGATTCACTATGAGACGCAGATAGGCCAAAATATCTTTTATTTCCTTCCTCTCATAAAACCGTGTCCCTCCAATAAGGACATAGGGAATACTATAGTGCAGAAATGCTTCTTCAATAGTGCGAGATTGAGCGTTCATTCTATATAAAATAGCAATATCATCGTAATGGTATCCTTCAAACTCACATAATTTTTCGACTTCTTCTGCAATCCAGAGTGCCTCTTCTTGTTCGTTTGTAAGCTGCTTGATCGTGATATCATCGCCTTGTTCATTTTCTGTGAAGAGTTTAAGTATTGGATGAGTATCATTACCACTTATAATTTCAAACGCAAAATTCAGAACATTCTGTGTTGATCGATAGTTTTGTTCCAGATGAAAAACTTTTGTGTTAGGAAAGTCCTGCTCGAATTTTTTGAGGTTCTTTACATCTGCCCCACGCCACGAGTAAATACTTTGAGAAAAGTCACCAACAACAGTTATCCGAGAATACTTTTGCGCTAGGAGCTTTGCAAGACGATACTGCGCAGCATTAGTGTCTTGAAACTCATCAACCAAAATGTGCGTGAATGTTTCCTGATAACGATCCAGTACCCCTTGTTTCTTCTCAAACATCCAAACCGTTTTAACAATAAGGTCATCAAAATCAAGCGCATTATTTTCCTCGAGTTTTTTTTGGTATTGTCCATAGAGATCAACAATGACTTCGTCCTGTTCGGACTGAGAGAATGCTGCCAACTTTTTGGGGGACAGCATATTATCCTTTGCAGCAGATATACGATACTTTACATAACTTGGAGTGAGCTTACGATGGAACGTAACACTTTTAAGTATATTTTTAATGAGAACCTCTGTGTCATCATCATCATAAATCACAAAATCATTACCCATTTCTATATGCACTGCATCATGGCGGAGAATACGGGCACATAGTGAATGAAATGTTCCAATAAATCCCAATTGATGATTTACTCTTTCTGCCATCTCCCGTGCTGCTTTGTTCGTAAAAGTCATCATAGCAATATTTGATGGATCAATTTTCTTTTCCTGAATGAGATAAAGGACCTTGTGGGTTAGTACACGTGTTTTGCCTGAACCTGCGCCTGCAAGAATGAGAGAAGGACCTTGTGTGTATTGAACAGCTTCAATTTGCCGAGGGTTAAGATGATCAAAAAGTGAGGACATGGGAACCATTATACCCGAAGAGAGATTTTACATGAAAAGGTCTATTGCTAAGAAAAAAGCGTTGCCGGCCCCCTGTGACGATCTGGGGACCGGCAGAATTCAAATTGGATCCGATGATCTGGCCTAGAACGGCGGCCAGTTCCAGATCCCATCTGATGGGTCGCAGCAGGATTTGCACCTGCACCTCTCCGCCTACTGCGGAGCGCTCTTTCCGACAATGAGCTATGCGACCCGCATGCAGCCGCCAGGACTTGAACCTGGAACCTACCCCGTGTGAGGGGGGTGCTCTACCATTGAGCTACGGCTGCCGGATGCCCCCGCCAGGACTTGAACCTGGAACCTTCTGGCTCCGAACCAGACGCTCTTACATTGAGCTACGGGGACCCCGAAAAGCGGGCGACGAGACTCGAACTCGTAACCTCCATGCCAACTGTGATGATAGCATGGCGCTCTGCCAACTGAGCTACGCCCGCATAAGTTTATCAATGAACGGAGTGTATTGTAGCAAAGAGGTTTGGGTAATGCAATATGGTAGAAACGTAGAGAACATAGAGGGATAGAAGAATAGGGAGGTGATGTATGTTTAGGACTGAAAGTTATTTCAGAACCCTAACCTCCCCACCCCCTCCACGCTCTTCACCCCTCTACACTTCTATCCCCCTATCCTTCTATCCCTCCATCCATCTGTCCCTCTATCCCTCTATCCCTCTATCCCTCTATATCTTCCACCTTGCCTTATGTCTCTTACTCAATTACACTAAAAAGGGTATGAAATATGTGATTGGGAATTGGAAAGCGTATAAAAGCTTCTCCGAAGTTCAGGAATGGCTTAATACTTTTACTGCTCACGATCTTGCGTCCATCCCACAAAGCCTTAAGGTTATTCTCTGTCCTCCAGCGCCTTTCCTGCACATGTGCGCAGAGAAGCTTCATCAATATAATATATCTATTGGCTCACAGGATATTTCTCAGTTTGAGATTGGTCCGGTTACTGGTGAAGTGACGGGCACACAGCTTGATGGACTGGCAGAATATGTCATTATTGGGCACAGTGAGCGTCGCCAGTATTTTCATGAAAATGATGAAGTTTTGTCAGCAAAAGTCAGAAGTGCACTTCATCATGGGCTTAAGGTGATTTTTTGCATAGATGGAGCTTCGGATTTTATCCCGGAGGGTGTAACCATGGTTGTATATGAGCCTATTGATGCCATTGGGACTGGTCGTAATGCAACAGTTGATAGTGTTATGCAGATGAAGTCACAATTAACACATCTGCCACATTGCCTGTATATTTACGGCGGTTCTGTAGATTCGAGTAATGTGACCATGTATATGCAGCATGACAGTATTGATGGGGTTTTGCCAGGAACTGCAGCACTTAATCCTCAGGAGTTTTATGAGCTTATTCAAGAAAGCCTAATTTCCTAAAGCAGCCTTCTCTCACAGGATAAAGGCAAGATAAATAAGTGTGACTGAAACAACCATGATCAGTAATGTTGTCTGAAAGGATCCTGATTGCGGCATACCAGGGGATGTAGACACCGAAGGAGTCTTTGAAACCGCTGTCGACGTTGTTGTCATAATTGTTGCACTTGTTTTTGTTGCAGAGATGCTTGGAGCTTGGGTCAGCATGTATGTTGGCACCTTAGTAAGAGTCGTTGTTACATTTTGTTGAACAGTCGTCGGACTTAGGCTATCATCATTTTCTCCTTCCATGCTTCCGACCCCAGGAGTTCCCCACACAGCGCCAGTTGAACTCAAAATATTCGTTGGGGTAAGCTTATCGCTTTCTGCTATCGGAGAGGTTTCCTTTTTGACACGTCGAACAGAAAGTGCACTTTGGTTAAAAATCCATACTGCCAAAGCCGTAACAAGTACGATAATGGTAATTCCACCAATAAATACTACTGCTCGAGGAATTCTTTTTCGCTCCTGCATAACAGGTGTTGCCTGTATATCCGGAAGCTCAGTGAAGTGGTGCTCTGAAGCCTTAGCTTGATTAAATTCAGGGATATGAACATCTTCCTTGGGATGTTCCCTTTCCCTGTTTTTTTTCATGAGTGTGACTATTTCAAAGACAACAACACCAAGAGTGATAATAAAGGCAATAACAGCAATTTTGCTGACTGAAGATATAATACCTAGAGTGTCCATACTAAAATAGTAATATAATTCCTGCCCCTATAACAATGAGTACAAGGCTCACAAGGGTAATTGGAAGAACATTAATCCCAGAGACTGGTGGTGTGGGAGTTGCTGTTGCTGTTTCCGGGGCTGTTGGTCCAAGAGTGGGAGTTGCTGATGGACTTGCTGTTGGGGTAACAGTACCTGACGCCGTTGCCTCCCCGAGTACTGCTTCCCCGCTTTTTAAAATCGTGAATGCCCGCGTTAACGTAACAACATTGCCTTGAGTATCTCCTGTTTGAACAGTTAAGGTATGTTCTCCTGAAGTAAGATCAAAGGATGGTTGGTAAAACCAGTTTCTCTTATCATCAATGTTTACCTGGAAGATGCGTCCGTCTTTTGGAAACCGACCCTTTACTATTTCATGTGCTTCACCTACTCCACGCACAAGGGGACGTGACCCCGGGATGGAAGCTCCATTTTTTGGAAATATAATATCTATTGGTTCCAACTTAGGAACACTATCTGTGACTGCTAAAACTGCTGGGACATCTTTCTGATCTGAGATTGGTTGTAATTGAGCTACTTGGTTATCTATAACCAGAGCTTGAGTGAGCGGATACATATCCCTAAAGACCCCCTCTTCTGTCTTTTCAGTCCCATCTTCTGCAATCATGTGTATCCTGATTCCAGTTTTGTCTGCGGGTAATAGTGATTCCTGATTCTGCGAATTGATCAGACAACATAAAGAAAATAAGAAAGTACCTTTGTCACTGGTTCGTGCAAGAAGAGGAATGCTTGCCCCTATTTGGACTATCACAACAGCATCCTTTTCTGGCTGTCCATTTTGCCGTACAAGATCTCCATATACTGGCTCAAGGTCAACAGAAGAGGTTAAAGGCCTAGTTGTTTGTGCAGTATAGGCAACATTTTGAGATTGCCCGACAGTCGTGCCATCAACATATACTTTAAAGTAAAGCGTTTGGTTAGGACTCACACCTTTGATCTGAACGACATGGTTGCGTTGCTTAGATAAACCACCGAGACTATCGCGTTCATCAAAGGCAGTATTATCAAGTTTTGTCTGAGAAGCCCCATAGATAATATAGCCTTGTGTCGGTTCCTTTGTACGCCAAAATATTGTGAGAGAACGGTCTCTCACATTTACCACATCAATACGCTCAAGCTTTACTTGCTTCTGTGGCTTAGGGCTGGGCATCCCACGAAACACGGCTATGACAGTCCCCATTACCACAATAGTTATCCCAATAAGCACAATGCCAGGAATTCTTTTTGCGCGGGAATAATAACGAGCATAATACATGCTAATTTTTCGCCTCTAACTGGTTAAATATTTCCGTATCTATTGTAGCTGTTATGGGCCGTGCAAAACGAGGGTCATTTTTTGGCAACTGTTCAGTATGAGAGAGGTGATTAAGATCTGCAATAATCCAGATGATCACTGTTAAAAAAATGGTTAACGATATGATGAATAATTCTTTCTGGTTCATGCCTTCTTATAATTTTTGTGCTGTTAAATAATACGTTTCAATAATTGCCTGAATAGTTAAATCAATCACTTTGGGCTCAGTTCTACTTGTCTTGTTCTCGACAGTCATCTTCAACCCTGTTATCTGCTTTATTCTCCGTTGATTAAGTAAAGCTAATAAAAAAGCTTGAAAGCCTTCGTATGTTGCTTCCACCTTAATGCGTGCTCCCACAGTTTGTACCTTGGAAAGGGCCTGATTATCCGTGTCTTTTTTGGCCACCACCTTTCTTACCTTGCTCTTCATGGATGGATCAACTTTGAGGCTGATCGGGTCAATCATGACAGATGTTACTTTCACACCCGAATCATGGCCTGCTCTTTGAATATCCTGAATAAAACCGCTTAGATTTACTCCTTCAGGGACTGTCTCGTCAAGTAAATATCGTTTCGCACGTATGTCCTCAATTTGCGATTGTAGCTCAAGCACACGAGTGATATTTTTTTCATATGTTGCGTTAATGCGGTGGAGATCTTCCCCCTGCCTGCGAATACTTATGGCAATGCTTAAAACAGGCCGGATGACCCAGAAGGCAAAAAAAGACGCCACAAGTAAAAACATTATGGCATAGGTATAATCCTTTACACTTTTATTTTGTATTTTTTTTATCAGTTCGTCTTTCATTTTTTTTCTGAACTGGTATTTCTACCACAAACTCGTACCCACCGGACCTCACTTGCGAGATCATGTTAATCTGTGCAGTCTCAAACCCTTTTGTTAACACAAGTTTACGGTGCAGTGCCCGAATGGATTCCACGTTTGCCGAAACTCCTCCTAATTTAACTATATTTCCTGACATATCCAGAGAGTTCAAACTCGTATCGCTCGGAATTGATGCAAGCACTGTCTGTAGCTTTTTCAAAAACGCGTCCTGCGCATCCAGAATAGCTTTGACATACGTCGTTTGGCTTTGAATCATTTCAGCTTCCTCAACAATTGGAGCTGTCACTGCAAGGATTTGCTGTTTTTGACGAAATTTCTGTTTGAGATCAATGATTTTCTGATCCTCCCTGAATCGAAAGAAAAACACACTAATGACAACAATTTGGGTAATGATAATGATGTATCTGAAATAAAACAGAATAAAATGAAGCAGCCTGTCCGCTACCTTTTGTTTCCTCTTTGGTAATAGATTAACCGTATACGAGCTCATTGAGCACCACGTGATAATTTAGATATCCGCGATTTCATCCGAGCCGCCTTGTTTTTATGGATAATATTCTTCTTTGCTGCCTTGTCAATGGTAGAAAATGTTGCAGCTAGAGCTTTATTGCCTTTTTTTGACTTTACTGAAGCCGATTTTGTAAAAGTTTTTACTGCTTCTTTCAGTGTTCTCTTGAGACCGACGTTATGTTCTGTCCTTTTTCTATCCTTTCGGAGTTTTTTTTGAGCTGACTTAATAATAGGCATAACAATCACCCCCAATCCTCATGCTGGTAATCTATAATATTCTTGCGACCCAATAAGCCCTATTGTATGAAATTTCAGAGCAAGATACAATCAACTAGTTACAACTGGTTGAACTCGTTCTAACTAGTTGTAATCAAACATGCACGATATTATTAATCACACAAAGACACTTATTTTCAGAAAGCAAAAGGATATCCTCTCCTCTGTCATTATTCTTTCATCAATGATGGTTTTATCACGATTTCTAGGGCTCGTGCGTAACCGGACCTTTGCAACCTTCTTTTCTAAAGAGGAGCTTGATTTGCTAATTGCTGCATACCGTCTGCCCGATTTTGTATTTGAGGTTCTTGTCACAGGAGCACTCAGTTCTGCTTTTATTCCTATTTTCATTCAGTACAAGAAGAACCCTAAAGAGCTATCAGTCAAAATATCCTCCATTGTTAATCTTTTAACTCTCATGCTGTTTGTCTTTATGTTACTGTCGTTTATATTTGCTGACGTTATTATTCGCATCATTACTCCCGGATTTACACCATCACAGATTAAGGAGGTAACGTATATCGCAAGGATATATCTCATAAGTCAGATGCCATTCTTTGTATTTGGGAATATTCTGTCTGGTATTGCGCAGGCAAATAGGATTTTTATGTTAACAGCACTTGCCCCATTAATCTATACCATTGGTGTCATCGGTGGCACTGTGTTTCTGTCACACTCATTTTGGCTGTATGGTCCTGTAATTGGGACTGTTGCAGGAGCTTTCCTCTTTTTTTTCATCCAGTTGCCCATTTTGCACATCACACACTTTCACTATTCCCCATTTGTGTTTGAGAGAAAAGTTCTCAGAGAGTTTTTTACGCTTTTCCTGCCAAGAACGTTTTCCGTCCTCACCAGTCAGATTGAGCAAACTATTGATTTGTCTCTTGCAACTTTGGTCGGGGCAGGTAGTGTGACCGTGGTAAACTTCGCCCAGCGACTGCAGCTTTTTCCTGTTGCGTTTGTTGGTATGGCTTTCGGGCAGGCTTCACTTCCATATATTTCCAGTCTTTATAAGGATCACAATATAGATGCTATACGCAAGCTATTTGTTGATTCAATACTTCAGCTTGTGTACTTAAGTGTCCCTCTTGGCATCTTTTTTATCTTTGCACGTACCCCAATCGTTCGTATTGCATATGGTGGACGAATGTTTGACTGGGAGGCAACTGTTCTTACCGCATCAACGCTTTCATATTTCGGTCTGTCTATCCCATTCCACAGCATCTTCTATTTTGTCACCCGGGCGTTCTACGCAGCTCATGATACAAAAACACCTCTTTACATTAACCTTTTTTCTATCTTTGTCAATGTTCTCTTAAGCGTCCTTTTTATTATCTTTCTGCACATGCCCGTCTGGTCACTTGGTATATCATTTTCTTTTGCCATTACGTTAAACGTCATCCTGCAGCTTGCTGCATATTATAGAAAGGTTGAAGGATTTCATTTAACAAAACTCATACATCACAGCATCAAGATATACCTAGCAGGCTTCCTGGCAGCTCTTCCTTCATATACTGCGTTAAAAGTCTTTGATGAACTACTTATTGATACGTCCAGAAGCATTAATGTATTCTTATTGCTCCTATGCGTTTTCATCATTTATGGTATTGGGTATCTTTTTTTCTCATGGCTATTTAACATTGAGGAAGTATACATTCTTGGGAAGTTGTTGCGAAAGATTAAAATATTGAGAAGACAAGTCGAAGAGCCTGTTACCCAAGCGAGTTGAGGCGAAGAAGTATAGAAAGGTATGGGCACAGTTGAGGGTAGGGTATAGTGGTTGTATGCTTTTGTATAATAGAAACCATATGAAACGTATCTATATATTGGCCATGCTGTTTATTATTGGCATCATAGGCTTCGGGCTCTTTTATGCCGAAGGCTCACTTCCTGCACAGCCAACGGTCAAGACAAAGCAAAATTTCGTTATTGCAAAAGGTGATTCTGTGAACAAGATCATTAATAATCTTGAAAAGCAAGGGTTTATTCGCAACCGCTTAGTATTTTTTATCATTGTGAAGCAACTGGACATTGAGAACAAAATTCAGGCCGGGTTATTCAGAATATCGCCGTCGATGCGTGCCAAAGATGTTGCTTTAACGTTAACTCATGGCTCTGATGATGTATGGGTCACTGTTATTGAAGGATTGCGTAAGGAAGAAATTGCCCAGATACTCTCTGATGATGTCGGTATTCCTGAGTCTGAATTCATAAAAAGAGCGCAGGAAGGCACCTTATTCCCCGATACCTATTTAATACCCAGAGATGCCACGATTGATCAGGTCCTTAATACATTTGCATCTAATTTCAATAAAAAATATTCGGATACCTTGCGCTCACAGGCACGAGCACAAGGTCTTTCTGATAACGATGTTCTTATCCTTGCCTCTATTGTGGAGCGAGAGGCAAATAGCTTCCAAACAATGAAACAAGTTGCATCTATTCTGCGTAAACGTCTGAAGGAAGGCTATCCACTGCAAGTTGATGCAACTGTTCAATATGCGCTCGGATATCAGGAAGAAGAAAATTCATGGTGGAAAAAAAGCCTTTCTCTTGAGGATTTAAAGATTTCTTCACTCTACAATACATACACTCACACAGGGCTTCCACCAGGCCCTATTGGTAGCCCAGGTTTGAGTGCAATAACGGCTATTATCGAGTCCGACACGGATACTCCATATCTTTACTACATCTCAAATAAGGATGGATCACAATTGCATTACGCTCGTACTCTGGATGAACATAATGAAAACATTCGGAAGTATCTAAGATAATAGGCCTCAATGAATTCCTTGTATCTCTTCCTGCATGTTCTGTTCATGAATTTGCTCAGGTGTAGGTTCAGTCATATGTGCACCAGGTCTTTGCAAAATCTCCCGAGCCTTCGATCCGTGTGCTGAACTTACATACCCTTTGGCTTCAAGTTGATCCAGAATGCGAGCAGCACGTGCATAGCCTACTGACAACCGTCGCTGAATAAGAGAGGCAGATGCCTTTCCTTCCTGGTAAATGAGATCTAAAGCTTGTTTGAGCAAGGGATCACTTCCGTCTCCTGAGACCACACGAGATTCTCCACTTGATGTCATTACCGTCGTGACATCCTGCTCAGTAACTTCTTCTGTATAATGCACTTCTGGCACGCGCTCTCTTAAAAATTGAACGATGTGCTGGACATCCTTCTCAGAAAGATATGGTCCTTGAATACGTCGTGGTTTCGCCTGATCTGCAGGTAGATATAACATGTCTCCTTTACCAACAAGTTTTTCTGCCCCAGGCATATCAAGTACAACACGGGAGTCTATAAGGCTGGCAACATTAAATGCAATACGCGTTGGAATATTCGCCTTCATGAGGCCGGTGATGACATTCACTGAAGGCCGTTGTGTAGCAAGAATAAGATGAATTCCTGTTGCACGGGCCATTTGAGCAATACGTGTAATATACTCCTCCGCCTCACGAGCGGCTGCTATCATTAAATCTGAAAGCTCGTCAATAATAAAGATGATGTAGGGAAGCTTTTGGATGCCGGGGCGCTCATTGTAACTTTCAAGATTTCGAGCGCCGACCTGAGCAAAGAGTTTATACCTGTTATTCATTTCCCCAACGGTCCACTTAAGTGCAGAAATGATCTTTTCCGAGTCAACGATGACTTCAGTAAGTAAATGCGGAATCCCATTGTACTGTGTAAATTCGACACGTTTCGGATCAATAAGGATAAGTCGCAGGTCTTCAGGCGTTGTACGGAAAAGGAAACTACATATCCACGCATTTAAGAGGACTGATTTACCCGACCCTGTTGTACCTGCAACAAGGGCATGAGGCATTTTACCAAGGTTTGTCACAACTGTTCTGCCTGATACATCAAGCCCCAAAGGTACTGTAAGGGGGTGGTGGTTTTCAGAAACTTCTGGATCAAGCATCATACGTTTCAGTGAAACAATTTCTGAACGTCTGTTTGGAATTTCAATACCGACAAGTGACCGACCGGGCATTGGGGCCTCGATACGCACCTGACCAGTTGGAGCAGCAAGAGCGAGTGCAAGATCGTTTGAAAGTGCTGTAATTTTGGATAGCTTTGTCCCCATAACAATTTCAATTGCATATTGGGTGACTGTGGGGCCGGGATTGATTTCCGAAACACGTGCACGAATACCAAAACTGTCAAGGGTTCGCTCAATGGTGTCTGAATTCATCCCTACATCTCCAATGTCTGCTTTTTGCTCTTGGATGTCTTCAAGTAGAGCAAGTGGGGGATAAGCCCAGTTTTTGGATGAATGACCTGAGAGTGTTCGAATATTAAGTTCATCTGTCCCTTTCAGCACGGGTTTTGCAGGGGCAGGCTGAATTTGTGGAGGGTTACCTTGGAGCGGTGAAGATGTGATAAATTCGCCTTTGCCTTGCTGTCGAGAACCAGTTTGGGCCTTCTTGCTCATAAGAGGCTGTAGAAATCCATTCCACACAAATTTCATTGCGGTCTTAAGTCCAGTCAAGACCATCAAAATGAAGATATCAATTGAGGTGTTAAAAAAAAGAATGATGCCAACAATAAAAGTGACAAGAAGAATTAAGAATGCACCAAAACCCGAGAAATCTGAGGCAAGATTAACAGCAATCAGTTCCCCGAATCTTCCTGCACGGGCAGCACCAAGAAGCGTAATAAAAATGAGGGTGAGTCCTACTGTAACATGTGGTTTGATAAGTTTCAACTTGGCAGTATTAAAAAAATGTGAAGATAGTAGAAGTGCAATTATTGGAATGAAAATGGCAAGAATCCCAAAATAACCGGATAAGATATCGTTCAGGATAATTAAAACATTTCCTGCTCTTGCAAAGGAGATAAACCCCATCGAAGAGAATACAAAAATAAGAAGGCCAATAATATTGAAAAACAGGTTTTTTTTGATCTTGATGTTTTTTCTGAATGGGAGCTTGAACGTTATGTGCTTCTTGTGCTTAGGCATATGATGCAACCATTGTAGATAGAGCCTGCACAAAAGTCAATTTCAACGGTGGAATCTGTCTGTTTTATGAAACCGTTGTCGTCTGTCTGAATGTTCCGCTCCTCTAAATCCTGTGTCATCCCGCTGTCCGCCGCTATCTTTCGCATCATCATCAAGCATCATCGTTAAATTAACTCTTCCTCTTTCATCGATGTTGACAACTTTGACTTGAACTTCCTGCCCTTCCTGAACAACATCCCCTGGATTGCGAACGTATCCAGAAGACATCTTTGAGACATGTACCAAACCATCCCTACCCGGCAAGAACTCTACCATTGCCCCTATGGGTAATATTTTCTTTACTGCACCTTTGAATACTTCGCCTGTGTGAACTTCGCGATATATGTTTTTAATCGTCTCGGCAGCTCTGTCCACAGCCGCTTGATCAGTCCCGGAAATGGTTACTTTTCCATCATCTCCAACATCAATACTTGCACCCGTTCTCGCCTGAATACCCTTGATGGTCTTGCCTCCTGATCCAATGATTTCGCCAATTTTGTCCTCTGGTGGAGTCAGCATTAATACTTTTGGTGCATATTGGGAAACCTGCTCGCGCGGAGTTTGGATAACGGTCCCCATTTGATCAAGTATCAGCCCCCGTGCCTTTTTTGCAGCTTCAAAAGTTTCGGCAATCATTTTTTCAGTCAGTCCGTCGTTTTTGACATCAAGCTGGATCGCTGTTACCCCCGTTGCTGTACCTGCAACTTTAAAGTCCATATATCCTGCAAAGTCTTCAATCCCAGCAATATCTGTAAGTAAGACATAGTCATCATCCGTTTTACACATAAGTCCAATTGAAATACCTGCAACCGCTGCTTTTATCGGCACGCCTGCGTCCATGAGTGCCAAGGACGAGCCACATGTAGAGGCCATGGATGTTGAACCATTTGATGACATCACTTCTGAAACTACCCGAATAGCATATGGAAACTGTTCTTTTGATGGGAGGACCGGCATAATAGCCTTTTCTGCAAGTGCACCATGCCCGATTTCCCGACGACCAGGACCATCCATACGCCCTGTTTCTCCGTTTGAGTATGGAGGAGAGAAGTAATGATGAATATAGCGTTTCGTTGCTTCACCTTCCGGCGTTTCAATATACTGCTCAAGGGATGTCGGACCAAGTGTTGCAACAGCCATAACCTGTGTGAGTCCCCTTTGGAAAAGGGCTGAACCGTGGGTGCGAGGAAGAAGGTGTGTCTCAATTTTGAGCTCTCGAATTTCGTCAAGTTTTCGACCATCAATACGCTTCCCGTGCTCAAAAATTTCAGTTCGCACATGATCCAGTAAACTATCTTCAATGGCATCTGCAATGACTTTCGGATCTGCCTCTGGATTTTGGCCTACTACTGTTGCGACAAGATCCTTCTTTACCACCATTGCATCATCATCCCGCGCTGCATATTTCTGCGTGAGAATGGCAATCTCACTCGCGTACTTCGCTTTGAGCGTTTTCTTCATGTTGTATACTGCCTCATTTTCCACAACCTCAATTTTTGGCTTCCCAATTTCCTTGCGGATTGACTCAATAAATTCAATGATCTGGACATTGGTGCTATGTGCATGTTTTATCCCCTCTATAAGAATATGTTCCGACACCTGTTCTGCCATGGTTTCAATCATGAGAACCTTTTTGTTTGTCGAAGATACAATGAGATCAAGCTTCGAGTAATCCTGGACGTCTTCGGTTGGATTAATGATAAAGGCCTCTTCATCTCCCTCCTCAGAAACATAGCCGACACGCATTGTGCTGATCGGGCCTCTCCATGGAATTTGTGAGATATGCAGTGCTGCGGAAGTCCCAATTGCAGCCAGAATTTCCGGAGAATGTTCCCCGTCAAAAGAAAGTAATATACACACAACCTGCACATCCCTTTTAAATGACTTCGGAAACAGAGGACGGATTGATCGGTCAATTAATCGTCCTTTTAAAACAGCCTCCTCGCTTGGTCGACCTTCACGTTTGACCCATCGCGATGCTTTAATTCTTCCACCAGCATACAGCTTT
Source organism: Candidatus Roizmanbacteria bacterium RIFCSPHIGHO2_02_FULL_43_11 (assembly GCA_001789515.1). GTDB lineage: Bacteria > Patescibacteriota > Microgenomatia > UBA1406 > HO2-37-13b > 2-02-FULL-43-11-A. Next base: position 23,532 of record MFZT01000026.1, read on the forward strand.
TCCACATATTCGACGCTTAATGGGAAGTAGCCAAGATCTCGCTCATCACCAAGCACAACCGTTGTGAGAACACATGTATCTCCCATTCGTGCCATCACAGCAACATCTGCCTGTGGAGCAAGGCGTCCAAATTCCAGGGAGAGGTCTGTATCACCAATTGTTGTCGTAAACGTTTTCGGTAGTTTTATCATCTTGATTTATTTCTTCAACCCAAGTTTCTTGATGAGGTCCTTATACCTTGGTTCATCTTTACTTTGAAGATAATGCAGGATTCTACGTCTTTTTGCAATGATTTTCAGCAGTCCGCGACGCGAATGATTATCTTTTGGATTCTCTCCTAAATGTTCAGTCAGGTTAATCACCTTCTGTGTCGAAAGTGCAATCTGCACTTCAGGAGAACCTGTATCTCCCTCTTTCGTAGCAAAATTTTCAATAATCTGCTGTTTTGACATTGTACCAACTTTTGCGTTACCGGTTTCTATTGGTTGCTCCAGAGAAGTTGCTTTCTTTGTTGTCTTCGCAGTTTTTGGTTTTTTTGTCTCTTTTGGAGTTTCTTGTGCAGATTTCTCTGCGGCTTTTGCATCTTTCTTTGGCATATCGATTGGTATTATAGTGAAAAAGAGACTATTCTGCAAGGGCTGATTGAGAAAAGGTGCTTGGCAAACGCATATTTGCCTTGACTTTAGGTTTACCCGCTCCATATAATTCGACCAACCATGCCAAGTCGTGAATCCACCTTTTCACAGAGCGAATCTCTTCCACCGAATATTCGGGCATATCTTGAAGAATATCTTGCCTACGGAAGTCACTTTGTCGATCCTCCTCAGGTACGTCTTGCTCTTGCTACACAAGGAATTGACGCAGATTTAAGCGCAGCAGATGTTGCAACAACTGTAGCGTATCAATGTTATCAACCCGGTGTTACTCCCATGCGCCACCGCGAACCTGAAAAATCACAACGTGTCCTTGATATCACCCTTGACGGCGGGCACCACACAACACGTCAACATATGTATTATTGTTGGCATCTTGTGGGCATTTCCAGATCTGCATTGCATGATGTTTTTCATGCACACCCGTATTACAACTCAGAACAGCAAAGTCAGCGTTATGCCGAGGCTCGCGCTGGATATTTTCTGCTTCCTGCTCACCTTCACCCAGAGCAGAGAGAGCACTATGAACGATCTGCGGATTTTATGAATCAAGCCTATTTTCAGCTCCTTGAAGCTTTACAGCCATACGTGCTTGAACGTATCGGGCAGATGTATCCCTCTTCACGCTGGCTGGTTGATCGGACTCAGAAAAGACTTGAAGAAAAAGCAAAGAAAATTTGCCAGGAAATTGCCCGGTATGTACTGCCCATTGCCCAAAAAACAAACCTCTACCATACACTCAGTGAACTTCAGTTATTGAGACTGTTTCGTGCCTCCCAAATTGGACATTTTACTGAAGAAGTTCGGTATATTATCGCCCGTATGGTGGGGGAAGTTGGTCAACATGATCCAAGTATTTATCGTGAATTGCGTACACCCGTGAAGATAGATCAACATCCACAAATTCCGCATGATGAAAAAAGAGTATATTGTGCAAATTTTGACGCTGCACTTGACTCCACTCAGTCTAAGCAATCAGCCATTACAGGCAATCCCCGAGATGTCCTTACTTCTGCTATCCAAAACGCACTGTGCGTGCCAGCCCATTCAATAACTTATGAGAGAGCGCTGCAGATGTTGTTTGATCCGCACGAAAATGGGTTGTGGGCAGATGTTTTTGACTCAGGCATGCACGATCCTGTAACACAAGCTGCAAGAAATGTCAGTGTCACATTTCTTACTCGACTCTCACACACAGCTGATTCTCAGCGCCAACGCCATCGTATGACCCCCGGAACAACACCACCCATCTCTGCATCTTACACCGGCATACCCGACTATGTAACACCTCTTATTATCCGCGAAACCCCAGAACTTGCCCAGCTGTATGACAGTATGATGGAAAGTATTTATGCACATGTCGAAGCAGCACTCAAGGTAGGTGTCCCTTTAGAGTACGCACATGCTTTGCTCCCGAATGCACATACCTTACGCGTTGTTGAGTCTGGTGATGTCTTTGACTGGGTTCATCGATTGAGACTTCGATTGTGTTATTTAGCGCAGGAAGAGATTTTCTTTATATCGCTTGAACAAGCAAAAGCTTTTGTTGAGGAGTTTCCAGAAGGCCGGGATCTTTTTCTTGCTCCCTGCGGAGTTCGAAAAGCTGCCGCGATTACTCCCAAATGCCCTGAAGGAGACCGCTGGTGCGGAAAGCCAGTATATAACTGGGATCTTGATACATATGCAGAGGGAAGGCTCATTTAAAGCTATTTTTTCTTTTGAGGTGAGAGGTTC
>MFZT01000027.1:0-147 GCA_001789515.1 Candidatus Roizmanbacteria bacterium RIFCSPHIGHO2_02_FULL_43_11
CGGCTGTTGTCGAAGCTGTCCAGAGTTGCCAGTTGACTTCCACTGCAGCGTGTTACGATGCAGCTGCCATTCTGGCACTGAACTCCGCCGAGAAGCCAGTACTCCTGGCCCTCCACCAGCGGCACGCCATCGATGGAGTGAAATTGG
>MFZT01000027.1:188-470 GCA_001789515.1 Candidatus Roizmanbacteria bacterium RIFCSPHIGHO2_02_FULL_43_11
CCAGATGCTCCTGACAACACCAGAAGTTTCCATGCCCTCCACACTCACTGGTGCAACGGGCTGTTGGGTCAGTGCAATCCTCGTCGAGGACAGCACCAGCAGGGCGAAGACGGCACACAGTGTTGCGAGGAATTTCCTCGGCATGTTTTTCCTCCTGTTGATGGCGATAAAGTGTGCACATCCTCAAGCAACCTTAGATGCTTAAGAGTCTGCACACTTAATCGCATGTTGTATATCCTTTCCTGAGTCTGATTGTTAATGTGCTTTAGATATATAAAATTA
>MFZT01000027.1:482-2159 GCA_001789515.1 Candidatus Roizmanbacteria bacterium RIFCSPHIGHO2_02_FULL_43_11
ATCCCAAACCTATATACCCAATCTTGGTATTGTACCATAATCCAGCCCTAAATTCATTCTATGGGATAACAGCTGTATACAGGATAGATGGATATCTGTTATACTCGAAGCATAGAGGTTTAGAGAGCATAGAAGGATAGAGGGATGAGGTGGGAAAAATATTCCATATCCATCTCGCGGTTCAATAGTTCATCTAGTTCATCTAATTATAACCAGTTTTAACTAATTATTTTATGAAAGGTGTTGTTCTTGTCATATTCGATGGTCTGGGAATTGCCCAACCTGGGCCTTCAAACGCATTTACTGAGGCTCACCCCCAAAACTTCGATACCCTTATGCGTTCATACCCACATACCCAACTCAAGGCATCAGGTGAAGCTGTTGGGTTGCCTGCTAATGAGGTTGGCAGCACTGAAGTTGGGCATATCAATATTGGGGCAGGCAAGATTGTATACCAGAGTTTGCCACGTATTAATCTATCAATTGCTGATGGTACTTATTTTACCAATCCTGCGTTTAAGCGAGCTGTTGAGCATGTAAAGAAACATAGTAGTCAACTGCATCTTCTAGGTCTTCTTGGGAACGGCACTGTCCACGCAAGTACCGCACATCTCTTTGCTCTCCTTTTTCTGTGCAAGGAAAATGGTCTTCAAAATGTGAACTTGCATCTCATTACCGATGGTCGTGATTCTCCACCGAAGGCTGCTGCAACATATTTAGAGGACGTACAAAATAAGCTCGATCAATTAAATATTGGTAAAATAGCCTCGGTCATTGGCCGATACTATGCAATGGACAGAGACCATAGATGGGAGCGAACAGAAAAGGCGTATCGTTGTCTTGTGATGGGAGAGGGGAAAACAGCAATTTCATGGAAGCAGGCGGTAGAAAATGCCTATAATAGCAACACGACTGATGAATTCATTGAGCCAACACTCATTGTTCCAAATGGGGATCAACCCGTTCTTATAAAGCCTAACGATTCTGTCATCTTTTACAATTTTCGAATAGACCGTCCTCGTCAGCTTACCAAAGCTTTTGTCCTGGAGAACTTTGAAAGAGATGCAAATAAAATTTCCTTTGATCCGTATCGTGTCAAGTATGAAAAGAAACATACTGTTGATGAGGAGCAGTTGACTCCACCTTTTAAAAGGGGGGACAAGGTTCCAAATCTTATGTTTGTGATGATGACACAGTATGAGCAGGATTTACCTTCTGATGTTGCATTTCCTCCGTCAATCGTTAATATGCCGCTCGGCAGAGTTTTATCAGAAAATGGGATTCCCCAGCTACGCATGTCAGAAAGCGAAAAGGAGCGCTTTGTAACACATTATTTTAACGGATTGCGCACCCCACCGTTGCCCATGGAGGATCGAATCATCATCCCTTCTCCAAAGGTTGCGACGTACGATCTAAAGCCAGAGATGTCTGCTCGAGAGATCACAGATACACTTGTACAAAAGATTCAGCAAGGAACATATAAGTTTATCCTTGTAAATTATGCCAACCCTGATATGGTTGGTCATACGGGAAACCTTCAGGCGGCAATTAGTGCAGTACAGGTTTCTGATGAATGTTTAGGGAGGATTGCCCAGGCTATATTGGATAACAATTATGCACTCATTGTGACAGCAGACCATGGTAATGTAGAGGAAATGATAGACCTACGGACTGGTG
>MFZT01000027.1:2169-5926 GCA_001789515.1 Candidatus Roizmanbacteria bacterium RIFCSPHIGHO2_02_FULL_43_11
GGAGCACTCAGGAAATCCTGTCCCATTTATTGCCATTTCAAAGAACCTGCAGGGTAATCCGCGAACTCTTGAGACAGGAATTCTTGCAGATATTGCCCCAACCATTCTCTCCTTGCTTGGCATTGCACCTCCGCAGGACATGACAGGGCGTAATTTACTTCAGGATCTAGAGATGGCATCTAGTTAGCTCCTATGTCAAGTAGTTGCTTGGCTGCGTATTGAGAAGCGGCAGAAAGGGCCTCTTCAATCTGCCCATCCTGTGCATAGCGAACGAGGAAAGCTGCTGTAAAGGCATCCCCGGCACCTGTTGCATCAACGACTTTCTCAACTGGAGATGCCGGCTGTTCGTAAACTTGATTTGCTGTGTAGGCGTAACTTCCATTTTTCCCATCTGTAATAACAAGGGCATCAAGACCTGTATGGACAAGTGAAAAATGATTTTTAGAAAGGTCGACGGTTTCTGGTTTTTTGTGGATCAGTGCGCAAAGTTCATACTTGTTCAGTATAAGAATCCTAGCATTATCTATAAGCTTTTTAAGACCAGAAAGACCTTTCTCACAATCCTTTGCCCCGAAATTTAGAGCAACAAGATTATCTTGTGAATGTACACTCCTGAGAAATGTCTCTCTTTCTGCGATGGAGACATCTGAAAGATTTCCCATAAAGATAATGCGAGACTTCTTAATACGCTCAAGTGCGTGCTCAGGTACAAAAATATGCTCTTTTGGATCGGTGTACTTAATACTGGTCTTCTCGCCATTATGTGCCAGAAGAATGGCTGCAATACTCATATGCTCATGCTCGAAGTGCAGAAATTCCGTTGAAACAGTCTTTTTTACAAGAGACTGTACGATGATGTTCTTGAATGAATTCTCACCAACTGTTGCAACCGGCGCCGTATCGAAACCAAGCTGAGCAGCATGAATACTTACATTTGCTGCACTACCGCCGATACCTGAATAAAATATTTCAGAGTAGTATTTACCTCCAATAGCAAGGCTGAAGCGCCCATTTTCCTGAGTAAGAGAGTCGCCCCTAAAATAGAGATCCATGGTGATGTCACCAACCGCAATTAATCCGTACATATAGTTGAAACTAGTTTTAACTAGGTGAACTGGTTGGAATTAGATGAACTAGGTGAACTAGTTGGAACTAGGGTGCAATGTGGATAACTCGCTTTATGCATCCACACCCCTATCCCTCTATCCTTCTATCCTTCTATATTACCGTGTACAATAGTATGCCAACTTATGTATTCAGAGGGCCACTATGTTTCATATTACATCACATTTTGCACAAACAAACGATCAGAAGCAAGCATCAGAGAAACTTACACGGGGCATTAGGAAAGGATTGTCACGTCAGGTTCTTTTAGGGGTTACTGGGTCTGGCAAAACCTTCACCATGGCAAATGTGATCGCGCAAACTCAAAGGCCAACCCTTATTATTTCTCATAATAAAACGCTTGCTGGTCAACTATATCAGGAGATGCGATCCTTCTTCCCCGATAATGCTGTTTCATACTTTGTGTCATATTACGATTACTATCAGCCAGAAGCGTATATCCCTCAAACAGATACCTATATTGAAAAGGAGGCTCAGATTAATGATGTCATAGACAAGCTTCGCCTTGCTGCAACAAGCAATATTTTAACTCGAAAGGATGTTATTGTTGTCGCTTCAGTTTCATGTATATACAATATTGGCTCGCCAAAGGAGTACGGACAGTTTATCCTTCCCCTTGCCATAGGTCAAAGTGTGCGGACAGAAGATATACTGGAGCGGTTAATTGAACTTCAATATGAACGGGCGGAGTTTGATTATCACAGGGGGAGCTTTAGAATCAGGGGTGAACATATTGACATCTACCCTGCATATGATGACATAAGCTACCGTATCACACATGATAACAACGTGATTACTGCTCTATCTGTTAAAGACCCGCTGACAGGCAGCACATTGAGCGACCCACCTCAATCAATCGTCATTTACCCAGCTAAGCACTATCTTATTGACAAAAGTACCTTTTCATCTGCAGAGGAGCAGATTCGTAGAGATCTAGCTACAGAATCAAAAATCCTCCAAAATAAAGGCAGAACACACGAAGCTGAACGGCTTATTCAAAAGGTAACTTTTGACCTTGAGATGATTCGTGAGATGGGGTATGTTAATGGAATTGAAAACTATTCAAGATATTTTGATGGACGTAAACCAGGCGATGCACCGTATAGCCTGTTGGACTTCTTTAAACATGCGTATGGTCAGAACTGGCTTGTTTGTATAGACGAATCTCATATGACTATTCCTCAGATAAGAGGCATGTACAATGGCGACCAAGCACGGAAGAAAACACTGGTTGAATATGGCTTTCGACTTAAAGCCGCCTGTGACAATCGACCACTTAATTTTGATGAATTTTACGCACGTGCCACCAGTTGTATCTACCTATCAGCAACTCCTGACGAGTGGGAGATTGAAGATGCCGGCAATCACATTGTCGAACAACTTGTCAGGCCAACAGGTGTTATTGACCCTGGTATAAATATCCGGCCTACGGAAGGAGACATTATGAATCTTATAAAGGAAATAAATGTCAGAGTAAAAAGGAAGGAGCGGGTTCTTGTTACAACATTGACAAAGCAGACAGCAGAGGATTTATCGTCATACCTTAAGGAACATGGAATAAGAGCAATTTATCTGCACTCTGATATTAAAACTCTTGAGCGTACTGATATTCTTCAGAGGCTGAGAAAGCATGAATATGATGTCCTAGTGGGGGTAAATCTTCTAAGAGAAGGCCTAGATCTTCCTGAGGTAACACTGGTTGCTATTCTTGACGGTGATAAAGAGGGATTCCTGCGAAGTCGAACAGCCCTGATACAAACAATGGGACGCGCAGCAAGAAATATTCGAGGAGAGATCATTATTTATGCCGACACGATAACCAAATCAATGAAATCTGCAATTGATGAGGTCGAAAGACGGAGGGCTTACCAATTAACCTATAACAGAAAGCACGGAATTATCCCTCGCAATGTTCAAAAACAGCTCCAAGATGCGATTGCCCCCACAGTGTATAGTGATGATCTCAAGAAGGATAAAGATGTTGTTGCAACGCTTGATACAATACAGATATCCAGTCTAACCCCGATGGATAAGAAGCGGGTGGTTGAAAATCTTGAGCAGGAAATGAAGAAATATGCAGATCTGCTCAATTTTGAATCAGCAATTCTTATTCGTGACAAGGTTAACGCCATTAAACGGTCATTATGACACAAGATATTCATATCAATGGAGCCCGAGAGCATAATTTAAAAAACGTGAATCTTACCATTCCGAAGGATAAATTTATTGTTTTTACTGGAGTCTCAGGCTCAGGAAAATCTTCAATGGCCTTTGATACCATCTACGCTGAAGGACAAAGGCGCTATGTCGAATCACTTTCATCCTATGCGCGTCAGTTCTTAGGGATTTTAGGCAAACCAGATGTTGACTTTATTGAAGGACTATCACCTGCAATCTCAATTGATCAAAAATCTGTTAGTCATAATCGCCGATCAACCGTTGGTACAACAACAGAAATTTATGATTATCTCAGGCTTTTGTTCGCCAGAGCTGGCCACCCATTTTGTCCAAATTGTGATAGGGAAATTACAAAGTTGAGCATTGATGAAATAACCGAGAATATGCTTCCTATGCTTATTGATCATGCAAAACAACAAAAACTCTTGCAGTATGATGTAAAAATCACATCGCC
>MFZT01000027.1:5937-20690 GCA_001789515.1 Candidatus Roizmanbacteria bacterium RIFCSPHIGHO2_02_FULL_43_11
ACAGAAAGGGGGAGTTTGCCGGTCTTCTCAACAATCTGAAAGCAAAGGGATTTGATCAGGCTATGATCGATGGTAGGGAGGTGCCACTGGATGACGACATAACACTCATTAAAACGAATAAGCATACCATTCATGTTGTTATAGATTCGCTCAAAGGGATGTATACACAACTTAAGGACCCTGTATTTGTTGCCAATCTGAGATCTCGGATTTTTCATGCTGTTGAACAGGCTGTAACACTTTCCGATGGTCTTGTTTTGCTTGAAACATCACCTCAGGATCAGCACTTATTTTCAGAGAATTTTTCGTGCCCCATATGCAATATCTCATTGCCGGAAATCGAACCTAGGATTTTCTCCTTCAACTCTCCTCTTGGTGCTTGTGAAACATGTAAAGGGCTGGGGACTGTCATTCGAATTAACCAGGAACTTCTTATGAATAAGAACTTAAGCATTAGCGAAGGAGCCATCTATCCACTCAAGAATGTATTTATTCGTGAAACTTGGTTTGGAAGAACGTTTAAAACATTTCTTGAGCATCATAACATCTCATCACGTATACCTGTAGATCAGCTATCACAAGAGCAACTCCATATTCTCCTTTATGGCTCGCAGAATGTCCTTGCGGTGAGGGGGACAAACAGACATGGGGAACAAACAGTCATCTACGAAAAATTTCCCGGTGTTGTTCCAGAGCTAGAGAAGCGTTATACAGAGACAACATCAGATTATCTCCGTCAGGATATTGAGCGGTATATGACTGAAAAAGTGTGTGAAGCCTGCACTGGGCGCCGCCTTAAGGACGAGGTTCTGAATATTCGTATTGGTGATAAAAACATTTTTGAGGTCTGTGATATGTCCATAAAGGAAACAGCTTCATATATACAAGGCCTAGAAAAAGTCTTTTCGCAGTATGAGAGTGAGGTTACAAAAGCTGTAACAGCTGAAATTGAATCACGACTTGCCTTTCTTGTAAACGTTGGTCTTAGTTACCTTACCCTCAATCGCCCGTCGCGAACACTCTCCGGTGGAGAGTCACAGCGCATTCGGCTAGCCTCGCAGATTGGTAGCGGACTTTCAGGGGTCATTTATGTACTCGACGAGCCCTCAATTGGGCTACACCCACGGGATGTGCAGGCGCTGGTACATTCACTTAAAGACCTGAATCGTCTTGGAAATACTATTATTGTTGTTGAGCATGACCCCGAAACAATTATGGACGCTGAATACATTGTCGATTTCGGTAGGAAGGCTGGGCTGCATGGCGGTGAGGTGGTATATCAAGGAACATATACGGACTTTGAGAGTGCTGATACTATCACATCTGACTATTTATTCGGTAGAAAAGTCATAGACAAACGACATCCTGTCTATGTTTCGCATGGCTCTCTTATTCTCAAAGGGGCTCGACAATATAATTTGAAAAATATCACTACTGAATTTCCTCTTGGGCATCTAATTGGAGTCACGGGTGTTTCTGGATCTGGAAAGTCAACCCTTGTTGTTGAGACCCTTTACAAAGCTCTTGAATATTATCTCAGAGGTCGTTATGACGGCATCATGGGGGAGTTTGATGCGCTTGATGGCTATCAATATGTTGATACCGTTTATCTTGTAGATCAATCCCCCATTGGCCGCACACCGCGGTCAAATCCAGCAACATATGTTGGGGCATTTGATTTTATCAGAGACATCTTTGCACAAACACCCGACGCAAGAACGCGCGGATATAAAAAGGGCAGATTTTCCTTTAATGTGAAGGGTGGAAGATGTGAAAAATGCTCGGGAGCAGGCTCAATCAAGGTAGAAATGCAATTTTTACCTGATGTCTATGTTACCTGCGATGTATGTAGCGGCAAGCGCTATAACAGTGAAACGCTTGAGGTGAAGTATAAAGATAAAAATATCTACGATGTTTTGTCTATGACTATTGATGAAGCTGTTGACTTCTTTGGAGCATATAAACCATTACGAAGAAAACTCGAATCTCTGAAAGAGATCGGGCTTGGATACCTTGAGGTTGGCCGACCAGCACCAACATTATCTGGTGGTGAGGCGCAAAGAGTTAAACTTGCCCATGAGCTTGCACGATCAGAAATAGGGAAAACCGTCTACATACTTGATGAGCCAACAACAGGTCTACATCTCTACGACATTAGTAAACTTTTGCATGCTTTGTATACATTGGTAGAAAAGGGGAACACGGTGATTGTTATTGAGCATAATCTGGATGTTATTAAGAATATGGATTATATTATTGATCTTGGGCCAGATGGGGGAGAGGCAGGAGGCCAAGTACTTTTTCAGGGAAAACCAGAAGATATTCAATCTGCAAAAAACTCTGCAACAGCACAATTCCTTAAAACAAGTTAAAATATCACTATGCGTGTTTGGGCTATATTTTTTATTACTCTTGTGTTTTTCATTGCTGCCACGCGCGCATCTGCTCAGGAGGGTGCATATTCCACGCGCTATGACTTTAATTTCTATTTTGACCAGAATACTGACGTCTTAGACGTTGCGCTTGATATTACTCTTTCAAATTTACGATCAGACGTTTATATCACTGAGTACACACTTCGATTACCAAAGCACATAGATTTCAAAAATTTACGGGTATCTGATGATTTTGGTAAGATTCCATATGTAACTTCGCAGCTCAAAAACGCAAAGCAAATTACTTTCAAGTTTGGTGAGCCAGAAACAGGAAGATCAATCAACACGCTAAAACTTCAATATAGCCTTGATAATATGCGCGTTATGCAGGGAAGTATTCAGGAGGCAATACTTCCCTTAATTGATGTATCAGAGCAAGGAACAGTGAATGTGAGCCTGCATCTCCCAAAAGGGTTTGATCAGGCCGTATCAATCTCTAAGCCTATTCCTACAAATATTAGCTATGGTGTCATTACATGGGAGGATGTCAAGGAAAAAGCAATATTGGTGCTCTTTGGGGAGTCGCAGGTTTACGAGGTGCAATTGCGCTATTCTCTGCAAAACAACGGAATCGTCCCAAAAAAGCAGACGATAGCACTCCCTCCGGAGACCCTTTATCAGAAAAATTATGTGCAGACACTTCAGCCTCAACCAGATAGGACTTTTACCGATGATGACGGTAACTTCCTGGCTGAATACACCCTTTTGCCACGCAGTTCAAAGGATATTACCTATAAAGGGTATGTTGAGGTTTTTGTAAAGCCACAATCTACATTACGCGATGTTATGCGTCGCATGTTTGAGACTCAGGAGGATTTCCTACTTACAGAGCATAAACTCTGGTCACTTGGCACTATGCTGGCTCAGGTTCCCAGTAAGGACTTACGCTCTGCCTATGGTATTTACTCATACATACTGGAAAAACTTGAATATGCTCCATCAAGACTGCGCCAAAAATCACAGAGGTTTGGTGCAGAAAGAGCTTTGATTGAGCCACAGAATGCTGTGTGTACGGAATATTCAGATCTTTTTATTGCTCTTGCCCGTGAAAAAGGCATACCAGCGCGTGAGATTGAAGGGTATGCGTACTCTGTAAATGACCAACTACGACCACTTTCACTGGCAAAGGATCTCCTACACGCATGGCCTGAATATTATGATCGTCAACAGGAAATCTGGCGACAAGTAGATCCAACATGGGAAGATACTTCAGGCATTAATTATTTTTCGGGTTTTGACGTAAACCATATTGCCCTTGCCATACATGGTAAAGATCCAAAAATGCCTCTACCTGCCGGGTTTTATAAAACGGAGGATAGAAAAGACGTAACGGTAAAAATTACCGATGATAAACCAACATCACAAGTAAACCTTGATATGCGTACATCTATTCGCGAGATACTAACCTCCGGGCAGAGCTATACTGATACTGTAACAGTAACCAACAACAGTAATACGTACATTCATTCTATTCAGATTGTTCCACAGGCAAGTAATATTGTATTTGACCCACCGTCACTTTCTGTGTCATTCCTTGCCCCATATGAAACTAAAACGTATCCTTTTACATATCGCACAACAGATCAGTTTGAGCCTACTGATACTATTTCATTTACCTATGCTGGATCAGTACTGGGGACTGAAACAGTAGGGATTATCAAGCAGCAATCACGGGATGCGCTTATTATCGGAGGATCATTTGTAGGAATTATAGTACTGCTTCTTTTGTATTTTAAGATGCGCTCAATGCATGCATGATACAACTAAAAGATACCAAAGGACTTCCTGATCAATGTGGTGTATACATCTTTAAGGACGAGAACCAGGCAATCTACATTGGCAAGTCCGTCAATATTCGTGCTCGGGTTCGTTCCCACATTCATCAGGCAGGTTTGCTTAAAAAAGAGCATGCAATTGTTTCACATGCAACCAGCATTAGGTGTATTCCCACATTGTCTCACTTCGATGCACTTATTCTTGAAGCCTCACTCATCAGGCACCATAAACCGAAATATAACGTTGTCTGGAAGGATGATAAAAATTATCTCTATATTAAGGTTACGATCAAGGATCAATTTCCTAAACTCATACCTGTGCGGCTGGAAAATGATGGAGGATCACTTTATTTTGGACCATTCAAATCCTCACACACAACACAGTCGCTACTTTATGAATTACGACGAATTCTTCCATTTTCAGACCATGAAGCAAGAAAAAGTCGTGGGTGTTTCTATGCAAAACTGGGATTCTGCTCCCCCTGCCCAAATACCATACTTCTCACCGATGATCCTTCTCAGCAGGCTAAGCTATCAAAAATGTACAGGAAAAATATCAAAAAAATAGTTACTATCCTCTCTGGTAATTCTCTCTCCTTCATAAAAGCTCTTGAGCGTCAGTTGACCGAATACGCGAGTCAGCAAAAATATGAAGATGCAATACATGTGCGAAGGAAATTATTCCAATTTTCATTGTTTCTTGATAGAAGAAATTTCAATGAGCAGTCACAGGACATTGACGAGCTAGAGATTTACTCACAATTTCAGGAGTTTCTCCATACGTACTTCGATACTACTTCCAATAGAACGTATCGGATTGAATGTTACGATATCAGCAACTTATTTGGTAAAGCCACTTCAGGTTCAATGGTCGTTTTCCAGGATGGAATTTTTGATCGCAGAGAATACCGAAAATTTACACTGCGCAGGAAAGGCATCTCAGATATTCACATGCTTGAGGAGGTGATACAGCGACGCCTGCAGCATCACGAATGGAGAACCCCAGACCTTATTGTGCTTGATGGGGGAACTCCACAATTAAGACACATCCACAGGCTTTTTAAGCACACTGATGTTCTGATCCCTCTTATTGCCCTTGCAAAGCGGCCTGATAGGATCATGCTCACTTCGGGAGGTTATCGTACTGTTGGGCTTAATCGTACAAGCGTTTTATTTAGACTTTTCCAGGCACTACGTGATGAATCACACCGCTTTGCAAAGAGGTATCATGTGTATAGAAGGATGGAGGGCGTAGAAGGATAGAGAGTATAGAAGTATAGATGGATGGAGGGATAGGAGTGTGGGAAGATGAGGATCTGGTGTGGAGGGGAGGCTCATTTGGCCCTAGTTCGCCTAGTTAAAACTAGTTCAACTAGTTATAACTAGTTTTAACTAGTTCTGCTATAATGGCACGTATGCAAAATGCTCTGCTTGTAGTTACCATTGTCCTCGGTGTTGTAATTACAGCACTTACGCTTTTTCAGGGGAAGGGTGGAGGATTAGGCAGTGCATGGGGAGGAACAGGAGCGGGTTTTCAAACGCGGAGAGGTTTGGAAAAAATGCTTCTTCGATTGACTGCAATTTTGATCTTCCTTTTTTTTGTCGTGTCTGTCATCAATGTTCTATTATGAACCTGCATAGGCAAGTTCGACACTATTACTGGCTTTTCACAGAGTTTGTGCAGAAGCATGCAGCTCTGCTTGTTGTCAGTTTTATTGCTGCCTTTTTGCTTATTATTGCTTTACTGAATTTTTTCCCTTTTTTCAGCTCACGCATTCTTCAGAGGAGAGAGATAATTGGTATGTCAGGCCAGTATTCCTTACGAGAGATTCCTTTATCAGTCAGAAGGCAGGTGTCAAACCCTCTTATCATGATTGACCAAAATGGTGAAATACAGCCTCTTTTGGCAAATTCCTGGGAGTTGCTCGATGGAGGAAAAACGTATCGTTTCCATCTCCGTAATGACCTTTTTTGGGCAGATGGCAAGAGATTTACTTCGAAAGGCATTTCCTACTCCTTCCCTGATGTTACCATGACGCCGGTTGATGACTATACCATTGACTTTACACTTAAGGCACCTCTTAATATCTTCCCCATTTATCTTACACAACCTGTCATTAAGCAGCCATTTGTAGGAATTGGGGCTTTATACAGAGTTGAAAGTTATAAGCATAAGAAGAATGTTATTACTTCCATTAATCTTGCTCCAAATAAGCCGAATTTACCATACAGGATCTACCGTTTCTACTCATCTGAGGAGGATCTCATTAATGCTTATAAGAAGGGTGAGATAACGCAGTTTATCACACAGGATCAAACAACAGTTGCCTACTTTAAGCCCTGGAGGAATACAAAAGTCACTCAAACAATTGACTACAGTAAAATCATGGCGCTCTTTTTCAACAACCAGTCTGGTGCATTGCAAGAACGCGAGATACGTAAAGCCTTTGCCTATGCAACGCCATCATTTCCAGAAAGAGGAGATCACGCCAAGGGCCCGATTCCACCAACATCCTGGGCATATTACTCAGGTGTTAAGGAATATCCGTACAACGAAGAGCATGCTCGTGAGCTCCTAAAAAAGAATGTCACTTCAACGGTATCGGCCTCATTTAAGCTTTATACATTTGCTGATACAATTGACTTTGCCGGCACTCTTAAAAAGTACTATCAGAAAATCGGTGCTCATATTGATGTAAAGGTTGCCCAGCAGAAGCCACCAGATGAATTTGACATGTTTCTGGCGATCTGGAACCCACCAGATGATCCAGACCAATTTTACTTCTGGTACTCAACACAGGAGCAGACAAATATCACAAAGTTCAAGAGCCTTAAAATTGATAAATTGCTCGAGGATGGACGAAAGGTTTTAAATGTTAAGCAGAGGCAAAGTATCTATAAAGACTTTCAGAAGGCTATCTCCGACGAGCTTCCTGCATACTTCATGTACCATCCATATGAGTATATAATCGAGAGGCGATAGCTTGTTCTATGTAGCGGAAAGGGTAGGGAAGCGAGCGCATCCGGTAGGAATCGAACCTACAACCTACTCCTTAGAAGGGAGTTGCTCTATCCGTTGAGCTACGGATGCTGTTTAAGTAAGCTCTATTATACTTCAGGAGCATCATGCTGTAAATCCAGGAGCCGACTCGGGGATTCGAACCCCGGACCTGTCGCTTACAAAGCGAATGCTCTACCGCTGAGCTAAGTCGGCTAGAGTAGTATTCTACAATGGCTGGGTATATAATACAATTCTTTCAAAGGATCTATGTCACATTCAAATAGCAGTTTATTTACCATTAACGTGCACTGTCCGGAATGTGGACAGTGCTTTTTACTTGGCGTTTCTGAAAATAGCCCTAAACGTGTGAAAGGATCACTAGCTCGATCCAGAGCAACACTCGAGGTGCTTCGAAGACATCTTGAGGACGAAATTCTAACGCCATGCTTATATCGCCAGCGCCTTGCTGATTGGCTTGGTCGTGCTGAAAATGGGATTCAACGAAGTGTAGAAGGAGGATCTGGTAGGGAACGAAAGGAATGGTTTTAAATAACGTTGTAGTGTTATTCACATCGAGTTTTTGTGCTGCATTGATCCTTTGTGCCCAGGGTCGGACTCGAACCGACATGACCTTACGGTCACAACATTTTAAGTGTTGCGCGTCTACCATTTCGCCACCCGGGCAGTTCTAGAGTGTCCTTACCCAGTTAGAGAATCACTGACGTGATTTAACTAACTTCACGAAGTCCTTCCCTCATTATATCACTTAAGCTTGATCTGATCTCCTATGTTTACTCCATTCTTCATTACCTCTCCAGCATTAAGTTCGATCACCTTGCTCGCTGTGTAGGAAGGAGCAAAGGTTTGGGGATATGTTTTTGGTGAAAGATCCTCCCTTACAGCAACAATATTGTTGCCATAAAGATACAGAAGATCAAGTGAAAATTGCATATCCTTCATCCAAAATCCATATTTGGCAGGGGAGTCAAATATGAAAATCATTCCCTCATTTGGCAGCATAGTTTCAATGTTAGAGAGGCCTTGCGATCGTTGAGCTTCAGTATCTGAGACAAAAAGATTGTAACGCTTGCTGCCGATCTGGGCAGAGATAATTTTTCGATCATTAAACTGCAAGGATGCATCAGACTGGTCTTGAGACTTATCTGGAGATGATGCGATAAAAAGATATCCAAGGACGAGAAGCAAAATAAGAATTGAAAACATCAAAAACCTACTCATGCAGCTTTATTGTAGCACGACGGTGGTCCCGGTAGGGTTCGAACCCACGACCTTTCGGATGTAAACCGAACGCTCTAACCAGCTGAGCTACGAGACCAAAGGCTCTAATTATATGCTATAGGGAAGTCTGTAGCACGTAATTAATCTATGGTGCTCGGGAGAGGACTTGAACCTCCACGCCTTGCGGCACAGCCCCCTCAAGACTGCGTGTATACCAGTTTCACCACCCGAGCGGTGTCGCCAATAGTATCTATTTAATCGGGAAACCATTTCATGATCTGGCTGATCTCATAAATACTATTACCTCTTCATTCAGCGCAAATTATTATAGCACACGATAGCCGCTTTTCTCTGTCGCAACTCTCCCTTTCGAAGTTTTTTTTATGTACCCAAGTTGAATAAGATAGGGCTCAACATAATCCTCAATGGTCTGCTTATCCTCAGAAAGTGATGTGGCAAGAGTAGAGAGTCCTGCTGGTCCGCCGTCGAATTTGTCAATAAGTGTCTGCATGTAGCGGGTATCTAACTGGCTCAAACCTTCCTCGTCAATTTCAAGAATGTCAAAAAGTTCAGTCAGCACCTCACGGGAAATGACCTTATGATTATTCAGCTCAAACATATCACGAAGTCGTTTGAGTATACGATTAGCTACCCGTGGAGTTTTGCGTGAGCGCTTTGCTATCTCCAGGGCAGCTGCTTTTTCAAGTGGGATACCAAGAATCTTTGCAGATCGTATAATAATGCTTGTAAGCTCTGGGACAGAGTAGTAATCAAGCCTTAGAACAAGCCCAAACCGGTCACGAAATGGTGCAGAGAGAAGAGCCATGCGCGTTGTTGCTCCAACAATCACAATGTGCGGAACAGAAAGTCGCATAGTGCGCGCTGCCGGGCCTTTACCAACAATAAGGTCAAGTGCATATTCCTCCATGACAGGGTAGAGAGTCTCCTCAACAGGTCTGCGTAATCGATGAATTTCATCAATAAAGAGAACATCATTATCCTTAAGATTTGTAAGGATTGCTGCCAGATCGCCAGCTTTCTCCAAAGCCGGGCCTGAGGTGATCTTGAGCTCTCCTCCAAGCTCCTGAGCAATGATATACGAAAGAGTAGTTTTGCCCATGCCGGGCGGGCCGTAGAAGAGAATATGTTCGCCAGCATTGCCTCTTTTGCGTGCTGCTTCAGTAAACAGGCGCAGTGACTTTTTAGCAGCTTCTTGACCAATATAATCATCCAGCTTTCTCGGCCGTAACTTCCTTTCAAGAACAGGTTGTGCATCCTGCATATTATGTTCTCGATAACTTCCGCAAAGCAGCCTTAATTTTTTGCTCTAACGATATGTCTGGCTCAATATCAGCAAGGAGCTGCCGGGCTTCTCCAATTTTAAAGCCCAATGAAACAAGGGCATCAACAACCTCCTCATCTACCCGTTTGTCAGATGTTGCCAAGTCAAATTCAGCTCCAAGTCTTCCAGATAGGTCAACAAGAATACGCTGTGCCGTTTTCTTCCCAATGCCCTTAATTCTCTGGAAGAAGTCGACATCTGAGGTTATAACAGATTGTTGTATCTCATGTGGAGAGGACGTGCATAGAATAGTAAATGCTGTTTTAGGGCCAACACCGTCTACGCTAACAAGAAAAGTAAATACTCGGTATTCGTCATATGATGCAAAACCGAAAAGTTGCTGATGATCCTCCTTAATGTCATGATAGGTATACAGCTCAAGATCGCTGCTCTCATCAATAAGGCGTGGAGAAATATAGACCCAGTAGAAAACACCGCTTGATGTTTCGAAAAGGGCCTGAGTTCCGTGGACTTCAGCTATTCGCCCCTTGAGCTTGCCTATCATGTAGTGCCTTCATTGTACAATAGGTAAGACCACATGCAAGGGCATCAGTAGTGTCATCGTATTTTGGAGCTTCCTCAAGCTCCAGCATTAGGGCAACCATCTGCTGTACACTTTTCTTATCAGCATTTCCGTAGCCAGTAATAGCCTGCTTGATCTGATTTGGCGTAAGGAACTCAACCTCAATCCCATGGTGCCCAGCAAGTCTAAGAACAGCCCCTTGAGCCTGTGCAACAGTAATAGCCGTCTTCTTATTCATTGTAAAAAAGAGCCTTTCAATAATGAAAACATCAGGCCTGTATTGAGAAATAAGTTCCTCAACCTTATCATGGAGTGTTGCAATGCGAACAGGGAGCGTAGAGACCTTCGGTGTTATGATACACCCATAAGCCTGAACAGTATAGCGAGATTCGTGAAGATTGAATACAGCATACCCAGTTCGTTCAATTCCAGAATCAAAAGCAATGAGCATCATAGGGTAATATTATAGGCTTCAAACGATTGGCAATTGGTAAGGCCGCATCTCATTGTACTATAAAAGTTTACAGGTATACTATCTGGCATATGACTGATCAGGATGAGAAAATCCACCTTTCTCAGATAACGCAGGCCCTTCTTACGTCTCTTGATATAAAAAGTCCTCCTAATAAAACTGTTGAGGGAGAGAATTATCATGTTTCACAAACAGTTTCCCTCTTTGGATTTGTCTATGAGCGTATTCGGAATGCTATAGAGTTTAATGAGGAACATCTTATAAGAAGAATCGCTATCACACGCATTCTAAGAAGAAGACTTGCCATTAATACATCAGGTGATCATGAAGGAGAAAATCTTGTCAGAGAGCTCTTATGGGGGAGATATGTGCCAGAGAATCACTTTTCAGCTACTGACATTCAGAACATCCAGCATATTATTGACAGGTATATCGCATTTTATCGAGCAATTCATACGTCTTTAACTGCGGGGAAGACTATCCATCTTGGAGCTGTTATTACTGAACTTCTATCCTGCGCACTGGAGGAATATATTAGTGGTTCCCAAACTCAACGTGAATCTGCCTCACTCTATTTCTTCTATCAGACACTGCGAAATAAGGTAAATATTCCTCATGTTTCAGATGAGGCCAGGGATGAATACTTTTTTGTTGCATCAGAGCGAGCACTTGCAAGAAATGATAATTCATTCATTCTCCATCACATCATGGTTCTAAAATACGGCGACATTGTGAGCCTTACTGATAAGGAGTTGAGTCGTGCTGCGTCAGAGTTTCCCACTTTTCTTAAAAGATCATACGCCACAATTAAAAATCCTTATGACGATGTTCTGACACGTTTTGCAAAAAAACAGGTGCCACCCTTTAAGATTCTTTACGCAATTTTGACTGAATATAATAAGAACGCCTCGCATATTTTAAGCAATACATCTCAGCTGCAAAAATACGTACAAACGGTGTGTAACCTCAAATATAAGCAAACCTCGGAGAAATTACGCGCCGCAGCAGTAAAAAGCATTATTTACATTTTTCTTACCAAAATGCTCTTTGTTCTAATTTTGGAGATACCACTTTCCAGACTTCTGCTTGATCATGTTGACATCATTGCAATAACAATTAACACATTCTTTCCACCTGTACTCATGAGCATTATTGTATCTGTTATTACGCCACCGTCGCAAAGTAATACTCAACGGATTTACGAGAGAATTGTTGATCTTATTGATAAGGATCCGACATATGAAACACAACCAATTATCATAACACGCAGCAGGACTAGTCAAAAGCCAATTCTATTCATGTTTTTCTCGCTTCTATATCTCCTTACCTTCAGCGTTGTCTTTGGCGTTATTTACTCTGCACTTGATGCAATGGGCTTCAATATCGTGAGCAAACTCATCTTCATCTTCTTTATTAGCGTTGTTGCCTTCTTTGGTTACCGGATCAGGCAGACAGCAAAAGAATATATGCTTGAGACGCAATCAAATATCATTACTTCTGCTGTGACTTTTCTGTTTCTCCCCATTCTTTATCTTGGAAAGTTACTGAGCGATCAGGTCTCGAGGATTAATGTTTTTATCATTTTTTTTGACTATTTCATTGAAGCTCCTTTTAAGTTTTTTATAGACATCGTTGAGGAGTGGGCACGATTCTTAAGAGACAGAAAAGATGAGCTCGTGAATTAGTTAGAATTAGATGAACTAGTTATAACTAGTTATAACTAGTTGTAACTAGTTGAACTGAGGGGAACTGTGGATAATTAGGTAAACTGGATTTAACCTAGGTGAACTAGGTAACCAAACTCCTACGTCCTCTATCCTTCTATCTAGTACCTGAGCCAATACCGAATATTTGCCTTACTTTGAAGAGACTGAACATAGGTTTGAGCTTCAAAAGAAAGCTTTTGGTTCTCAAGTGCTTCACGAATTTGCTTTTTATACTCTCCATCTGAGGTTTCTTTTGGTTTTGAGTCCTTCTGCTGGACATAAGATTCCTCAACCTCTTTATCGCTGACCTTTATTTTATCAGCAAGCAACCTTTTGAGTATGAGCTGGAGCCGCGTTTGCTCTTCAACCTGTTGTCGGGTAATACCTTGGGTCTTCAAAAGATTATCAAACGATTGTCCTGATTTTTTAATCTCGTCTTCAATGCTTTTCACTCGTTCGTCGATCTCCTGTTGACTAACAGTCACTCCCTTTTTCTGTGCATCCTGCTTAATGAGTTCTTCTGAGATTAATGAATCCAGCGTGCCCTTTCCTCCTTGTTGCTCAAGGCTTTTGATAACCTGATATCGCGTAATAGGGCGATTATTAACAAGCGCTACAACAAAAAAGCTCTTGAGATAGTAAAGGATGGCCGCAAGTACCACTACGGCAATGATTGCAAAAAACTTTCTTTTACTCTCTGCTGTTTGCGCTGAGGGGTCAATTTCTGCTTTTTGCGGTTGATTATGAGAGATAGATGGTGATTTCTTTGCCTGGGAAATAGCCTTCCCGGTAGTGCCTGTGCCCCTGCGAATTGATTTCTTCTGTGTAGATGTTTTTGTTGAAGTGCTTCCAGATCCAGTAGTTGTTCTTGCCATAAAAGCATTATAGCATATGTCTTCAAAATCAAACAGGAAGATTATTCATATAGAGAATGAGGTCAGCTAGTGGGGGGACATCCCAAACATCTTCAAATTCAGGATCAGTCAGATTGAAGCCTTCAGAAAGAAGTGCGTCAATAATACATGTCGTTATATCATATGCTGCGCACCTGCCATATTGCCTTATGAGTAGTCTGTATGCCCTCATTGCTTCTTCGGTATCAGCCCTCCGTAAGGCACAATACAAGCCTCTCAGGTTTCTAAATAGGTCAGGGTCATAAGCATTGAGGTATTCAGTTCTCATAATCTATATCACAGCTTCCAAAGCACAAGGCCACTTAAAGACTTATAGTAACGCTGCGTCTGATATGGGGCCTTGCAACGCTCTTCCGAACTCCGGAGGTTGTGAGCCGCCCGAGACTCGAACTCGGAACCAACTCCTTAAGAGGGAGTTGCTCTACCGTTGAGCTAGCGGCCCATTCTAGTCAGATTATATCATTCTAATGCCATAAGAACTATGAATAAGATCCCTGTTCTTTCTGTATAATAAATTCTGTTACAAGTCCTTTCCTTACATGAGTTTCAAATATGTCTTCACTGGGGTTGTTATATTTGTAGTTCTAAGTTTATTTGGTATGGCAGCAATGATTCAGAGAGATCGCAGTCTTGAGTCAAGCAAAGGTCAGGCACCACTGCAAAAAATTATTGAAGCTGGATCAACAAATTCACCGGACAAGTCTGAATAAGCTGAGAAAACCTCCTACTATGCGTTCAACAATGCTACCTCGTGTTGAAATGCCCTTGACCTCTTTGTAGCTATAGTAGGTAGCTGGGTTGACAAAGCCAGCCATGACCATATACCCGCCAGGCTTATCCGTGATTGCAGCAACAGTATTGTTAACTGAGTCAACAGTTGAGCTTTTTAGCATTGTCCACGACTGGCCATAATCTGACGAGTAGACAATTTTAAGTGAATTCTCTGGGAAACGAAGGCCTGGGAGAAATTCCAGGTTCTCATCAGTGTAACGAAAGCCTATAATCCAGGCTCTGTTTGGTACTGCTCTTGCTTTGTTGAAATGTGAGCGCAGATGAAAGTCGCAAATATCAGTTATCTGCCAGTACCTGCCAATATTTCTTGGGAGTGTCTTTGTTGAGCATCCATTTTGGAAATAGACATCATATGAAAAAGTTTCCGGAGGGACAATGTGTGTCCATGAGGAAAAGTGTAGCGTGGCCCCCTGATCCTTCCTTACATCAGGCTCACGTGGGGTAGAGGAGAGTGTAGGAGCCTCGTATGTTTTCGCAGCATAAACGGGGAAGGGTGTTACAAGGATAACCAGCAGGATCAACACATACTTCATGCATTTATCATACCACCTTTA
>MFZT01000027.1:20710-23113 GCA_001789515.1 Candidatus Roizmanbacteria bacterium RIFCSPHIGHO2_02_FULL_43_11
GAGGGATTGCTGGCCAGACGCCGTTCGAACCCACATTGTTTAAATACCTACTTCAACACTTCGCTCTGTAGCGAAGATGCTATATTCGTAAAAAAAGCCTCTATTTCCCCATAATCAAATATTCCAACTAATACTGGAATATCTTTTCGTGCCGTAACCTTTAGTAATTGACTGCCAAGTTGTATCATCTCAATATCCCAATCAAATTTTGCCTTAGCATCAAGTCGCAGCTGACGAAAATCGAATTTCTTCTCCTGTATAATCTTAAATAAATCCATAAAATCTCTAAAACGAGGATTCTGGTAGATTGTGAATAATTTATTAAGAGCGATATCTTCAAGTGAATCTATTGTTACATTCAGGTATTTTTGGCTTGCTTTTGACGGAAAAGGATAGTAAGTGAATTCAGTTTTAAGTGTTTCAGAACCAAATTCAAGAAAAATTAAATTTCTGTTAAATGATGTTTGAATATCGAAGGAATCATATTCCAATTGCTTTTTTATCGACTTAAGCCAGACAAGTATGCTCTGAATATCAAACTCATTTTCTGAGAGGAAATCAAGATCTTCAGAATAACGATAGGGTATATAAAAACCACAAAGGGCTGCTCCTCCAGATAAATAGAAGCTTTTTGTGAGGGGAGAGGTGCTAAATAACTTTAAAAAGAAGAGTTGTTTTTCTGTAAGGATATTAGTTGGCTCAAGCATCTTTAAGTAATAATTGTAAAAACTTCCTTTTGGATAAGTCAATAGTTAGTGACGGCAGGAAGGTACGAAGTTCTACTGTGTCAATCAGATCGCCATGAAGGCCAAAGTTAATGAGCTGCTCTAATTTCCAAATTTTAAATTCACAAGAATTTTTATTAAATTTTGAAGTATCTGTTGACCAGTTTCTCATAAGGAGATTATAGTAGATTTCAGACCAAATATCCAGAGATCTGAATAGTTTTAGACTGCCACAAGGCTCTGTTCTTTCTAGGATGACTGTGTGGACGCATTTCGAACCCATTTGTCCCGATTTTAACCAGTCAGTTCAGCTTATATAGTGATATACTTATGAAAATGAAGGTTATCTTAATTGCACAGGAAGAGGAATTTAATGAAAAGCAACTTAAACGGCTTCAAGAATATACTCCCGTTCAATGGTTTAAGGACAAGACAGCAGATATTTTAAACATCTCCGCATTATCTGATGATGATGAAAAGATACTCGCGCTATCTCCCGTACCCATGGGATGGGAACTTCCTAAAGATCTCTACAAAATACTGAAAAATGTAAAATTCATTAACCTCGCTACTACGACGTACGAATATTTAGATCTCGCTTGGTGTAAAAAGAATAATATACAAGTAACAAACATTCCTCACTATGCAACAAATGCTGTCGCAGAACAGGCAATTTTACTAATGCTGTCTTTGACTAAAAAGCTCCCTGCCCAAATTAAATCTAACTACACATATGCTTTTACCAAGGATGTACTCGGTATTGATATCGCAGGCAAAAAAGTCGGCATCATTGGCTTGGGAGATATTGGTACGCGAATTGCTGAGATGGTATCATCGTTGGGGATGGATGTAAGTTATTGGTCATTAAGAAGTAGACATGACAATTATAGATACAAAAGCCTCGATACGCTTTTAAGAGAGTCTGACATCGTATTTCCGACTGTAGAATCAAGTCCGAATACTTATGGCCTTCTTAATAAAGAAAAGCTATCCCAACTTAAAAAGACTGCCATTTTTGTAAGTCTCATAGATGAAAGAATTTGGGACAAAGAATACCTTATTGAAAAAGTTGAAGAAAATGAGCTGGCAGGATTGGCCTTCGAAGGAAGTGAAAAGGTTTCAGACTATAAAGGCAATGTAATGGTTTTACCCCAATTAGCCTGGTTTTCTCAAGAATCATTGGATAAGAATATAAAGGGATGGGCTGATACCATCATATCCTGTATACAGGATAAGCCTATAAATCTGATTTAATTTGCGGTCTATCCTTATGTGGTTTGTCCTGGCAACCCATTTGGGTGACTGGGTAGACATGTTTCGAGTCCAAATCACCTCCCAAATAGCTCTTTTCTAGCAATTCCAGCTTGCTTAAATATAGAAAGCAATGTATTAGGTTTCAAGTCTTTGTTGTGCATTGGTAAAGTAACGCGTTTGATTTTATCTTTTTCGTGCTTCAAAATAATATGGCTTCCGACTTGATGATGAATGTAAAAACCTTTATTCTTTAAAAATCGAAGTAATTTCTTAGAATTAATTGTTGGCATAGTTAGACTGTAGATAGTGTCACAGACGGCCGATTGACTTCAACTGGCCCAACAAAAGTAGCATTAACTGGGTCTGGAATTTCCTCACCATCCATAAGGAGACTTTCAAGATACACAGTAATAGCTTCAGAAAT
>MFZT01000028.1:0-4127 GCA_001789515.1 Candidatus Roizmanbacteria bacterium RIFCSPHIGHO2_02_FULL_43_11
AACAATCACGACGATATTATTCCCCGCAGCATCAACAAATTGTGAAACACGATTACCAGAAGAGTTTACAGAAGTTTCATAGCATTTGTATACCTGTCCATCTGTGCCGGTATATTCTTCTCCGACTTGATGGAATGATCCATCAGATGAAATACATTCGCCAGCTTGCTCTGCAGTAGGTGTTGGCCCTGAAGACTGATCTGGTGTCACAACACTTGTTGTAGCAACTCTATCAAGAACATTTTCAACCTTTATAGCAAGTTGACCTCTGGATACTCCTGTATCAAGGGTCAAAACATCTCCGCTTGGATCTGTAAAGGTATAGTCGCCGCCAAAGAAATCTACGGCAGGCCGTAAAAGCCCAACCCCTCCTTCTCCTTGCAGCTCAAGGGCGTATTTATCTTCTGGCACTTCAAATGGTGCAGCTCCTGATTGTGGGATTTTCTGTCCTTTTGTACCCTTTAAAACATTTATGGTGACTGTTTGACCAGTACCTCTTTCAAGCTGAATCCCACCTTTGCAAACAGTCTTATCCCTTTTTCGGGTTGTTCCAACAGGCATATCACCATCAGTTGAAGATTGACAAACATCAGTGATTGTTGCTTGATACTCTGCAAATTGCCCCTCAAGTAGCCCTGTTTTTCCTGCGGGTATTTGTGGAGTAGGGGACGCGTTTTCTGGTTTTCCTTTACATCCTGCTAAAGCAGCGGCAATAGCCAATGTCACAAAAAATTCATATTTCATACCAAGCGCAATTATACCATGAAAAAAGACAATTTCAACCTATAGTGATTTATCAGAAGCCTTGAGAAGGGCCTCAATTATTGTCCAGCAAGTCTTGGCAAAAGATTTCGAATGCCCGCCATATATTCTTGTCCTTTTGGGGAAATTCCATGGGATGCTGGGCCATCATGATAACGTTTTGCTGCCCAGGCGACCATTTCAGTATATCCCTGCACATCATTTACAGGAATGGCTCCTTCTGGAAGACGGCAATATGCAATCAAATATACTGCTGAGAAGAAGATATTGTCCTTTGGCTTCCAGGGATTAGCTGTGTAAGGATCGACTCCTGCTTGTTTTGCAGCATTAAGAAGCCACGACTGCATAATAATAGTGTTTTTGATATCATCCCAGGTGCCAGGCATTATTTGTACTAAACCCATCGCTCCAGCAGGGGAGAGTGCTTTGGGATTGCCCTTGCTTTCAATCTGTATAAATACAAGATGTGTGCGGGGATCATAATTAAGTGTCACTGCAATAGTCTGCACGGTATCATACCAAGAAATAACTTTCTGGGAAAGGACACCTTTTGGCAACTGATCTTTTGATGGGTATGACACAGCAGATGAAGGGGTACTATCTTGTGAAGATTGTTGCTGTGTTTGTGCAACAACGCGCGCGTCAGAATGACGAAAGAAAGGAAGGAGAGCCTGCATCCCTTCTAAAAGGCTCTGAAAAGACGATCTTCTCACTGCTGTACGAGCTTGTCGTGGTGGGATGTTGAAGTATATCTTCCCATTAGACTGTCTTACAACCTCAATGATGGCGGTTTTTCCATCTGGCCCCGGCTCTGTCTGGTATGTGTATGTTGTTGAGCCTCTCTCAGGGGTATCGGGATTGACGGCAATACAATCGTCCGTACCTGCTCTTTTTTCACCAAGCTTCACACGGGTTCCCCAGCTGTCGTAGCACATAGCTGGCGTACTTGCTTCGTAATTGGGTTCTGGCTGGCTGCCGGGAATGAAACTCTCTGGCGGTGCAATAGAGGGAACTTCAGCATGTGGTGGGAGAGTGGAGGTTGGTATAGCTGTTGGAGGGGCGGTTGGTGTTCTGGTTGGGTAGAGAGTTGAGGTAGGTTCGGGCCCTTGAACTTGTTCTACCAAAGCACAATTGCCATATACTGAAAGGATAGGATCAAGCGAGCAGGAAAATTTATTACCAGCATAATCTAAAAAGGTCAACGTATCAGGCAGAGCATAATTCGGATAGGTTAAAGAGATAATAGATCGGGAACGTTGCGTGCCTTGCATATCTTGCTCAATAACAACGAGATGTTTATCTGAGCGGGCTGATCCAAGATTTCTAAAAATGCTTACCAAGCTACCAAGGGGGGTTGTCAGAACCCCTAAGCAAGTCATCTTCGAATGAGAATCAGTCTCTCGAATAGGAACGATCTCACCGCTAAAAGTTGTACATGCCGCTGATCCTGCCACACTTTGTGCGTATACGGTGTGACTGTCGGGATGTCCACCTAAAGCAGTTGAAATAGCAAAAGCAGCTCCGGCAACTTTGTATGTCCATCCTTCAACACGGCTCATAGCGCAATTATATCATAGCAAAACTTTATAGGCCTTTATTGGGCTTGTTGAAAAGGGAAAACAGTAAGTGGATCCTGGACTTGACCATTCTGATAAAGCCCAAGATGAAGATGTGGCCCTGTTGAGCAATTATCTGTCGGTCCGATGCTTCCTAAAGTAGTTGATTGGGTTACATCTTCACCACTTTGCATATTTGTTGGGCAGTCCATATGCCAATATGCCACCTCATACTCGCCGGTTTTAATCTTGACGTCACAACTGCCACAGCCATTATCGTAATTATTAAAAACCTCAACAACCGTGCCAGTACAAAAGGCTGGCCGAATAGGTGCAGACAGCACCTCTCCAGCCGGTACAAGATCAATCCCATTGTGAAAACCATCCTTGCCATAGAGCCACACAAGCTTACGAGCAAAGTCAGTGTGGCCATATCCTTGCGTAAGGTACATTTGTGACAAAGGAGGCTGAATACATGAGGTGGAATTCTTCTGATCACTCTGGGCTTGAGACGTTTGATGGGCCCGAGTCGCGATTGATTCAACGGCAAAAAGGCGGGTTAGGAAAAGTGACAAAGACTCAAAAAGACCACGTGGCGGTTCCGATACTGCGTTTCCTGGCTCCTCAGAGTGAAATTGGAATGTGGCAGGGTTAATATACCCATAATCCCACCACAATTCACGATTCGCCGGATTAAATACCACATAAAATCGTCCATCAGCACCGTCAAAGTTGCTGTAGCTCATGCCATTTTTTGATGCTGTCCAGGTGCATGTATAGTTCTGGCTTGAAGCTTTTTCTTGTATAGATTGTCCCCAGCGGTCAACGCAGGTTGCCTGCGATGAAGAAGTGCGACGTGGACTTTCGCTTACAGATGAAGGCTTTTGACGCGAGCTTATGGGTGGGTTTTCCTGCGGCGTGCTTTGAATGATACATGTTTCATACGTTTGTTGAGATGGGGATAGCTTGCACTGCAGAACACTTCCGTTCCATCCCTTGATGTAGATCTCATTTGGTAGGGAAAAGTTTGGATGTGTTAATGGTATGCGTGTTTGAGATAGTTTGCGCCCCTGCTCATCATGCTCAAGTACAAGCACGCTTTTCCCAGATCTCGCTGCGGTACTATTACGCAAGATACTGAGTTGACCTTTATCAGGAGCTGTAAACACAGCAAGGCACGTGCTAGAGCCTTCCGTTACATTTTGCTCGATAGGGCTTCCAGAAGGGTTAATACATTGACCAGCAGGATTTTTACTAAAATCTGGGCCTTGTTGAGCGAGTGCCTTTTGCCTCTCACTTTGGCTTAAGGCAAGAAAAAGTGTAACAGAAGCGGCTATGCGAACGATGGGTTTTCGAGGATTATGATGGTTGTGGGCACGATGGTACTTTTCTGCGCTTTGCTTTGATGGATCTACATGTGTCTCTGGGCTCATATGACGAGCTATTATAGCACAGATGAATACTATGAGACTATTTAATGATGCAGGGTTGCAGAGGTGCTTTTGGGGTCTCAAACCCGGCCCGCCGGTTCAGTCCCACGCAGCGAGTGCTGCCAAGGAGCTGAACCGGACAGGCCGGGGGGTGTCAGACGACTGACTGCGGAGAGACTGGTTGGGCTAGCGCAGCGGGGCGCCGTAGGGGCGCTCGGTGTTGGCCTTGCCGGGCCGGTGGCTGTCACTGTTGAGCGGTTGCGGCGGAGCCGGGGCTCGAGACCCGGCGGCCACGGATACCTGGTCCAGCGCCGGGTGCCGGCCGTTGGGGTGCTCCTTCTTGCGGCGGCGGCGCTCAATGACTTCCGCGCCATCGCCA
>MFZT01000028.1:4135-9864 GCA_001789515.1 Candidatus Roizmanbacteria bacterium RIFCSPHIGHO2_02_FULL_43_11
TCACCCCGGCGCGGGTTCGGCCTTGGCCGGCATTGCTCCCAGGCAGGGCAGCCTGGGGCAGATCACAGCTCTCGCTTGCTGCAAAGACACAACTCATGACAGAGTCTCCTTTTGCCTTGTCTACGCTTCATGTGGGTAGATCCCACATGTGCCTTTCCAGCTGTAAGAGCCGGGGATGGGCAAAACAAGGCAGGGCATACCCACCCATCTGCCCAACATCAATTTTTACTACGATTTTCTAACCGATAGTAAATAATAGAGTTGGATAGGTGTGTGAGTATCCCATGCCTTATTACGCATATACAAGGGAACAATCGTCTGACTATTTTAAAACGCGCACAGGTCTGCAAAATGGCTCAGCGATTTAAGCCACACAACAACCTATAAGGGGGATTATATACTCACACTCTTTGTTCTGTCAAGGACTTATCTCGGGGTAATATTCGAAGCTCTTACGCACGAGAGGAATAGGAAAGTTTCACAGCGCCCCAAAAACCTACAAGCGTGCGATACAGCACAAAGCACGTGTTCTGAATCCTATCCAGAAAAAAATTCTTCTCAACTTTTTCAAAGCATGTAATGGTATCAACAAGTCGCGGATGCCTGACATGGTGCGAGGTGAGTAAAATAATAGCAGTTGCAAAATTTGGGCCAGGATAATGCCATGTATCGTGAAAAGCCACAATTCCATTATCTATCACCTTTGGAAACCATAATTTCCAGTCTGACCACACAGACTTAAGCTCATGAGCCCCGTCAATAAAGATAAAACCAACCCGACCGTAGAAAGTATGCGATGCGTTTTCAGATGTGTCCAGAATTGACTCAATATATGGGGAGACTCCTGCTTTATGAATGTTTCGTTTAAACTCGGCAAATGTGTTAACCTTACCAAATCTTCTTCGGTGTTCAGAGTTGCCAGTATGCGGGTCTATAGCAACGATCTTTACGCCGCGCCCATCTCTAGAACCAAGCCCAAGACATATGGTAGATTTTCCCTTCCACGATCCAATTTCAACGATAGCGTTTCCTTTTTTGACTTTTTTTGCAGTTTCGTAAAGATAGTGCCCTTCGGCTTCTGTTAGCCATCCTCCTATATTACGAGTGATGTTGGTGGGGCGCATGTGCCGGGGGAGGGAGTCGAACCCTCATGGCTTTGCGGCCACCGGTTTTTGAGACCGGCCTGTCTACCATTTCAGCACCCCGGCAGGTTCGAATAGGTGTTTCAGGTTCCTGAAGCAGTGGCTACGGAACCCGAAACACCTATTCTCACTTCTTTACTCAGCCAGGAAACAGTGGCTACTGTCTGAGTAAATCTGTTCATTTATTCTTAATAACCTTCTTTTGAAGCAGCTCTGACTGAACTTATTATAACATCGTGAGTGATGGTTCTCCCGAGTCTCTTATGCAGGCTTGAGACGAATTAGGTCGCACTCTTTTTTCCCGGGCATTTTTTTCTACCAAAAATGTACAGAAGGCCTCAATCGTCCGGACAAAGGAACCTTCGCTCGGTATGTAACGTCACAGTTTGAGGAAAGATATACGGAGGATTTGATAGATTGATTTGAGGTGAAGTTTAAATGGTCATGTCAGTCTTCATTACCGCTATAAGCATCCTGTATAATAAGAAAAAGTATGCTTACAAAACAAACACAAGCGCACATCAGTGAATACTTTGAGCATGAACCAGTCGAAGTGGTGTTCTTCTTTGGGTCGCGAGCAAGCGGTTATCCCCATGGGGAAAGTGACTATGACTTTGGTGTGGTCTTTTCGAAAGGCCTGACAACAAAGCAGCGCTCTAAAAAGAGGCTTACGTATATTGGTGAACTTGGCAAAATCCTTGGTGTCGAAGCTGTCGATGTCGTGGATTTAGAAAAAGCGCCGGCGTATCTGAGGTATGCGGCGTTTGCCTCAAGGCAGGATATTGTATGTAAAAATGAGTCAGTACGCATCAATTTCGAGCATAAGGCAATGTCAAATTACTTTGATTGGTTGCCATATATGCGAAGGCATTCATCCCTCAGCATCGCATCTATTGCACGTCATGGACTATCATGAACATTGCCCAATTTATTGAAGGCTAAACCATGCTTGTCAAAGACATTCTCAAGAAAACAAACATCATCACGATATCTCCAGAAGACACTCTGTCTGCAGCCCTGCATCAACTCGGCTCTTCACATGATGCTGCTTTTATCTTTGATAGAAAAAAATTCCTTGGGGTCATTAACCCGTATTATGCAGTGATAAAGAAATCGTATCCTGCTCATACAAAGGTGACTACGAGTCTCATGCACCCCCCAAAGTTACAGATGAGTGATTCTATTGAAAAAGCAATCCGTCTCATGCAAGAATCAAAGATCCACTACTTACCAGTGTTTCAGGGAGATACTTTTAAAGGTATTGTATCAGCGAGACGAATTTTGAAGCATATTGTTGCATCGGAAAAACTGCGCATTCCCGTGTCTGAGGCTTTACGACAACATAATTTGCATCTTATACGCGATACAGAGTTCCTTTTTAAAGCGTTGTCTGAATTCAAGAATAAGAGAGTGTCAAAACTTGTTGTGATTGATGCGAAGGGTAAACTTACCGGAGTGCTGGCGTACTATGACATTTTAGATTACGTGGCAGAGCCTCGCAAGAGACTTGGCTTCGGTAGAAAAGGGCAGAGGGATCCCATATTGCAGAAACAGGTCAAAAAATTTCAACGTACACATGTCTTGACAGTCCCGTTAAACGCAACACTTGCCGACGCAACGAGTATGATTCTTGATCATGCAATCGGCAGTGTGGTTGTTCTTGACCATCAAAAACCCATCGGTATCATTACCACAAAGAGTATCTTTAGCCAATACTTATATAAACCGCGAAAACTTATTATTCAGTTCAACATAAGAGGCCTATCTACAGCAAGTGCTGCTGTAGCAGATAATTTTTATACAGTGTTTCAAAGGTTACTCGCGAAGGTGCCAAATGTTGATAAAGCAGAAGTTGTTATCCAGGAGAAAAAACAAGGAGGCTTATACAAAGCTGGGATAAAAGTCGCTCAAAAAGGAGAAAAAAGCGTTGTTGTCTCATCCGAGAGCCACAATCTTCAACTTATGCTTTTCAACCTCATCAAAAAAGTCAAACGCCTGTTACGTAAGGATTGACACTTCCACACTATGAAAAAGGGGATTATCGCAGTCTACAAGCCTAAAGGCATAAGCTCATATGATGTCATCCGTAAACTGAAGCAGACATTTCCAGGTGAAAAAATCGGACATGGCGGAACGCTGGATCCGTTAGCAGAAGGCGTTCTTGTTGTGGGTATTGGCCAAGATGCAACACGTCAGTTAGGAGAAGTTTTGAAGGGCACACAAAAAGAGTATGAAGTGATCATAAAACTTGGTGAAATATCTGAAACAGACGACTCTGAAGGCCCCATTCATACAGGCTCCGATATAAAACCTTCCTTATCTCGGGTTACTGATGTTTTGCAGCAGTTCATGGGTGAAATACTGCAGACACCTCCACAGTATTCTGCAGTCAAAGTGCACGGCAAACCAGCATACCTGCGAATGCGAAGAGGCGAAAAGGTTGTCCTAGAGCCTAGGAGGGTGGAAATATTGACAATCGACGTACAGAGTTACCAGTATCCTTTTTTTACATTACGTATTGTATGCGGATCGGGAGTGTATATTCGCTCCCTTGCGCGAGATATTGGGAGCGCACTAAAAACAGGAGCTTATGTGTATGAGCTTAAAAGGACAAGGGTTGGGGATTTTACAGAGGAAGGATCTAGTATAATATAGAGGGATAGAGGGATAGAGGAGCATAGTGTGGGAGTTATCCTGAACTCTAGTTCATCTAGTTCATCTAGTTCATCTAGTTCATCTAGTTTACCTAGTTCATCTAGTTCACCTAGTTTTAACTAATTATGTTGCCAATCTTGTTGGATCTAAAAATTGTTAAAATCTACACATTCGGTGTTTTTCTTGTTCTTGCGCTCTTCTGGGGCCTCTTCTGGCTCTGGAAAAATCTCAAGCGGACCTCATTTAAAGAGGATCAGGTCTTTGATATCGTGTTCCTTTCTCTCATTGGTGGCTTCATTGCAGCACGGCTGGCATTTGTCGCTACGCACTTTGATAATTTTGGGTTTGATCTGCTTAAGTTCATTCTCATCAATGGTTACCCAGGACTTTCTCTGCCGGGTTTTCTTGTAGGGGGTTTTCTCACACTTGCCCTTATTGCACGCCTTGCACGACTCCCTTTTTTTGAGCTTGCTGCCTACTTAATACCGTCACTTTTTCTTGCATTAGGAATTGGGAAGGTTGGAGCATTCTTTGCAGGGACAACCGTTGGGTCTGTCACAGCGTTTCCATTACACGTGCGTTATGTCGGGTTTGAGGGTTTACGACATATTACTGCCCTCTATGAAGCCATTTTCATGTTTGTGGGCTTTGCTCTTTCCCAGCGCCTTCTTATGAATTATCGCCGCGATTCGATTAATGAAAGTTCAATCTTGAGCTTTTTTATTATTGTAGCAAGCTTTTCCAAGCTTATTCTTGACAACTTTAAAGAAGATATCGTATACTTCTCAGGTTTGCGGGTCACAGTTATCGTTTCATTCGTTCTGTTTGTGATATTGAGCATTACTGAACTTGTCAGGTACCGTTCATCTCTTACAGAAAAGGTGCGTTCGTTACTAAACACGCGTGCAAAAAACCATGGCAAAAAAATCTCATCTTACGAAAACACAGCTTGAACAGTTAAAAAAACACCTTCTTATAGATCGGGACAAGCTTCTTAAAACTATAGACAATCTTAAGGCTCAGGATCCTTTTAACGACCCAGATTATATTAATGATAATGCTGCCATCGATACTGACGTGCGTGAGCAAATAGGGCACGACACGGTTGAAGCTGAGACAAAAACACTCAAAAGGAAGATCCGACTTATCGAGAAAGCTTTGAAAAAAATCGATCTGGACACCTATGGTTTTGATGAAAAAACCGGAAAGCCTATTCCTTTTGATCGTCTAAGCATTGTGCCAGAAGCAAAGTATACCATCGAGACTGAACGGAAACTTGTGAAATAACCTATTCTTCATTCTCACCCCAACAACTTATAGTATTATGGTATAATTATCTTTGGTGTGAGATTTCGTTCATGGGTGCATGCCGCCCATTTGACCGAGATTTGCGCATTATGCACTTTGACGATTCTGCAGATGCGGGCCAATATGCCTCTTTGCTATTGAAGTTCTCTGGCTAGCCAATCAAATCAGAATGGGCAATGCATTATTGACAAACTATTTATGTATGTCGGTGATGGATTGCCCATTCCAGGGCAGCTCTTAGAAAGGAGCAGAAGGATGCAGGAAATCATCGCGTTCTGGACTCACACGAGCCCGGAGCAGATCCTGAGGGTCATGTGGTCGGCTCAAGGGTACAAGTTTTTCGATCTGTGGGGAACGGTGATCTATTCCGGAGTTGTCCTTCTCATGGGATACATTGAGAAGGAGCGATCTCGGAAGTTCTGGCTTGCAGTAGTGGCTCTTGTAAGCCTGATAGAGCTCATCGTGGACATCCCATGTGCAGCCGGCACGGGAGTGAAGTGCGTCTCCGAGCAGGTGAAGCTGGTCAATCTGATGGCTGTGATTTCCGGTGCGTACTTCGTGTACTATTGCTGGAGACGCCTCATGAGCAAATAATACAAGAACCTGGCAGTTCGTCGCGTGCGC
>MFZT01000029.1:0-1694 GCA_001789515.1 Candidatus Roizmanbacteria bacterium RIFCSPHIGHO2_02_FULL_43_11
TTCTATTTTGCATTCCTTGAGAGACTCAATGAGGAATTCAGTTTATCTCTTGAGGGGCGACTTAAACATTTCTCAGCGAAACTTAAAGAAATAAGTGGTGGCAAAGTTGATTTCCACCAAACTATTGGAAATATATAAATTCATTTAATAAATTGATAAACGAAATCAAAAAGCTCTTTTTAGGGAAGAAAAAACTAATAACAATTCCACTAGCAGGTATTCTAGGGCTTGTGTTTTTGCCTTTTACAATTGGCGTTGTACTCGCATGGATTATTTATAGGAATATTAGTAATAAAAAGATACGCAATATACTGTTGACAGCAGTTTCGTTGATAACTCTTTTTTTTGGTAGTGCATGGGTCGCTGGAACGACTTCGCCAAGCAGTACAAATCTAAAAACTAAAATCATTGATACAAACCAATCCGTTATATCAACAATACAACCTACAATATCTACTGCTGGGCTTCAACCAAGTGTTTTAATTACGCAGTCTACAATAAGTAACCCAAATACAGTATCAGCAAGAGTTGTATCTGTTATTGATGGAGATACTATTGATGTTAATTTAGGCGGAAGTATAAAAAGAGTTCGGTATATTGGCATTGATACGCCAGAGAGCGTTGATCCTCGCAAATCAATTCAGTGTTTTGGAAAAGAAGCCACAGCGAAAAATAAAGAACTTGTCGCAGGTCAAATAGTTGAACTTGAAAAAGATGTTTCTGAAACAGACAGATATGGAAGATTGCTTCGGTACGTTTATATCGGTGACCTTTTTATAAACAAAGAGCTTGTCTTACAGGGATATGCGTCCGCAGTTTCATATCCACCAGATATTAAATACCAAGATGTATTTAGGCAGGCAGAACAGCAAGCAAGATCGTCAAATAAGGGTTTATGGGGATCATGTAATGGATCAAAGCCTGAAATATCTACATCCAGTCCTACGACAAGTCAAACAAATACAACGAGTGGAGGAGCATGTAAATATTCGTGTAGTAGTCCTGACAGAGATTGTTCTGATTTTTCATCCCACGCAGAGGCACAGACATTTTTCAACTGCTGCGGGTTTACAGCGGAGAATGATCCTATGAGATTGGATAATATAGGAATTGGAGATGGGGTAGCATGTGAATCATTACCATAAAAATATGACAAATATGCAAAAAGTTGCAAGAATAGTTCTAGGCGGAAGTCCATATCTTGTATTTCGTGATACCTCGGTTGATGGGAGAATGAACGATGGCGGTTTTGATGTTGTTCTGCGGCGTTTTATTTTGACAGAAACTAATGAAAAGACGATCGGATGTATTGTGTTTTATCTCGGATTTCTTACTGCATATTCATGGAAAACTGACGAGAAAACTCTATATGGTTCCGATGAAACTACTGAATTTGCTTTAGCAAATCTAATACCTCACCTTCCTTTAGACATTGAAATTATAAAAGAAACTTTTAGTCATTCTTCAAAGTGCTTCACAATAGAATTTAACCAAAAACCAACTGGTTTCAACGTGGCGAATGATAGTTATTCCATTGGACTTAAAGATAGCTTTTTTACCACAGCTCAAAAGATTGTGTTCAAAGACGGAATGAGTAAAAGACAAATAAGACGCGAGATACTTCAAATACTTTTGAACGCACTTGAAGAAAATCCGAATACCTATTTACCCATAAAAGAATTGCAATATTCTAT
>MFZT01000029.1:1721-2447 GCA_001789515.1 Candidatus Roizmanbacteria bacterium RIFCSPHIGHO2_02_FULL_43_11
GTAAAAATAAAGTCAAAGGGTATCAAAGAGCTTGAAGGGGAGATTGATGCTCAGGTACAATCATCTAATGTGGTAAAACATATTTATGGCACTAATATTGAAAATACAACATATGGTGCAAATAGTCCTATTACAGTAAAGATTGAGGAGATTAAGACTATTTTCCAAACCCTACAACAGGAGATAAAAGAAGATCGCCAACTAGAAGGGAAAGAGGAACTTTCTGAAACTGTAAATCAACTAGAAAATGAGCTCATAAACAGTAAAAATCCGAAAAAAGTTGGGGTACTTTTAGGAAAAATAAAAGCGTCTACACAATGGGTCTATCAAAAGATTATAAGCAATCCTATCATCTCTAATATAATCGCTGAACTCCTAATGAAAGGTGCTCAATAATAACCGGCTAGTCTTAAGACAAATAAGTGTTTTGATATACTTGCAGTATGAAAGGTAAATTACAAGAAATTGAGGACACATACATACAAAAAGGTTATAGAGATCAAAAGTTACGAGAAGCATTACTCAAAGATAAAGACTACCTGAAGATAATAGAACAAAGGAAAAGAAAACTTACAAAAAAATCAGTTGCTATTAGTGGAGAAAAAGAAAGATATGTTTTATCAACGGATGATGATTTAGAAATCTTATCGCTCTGTAAAGAACTTGAATCAAGCAAATTATCAATGGCAGACATAGAAACGGTAAAGTTGATTAAATCTCAACTTG
>MFZT01000029.1:2505-6142 GCA_001789515.1 Candidatus Roizmanbacteria bacterium RIFCSPHIGHO2_02_FULL_43_11
ATAGCAATCCCCCATAGTATTTATAAGGGTATCTTGACTTGCTTCCACTGTCTTTTATCAAAAAATAGGAACTAGCATGTGTCCAGCCCCCGCCTTGCGTGATAAAATTAAGCGGGAGATAGTTGGGAAAGACGAGTATACCAGTTAGAAAAATAGGAGTTTAGGCGATTCCAGTCAACTCCCCC
Organism: Candidatus Roizmanbacteria bacterium RIFCSPHIGHO2_02_FULL_43_11; assembly: GCA_001789515.1. Taxonomy (GTDB): domain Bacteria; phylum Patescibacteriota; class Microgenomatia; order UBA1406; family HO2-37-13b; genus 2-02-FULL-43-11-A. Next base: position 2,691 of record MFZT01000029.1, read on the forward strand.
CATCTCCACATTACATTATCGGCTTTCTGATTCGGTAGCACCCTGGTAAATTATCTGAATTTTCCAGAGTGTTGCTTAATCGGATGTCAACCACAAACGAGGAGGGCACGATGCTCTGGTTTGGGCTAATCGGCGCCGCGGTCGGACTTGTTCTCGGAAAAGGTCCTTATGGCATTGGGAGCGGGTTTGTCCTTGGGCTGATTGTCTGGCTCGGTAAAGAATCAGCGCGTGGACAGCCAGACTGGTCTGAAGGAGTAGCCCAGGCCTTGCTCTATAGGGTAGGAGAAATTGTCATCATCGTGCTCATCATAGTGATCGCGCTGATACTCTCGGGCCTGTAAAGCACTGGCTGGCCCCAAGGGGCTCGTTGCGCGGACGGAGACAGAGATGGTGCAGTACACGAGTGCTCAGATAGCATGATACGAGTTTCTCTGTAGTACTTGGGAAGCAACGTTTTGTGCAGGAAGAGAATTCGAGTGGCTGAGGCGAGTGCTTCAGCCACTAAACACTGTTTATAAGAAATACTGGCGCTGGTATTGAAACTTCGGGCTACAATAGTCATTTAGATCTTCATAACAATCTAAACCACATAATTCCCTCTTTTTAACGGTTTTTTGATGGTTTTTCGGTACTATTATGTGCATGAAAAGCTGTCCGACGTGTGGTGTGGGAAGATGCAAGCGTGATGGTATCATAAAGAAAATGAGTATGAGCCGACGGGGAAAACGTGTGGGGAAAATACAGCTGTATCGGTGTGTCAATGGTCATCAATTTCGCACAGATGAAGTGCTATAATCTCTTCTATGTTAAGTGAGAAAATCCTTAATGAAATTCGCCATATTTTATTTTCACATATAGACAAGAATGTCTCAAAGGCTTTTGTTTTCGGTTCCTGGTCAAATGAAACTGCTCGAAAGTTTAGTGACGTTGATATTGGAATAGAAAGCGAGCAAGAAATAGATTTAAGAACGGTCGGAGAGATTCGTGAGGATTTTGACAATTCATCTCTGCCATACGTGATAGAAATTGTAGACTTCTCAACAGTGTCCGAAAAATTCAAGAGCATTGCAAAGAAAACCCAAATTCCTCTTAACTAAAATGGGAAAACTGAAATCTCAATTAGAAGATCTCTCAAAAGCTCTACAAAGACTAAAGGAGGCTACCGAGCTAGAGAATAACCCTATTCATCAAGACGCCTCTATACAGAGATTCGAGTTTACGTTTGAGCTGGCTTGGAAAGTCTTGAGAGAAATCGAAAAGCAAGAGGGGCTACAAGTTGCGAGTCCGAGAGATGCTATTCGTAAGGCGGCAGACATTGGATTAATTGAAAACCAGAGAAGAGTGGTTCACATTTCTTGAAGCAAGGAATTTGTCAGTACATACATATAGAGAAGATATTGCAAAACAAGTGTATGAAAAAGCGGTTGAATTTATTCAATATGTAGAGAGTCTCCTTGAAAATGTTAAAAAGAGAGACGCTGGCTCTACTCTTAATAAGTCTTAACTCTTGCTCTACGTAACTCAATGCTGTTAAAGGATACTTGCCAACACGTGTAAACTAATCGGAGCCAGTTTGTCTACCTACGCTAACTCTCTGTTCACAAAGAGAATGTCTAGGATTGTCAAACCGCACGAATATACCCGAAGTCCTGTTACAAACTCAAGGAATGATGCGAATGTCACCCGACGGAGTTATATCATACGGTACTCTTCCTGCACGACGATGATGGTCAACCATATATTGTCTAAAGATAGGCGAAACTGTATCAATTGTCGTACTGCTATCATACATTGCATCTGCGACTGCCAAAAAGAAGTCCAGCATAGATCGTTCACTCGGTTGGACATGGAACAAATCCATGTAACTATCGGCGGTTAATGTTCCGCTTCTTGCTTCTTGTTCTAGACGACCCTGAGACAGTATGTTTAATACATACATCTGCATAATATAGGCCTCTTCTTCGTTAGAAATAATTAACCGTTCATCGCTATCTGCTGTTTTTTCACGAAGGCTCATATAAGTACGCATGGCTTGAGAATCGCCACTGGCAACTCTACTTTTCAAACGATAATCCTGATAAGCATGGACAATTTCATGATATGAGATTGAAGTGTCTAACCTACTTTCTTGATCAATATCGGACCTGACAACGAGTGTAAAATCAGTGCTCAGATATTCTGCAACTAGTGCCGGACTTAACTCGTCATCAACATCAATGGAGAAAGCTTCTGGATTAGTGATATCAAAGCTACCTATTGATGACGCATCTTCCCGACCCTCTTCATAGTGTTCACGTTTTTGTGTCGCTTTATTTCTTTTGGGATTTTGATCCCGATTTCTTTCGTAAAGTTCAAGTGGAGCTAATAATTTTTTGGTTATCTCAGCAGAATACAACGTATTATTTTGAATAGACGTTTTTAAAGCTGCTGTACTTCTATCAAGTTCATCAATAACACCAGCTGTGGTTTTTTCCCTATCAGAATACTGAGCGAGTTTTTGTTTTTCTCTTTTTGAAGCCTGATCTGCAAGGTATAATGTAGGGGTAATCAAAAGCAGTTGGCACAAGTCCATGAGAGAATATGGACATGTATCAACTTAATCAAATACCGAGTGAGGCAAAGATTAGACAGTATCTTCGTCAAATCATCTTCGGAAAAAATATGTTTTGCCCGAACTGTCGAAGTCGAAATGTATACGCTACCCAGAGAAGATATCGTTGCAGAAAGTGTCAAATACGCTTCTCCCTCCTTTCACATACGTGGCTTTCGAACATGAAACTTCCGCTTCAACAATTCTGGCTCATCCTGTGGTGTTGGACGGTACAAATACCGGTCAAACAAACGATCGCATGTACCAATCTCTCAGAGCCAACGGTACGGTTGTGGTTTGATCAGTTTCGTACCCATTTACCTGTAGATGAACAGATATTGGAGACGGTGGTTCAGCTGGATGAGGCATATTTTGGAGGAAAAAGAGGATACGCTCTGTTAATGGGAAAACAAATCGGGACACGAAAACTAGCATATCACATACTCTCAGAAGCCTCTCCTGCTAAATGTGATGCTGCAGCTTTCTTGCAGACCTATGTGAAACCTGGTACGATTCTTCATACTGATGGATCAGGAATCTACAAAAAAATATCTGATTGGTGGCCGGTTGAGCACAAAGTGGACATCCACAAGAAGTTTGAATTTGAATTAACCAGTGAAATCGAAGGTATGTTTGGAGTGTATCGCACTTTCATCAGAAGAATGTATCATCATGTGACGCGTGACAAGTTCCCAAATCTGGTGGGTGAATTTTGCTTCAGATTTTCCCACCCGGAATTGTTTAGAAATCCGCGTCAATACTTGCTAATTGCCCTTAGGCTTGTGCCAACTGCTTAGGAGAACCCTCCTCAAGGTCTATGCTCCTAAAGAAATATCTCAAGATCAGATTGAGCAAGAAATCA
>MFZT01000029.1:6177-7403 GCA_001789515.1 Candidatus Roizmanbacteria bacterium RIFCSPHIGHO2_02_FULL_43_11
TATTATAGGTCGACAGGACAAGCAGAATTTTGAAACGACTTCTACGTTTTATCCACGTAAACTGAGAAGATATTTTCTCCTCCGTGCTCAAATTATGGTAAACTTGTGCTAGCAACCGAGGTTCATACACGAAAGGAAAAGGGCTATGCCACATGTAGCAATGTGGGCGTGCAACGTTTGTTCGAGCGAGTATTTCGACAAGGAAGACGCGGCAACATGCGAGACCTACGGAGTGCCGGAAGCCACATACTCAGTTGGGACGCGGTTCGGCCCCAACGGTGAGTGGACAGTACGCAGCGTGGACATCCGGCGCTATCGAGTGCCAAGCAGTAAGCCAGGATCCGGAGGACTTGTGGACGGGCATACCACAGCCTACACGTTGATACAAGGAACGCCTGGCAAAGGGCCCTTTGACCTTCTCCATCTGGGAGAAGAGGCGATCCGCCGGAGGTTCGGCCAACCGTACACGTTCGGATGAAGCCTCGGAAGCAAGGAGGCGGTTTAAGCATGCCGTAGTGGGAAGGTGCCGCAAGCTAGGCATCTTTCCAGTGCAGCAACATGCTCGGCCGCCTCCTACCGAGCACATCATGATTCGTGTCCATAAGCGCCAGTTGTACGCTCTACTCTTGCACCCTCTTCAATTTCAGAAAGTCTCCTCAAGGCCTCAAAAACAGCGTGGTCAAATGGCTCGATAGAACTTCGAGTGAGTGTCTGATATGCTTCACTCATCCCGATGCAAAGGCTTAGTGTTGCCCTGCGTAGATCTTCGTGTGAACTTGTGTGCAATGGCAATGAGAGCAAGGCCGACCAGTGACTTTGGATTGCCACAAGTAGCCGTGCGAGCGCTTCGTCCTTGGTAAGTAAACTGCCGGATGTTGGGGCAAAGTCATGAGGTGGTTCAGACAAAGGCAGACTCTCAACGAGTTTGAGCACACGTGAATCGTATGGAATTTCTGCGTCAGTGTGTGCAAGGTAACTTAAACAATCAAGGGTCCGAGTTAAAAGACTTTCTAGGGCCTCAGCCTGAACACGATGTGGAAGTTGATATGGAAGCGGTCTTTGGGAAGCATAGGCAACAGCGGCTACAAGGCCATCTTTTAACTTTAAAATCCTTTGCTCACGTTCTACTGCTTCTTGTCTCGCTGGGTGACTTGTAAGGACGTGATGGTACGGTTGTACTTGTAACGTATGATCAGGCTTTTTTCTTCGAGTGATTGGGTGTCTTG
>MFZT01000029.1:7636-13229 GCA_001789515.1 Candidatus Roizmanbacteria bacterium RIFCSPHIGHO2_02_FULL_43_11
TGTCTCGAGTCTGCTCATCAAGCACAAATCCGATAAGAGCCGTCCTTACAAGCTCAATTTCATCTGGTGATGGATGAAAACCTTCAGGGCCGTTAGGGTAAAGAGCGTGTGTGTCTCTGGAAAAGGTTGTTTCAGTGCCCATGATGGATGGAGGCCATTATACCACCCTCAACCGTTTGAGATATGGCTTTTGTGAGGGCATAATCACGACACAGGGTCATACCCCCCCTTACTGCGAGGATGGCATCGCAAAATTCTTCGTGCACCAAGGAAAAGACCTTTGACTACTCCGTACTTCATAACTGCCGAATATGTGTATTCAGAACACGATGGTGTAAAACGGCATTCTATCCCAGCTTGCCCAGTCAACACACGCATGATAAAAGAGCGAATCGGATATATTCGCTTATATGCGCTTAAGAGTCTTAAGACGAGCCATTTCATAATTGGTATACTGTATCGGTTGGATAACTGTTCCCTTCCCAGTACAATACTATTATAGGACTTCTTCAAACAGATATGAAAATCACAGTCATAACGCTCTTTCCAGAAATGCTTGATGGCTTTCTGAATGCAAGCATTTTAAAAAGAGCCCAGGAAAAGAGTGCTGCTCAAATTGAGTGTGTACAACTTCGCGAGTACGCAGTTGATATATATGGAACAATAGATGATAGACCCTTTGGCGGTGCTGCAGGGATGGTTCTTATGGCAGAGCCAGTTATCAAAGCAGTAAAAAAAGTCAAAACATCATCATCAAAAGTCATTCTTACATCAGCTCGAGGCAGCTTGTTCACGCAGGAGAAGGCTAAAGAGTTGGCCACGCATGAGCATCTGATTATTGTTGCTGGGCATTATGAGGCCGTTGATGAACGTGTCATGGACGAGATAGATGAAGAATTATCAATCGGCGACTATATTCTGACTGGCGGGGAGCTTCCTGCAGGTGTCATTATTGATGCTATCGTGCGTCTACTGCCCGGAGTTCTTAAAAAGGAGCAGGCAACTCATGATGAAAGTTTCTCTCATGTTTCTCTTGAGGAGCTGAAAAAAGCAATAGGAGGTGATCCCATACTCCATGCGTTGGATAAAAAGGGCATCACACAGGTCAAGCTTCTTGAATACCCCCACTACACCCGCCCTCAAAATCTTGAAGGAAAAGATGTTCCTGATATTCTTTTATCTGGCCATCACGCCGAAATTCGAAAATGGCAGTTACAACAAGCCTTTTCTATCACAAAAAAGCGCCGCCCAGATCTTCTTTCATAAAAATTTCACATTCTTCTGCTACAGTCCTTCCTTATGCACCTGATAGATCTTATATTTCCCAGAAAATGTTTATCGTGTGGAGCCTTAGGAAAGTATGCGTGCTTAAAGTGTGTGTCTGCAATGAGACGAATTCCCACCACTGCCAATGAGTGCGGTCTCGTCGAGTACAAAGGCCCATTTGAGAAAATACTCAAAACAGCAAAATATGGTATGTATGAAAAAGTTCTTCAGGATCTTGTTGATGGACTTTTGGAGTGTCATCATGAAAAAATCCTAAAATATATCACAGGTATACATGGGGGTGTGTTCATCCCTGTCCCACTTCATAGCGCACGTCTTAGGACAAGAGGATTTAACCAAGCTCTTTTAATTGTGCGTGCCCTTGCAAGGAAATATAAAATTTTGATAAACACATCATGTGTAATACGAAATATCAACACGCCCCGGCTTGCTGGACTTAATAAAATGCAGCGTGCAGAGAATATAAATGGAGCATTCAAAGTGGTAGCACAAGTCCCGCAAAGTTGTGTCCTTATAGATGATGTCTATACATCTGGGGCAACGCTGCGCGAACTTTCGCGTGTACTTCTCAATCACGGTGCAGAGCGTATCCATACGTTTACGCTCGCTCGAAGGTGGTATAATGGGGCAAGAGACCTGAAAAATTTACAAGGTGGGCCATGAGGATGCACAGAGAAATAATAAATTAAACAACCAATGACACAACGAATTGAAATTTCATACAAAACTATTGTTTTTGCTGTGTTCTTCGTTCTGTTTCTTTTCTTGATCTGGACTATTAGAGGACTCATTTTTGCGTTGCTGTTGGCATTTATCTTTATGAGCGCCCTAAAGCCTATTGTTGGGAAAATGGCGCGAAGTGGCGTTCCCAGAGGCCTTGCAGCATTTGGCGTTGTTATCTCTGCTGTTATCACACTTGTTGCATTTATTGCGTTTCTCATCCCTCCAATTGTTGCAGAAATGGTTGCGTTTATAACAAATTTGCCAGTTTTACTGACTGATTCATTTCCATTTCTTACTCCGTATTTCAACAGTTCAACGTTGACACAATTTCTGCCTGATATTACGCAAAATGCCTTCCGGTTTGTAACAGGGGTGTTCTCGAATATTCTTTTTGTAATTTCAACGTTCTTTTTTTCCTTTTATTTTTTGCTGGATGAGAATTTTTTTGAAAAGTTGCTCGGACAATTTTTAGAAGGGAAAAGGTATAAAAAAACTCTGGAAATCATGGAAGCTGCTGAAAAGCGTATGGGCGCGTGGCTAAGGGGCGAACTTATCCTCATGACCACCATTGGTGTGCTCACCTATATTGGTCTATTTTTCTTGAATGTGCCGTTTGCGCTGTCTCTTGCCTTTATCGCAGGTTTACTGGAAGTTGTGCCAATTATTGGCCCAATCCTTTCGGCAGTGCCAGCATTTATTGTCGCTGCATCATCATCTATGTGGTTGGGCATAGGAACTCTTGTCATGTATCTTATTGTGCAACAGCTGGAAAATAATGTTATTGTGCCCTATGTCATGAATCGTGCTGTTGGTATCCATCCAGTACTTACGTTGATTGCTTTATCAATAGGTGGAGAGCTTGGCGGCATTGCGGGGGCGATTCTTGCTGTTCCTGTGGCTCTTATTATTGAAACTATCATTACTCGCCAAACGTAATTCTTCCAAAGGCGGCGTATTTCATAAAAATTTCATTTTCTCCTGTTATGCTTTTCACCTATGACTATTCGTGTACACTCTGCTGGTCTGTGTGGGCTTGAGGGAATTGGGATTACTGTGGAGGTAGACATTGGTCGTGGTGGCCTGCCAGGCGTCAAAATCATTGGCCTTCCGCATAAATCTATTGCCGAAGCACGCGAACGAGTGCGTACGGCTATGCGCAATGCGGGTTTTGGGTTTCCCCAGAGCCGTATCATTATCAACCTTGCCCCAGCATACATGCAGAAAAAAGGGACACATTTAGACCTTGCAATCGCTGTGGGAATTCTTGCTGGACAGAAAAAGACGCACGCCAATAACAAGACACTCTATGTAGGAGAGATTTCTTTGGATGGGACAATACGAGCAGTTCAGGGATTGATTCCGATTTTAAACTACGCAGAAAAACACGGTTTTGAATCTGCTGTCATTCCTGCTCTGCAACAAGCTGAAGTTCAGCACTCAAAATTGAAACTGTATACCATAACGCACATCTTAGAACTTGTTACAGGTCTCCCTTTAATAACGTACCAACACTTACAGTCTTTCGATACTCTGCGACCCGTTGCTCTCTCCTCCATTGAGGGACAGGTTCTTGGGAAACGAGCAATAGAAATTTCCGTTTCAGGCTGGCACAGCATGCTCCTGCGTGGGCATCCTGGTGTGGGCAAAACTCTCCTTGCTCAGGCTGCCATCGGGATTATGCCTCCCCCATCGCAGAAAGAACAACAAGCAATTGGAATCATTGCGTCTGCAACGGGGTATGTTTGCGACTTTGTGAAAAGCAGACCTCTATGTCAACCTCACCATTCAATCTCGGTGCAGCAACTCATAGGAGGGGGCACCCATGTGCATGTAGGACTCATAACGCAGGCTCATAGAGGGGTACTTATTCTGGATGAACTGCCGGAATTCTCTCGCTCATGTCTTGAGGCTCTACGGCAACCTATGGAGAAGAAAAGTTTGACCATGGCATCTCATTGTGGGCATGTAAAATATCCCTGTAATCCACTGCTTATTGCAACGGCCAACCCATGTCCATGCGGGTATCTCGGGCACCCAACGCGACGATGTGTTTGCTCACAAGGAACCACTCATGCATATCAAAGGAAAATTTCTGGGCCTTTATTGGACAGATTTGATATACATGTTTCTATAGAACCAGAAGAGAAATCACGTGCTCAAGGTTCAACAATCTCAACGCGCAAAATCACGACAGCCTGGGATATACAGAGGAGTAGAAAATGTCATAATGCTCATATCCCGATTGAAAAACTACACGAACACTGCCCATTGGACGCACATGCACAGAATATTCTTGACAGAGCACTACAAAGACTTGAAATTTCAAAACGGGCAGTACACAAAGCATTAAGAGTAGCTCGAACTATTGCGGACTTGGAACAATCTCCTCACATTTCAGAAAAGCACATCGCTGAAGCTCTTTCGTACCGAATGTGAAGCGAGTCTCCTACCCAGTAAAGTCGTATAGCAAATATTAGAGCTGCATGATATAATGACTTTATGCGAAAAAGGAGGATCCGCACACATGCCTAAGAAGAAAGAAGCAACTAAAAAAACTCCAGCTCCATTGGCAAAAAAAACCCCAAAAAAAGATAAGAAAACAGAGAAAACAGAAGCGCCAGTAAGTAAACCCTCAAAGAAAGTCCTTTCTATGGATGATTTGCTGAAGCAGCAAACGATAACCCCCCCCAAAAAAGGTGAAATTATCCATGCAAAAATTGCGCACCTTTCTAAAAAAGGCATCTTATTTGACATCGGATGGAAATCATATGCTGTCTTAGGGAACCTCGAGGCACAAGATTTAAACTCATATCTTCCTTATCTGCACGAAGGGGACGTGCTTCCTATTAAGGTTGTTGTTGAAGAAGCAAAGGAAGGATACCCCGTTGTTTCAATGCGCTCATTTTTCGAAAAAGGAAAATGGGAAATTCTTGAGCAAAAATACAAAGACGAAAGCGAGATCGAGGTCATATGTGGCGAATACGGAAAAGGCGGCGTGTTTGTGGACTTCATGGGTGTACGTGGTGTCATCCCGAAAATTCAACTTACAGAAGATCTCATAAGAGAGCCGGAAAAACTTGTAGGCAAGAAAATCAAGGTAAAAGTACTTGAAGTGGATCATGAGAAAAACCGCCTTGTTGTGTCCCAGAAAGCCTCGGCTCTTAATATTTCGTACAAAGACATCAAGGCGAAATTTGATGCGATAAAGATTGGAGACAAATATAAAGCAAAAATCATTGGCTTTTCAGATTTTGGAGCATTTTGCGAGGTAGAGAAAATCGAAGGACTTATCCACATTTCTGAAATTTCATGGCAAAAAGTTTCTGACCCCCGCCGACATCTTAAAATTGGCGATATTGTTGATGTCGTTGTCGTTGAAAAAAATCCCGATAACCTAAAACTAAATCTCTCCATTAAGCGTCTTGAGAAAGATCCATGGGAGGATATTGAAAAACGATACCCCAAGGATAAGGAAGTTAAAGGAGAGGTAGTGCGACGTGAAAGATATGGGTATATTGTGAGACTGGAGCCTGGGGTCGAAGGTCTTGTTCATGTGTCCAAGCTAAAGGGTGATGAAAATCTC